>JAFRYW010000232.1 GCA_017442845.1 Ruminococcus sp.
GGTCAAAGAAAAAACAGATAGGTGCGGCAGATGCAAGGAGAACCCTCGCAGCAGTGCTGACGCACTACAAGAGGGTTCGACACAGCATATGCCGTGCATAGCTGTTTTTTCTCAAAAGGGGTTTTTAGAGATGCCCTTAAGTCGAGATCTGATGAAAGCGGTGAGTATCATGCCAAAAAATCTTGAATACGGCTTGCTGCTCGATGTATATGGCGGGCTTTTGACGGAAAAGCAGCTTGAAATGATGCAGCTTTATTATGATGAAGACCTCTCGCTCTCCGAGATTGGTGAGCAGTACGGCATTTCCCGTCAGGGCGTTCACGACAGCTTGAAGAGAAGCGAGCAGGCGCTCGACGAGTTCGAGGAAAGGCTCGGTATCCTTAAGGCGAGAAGGGTCGAGATAGATGCGCTGCTGAGCATTAAAAAGGATGCACTCGAGGCGCTCGACCAGTGCAGAAAGGTCTCGTTTGGCAAAAATATCGCCGATAAGGTGATAAAGACCTTGGAAAATATCGATTCCCGCCTGGCTGAGCTTGGCGAGGAGCAGGAATAGAAACACCGTTTAAAAGGGGGCAGATCAATGGCATTTGAAGGTCTTTCCGATAAGCTTGGAAAAGTATTCAAGGGCTTAAGAAACAGAGGTAAGCTGACCGAGGCTGATGTTAAGGCGGCTATGCGTGAGGTAAGGCTAGCACTGCTCGAGGCTGACGTTAGCTATAAGGTCGTTAAGGACTTTATCGGTAAGGTAACGGAGCGCAGCATAGGTGAAGAGGTGCTCAAAAGCCTGACCCCCGGGCAGCAGGTAATAAAGATAGTTAACGAAGAGCTCATAAGCCTTATGGGTGAGCAGAACTCAAAGATAAACTTCCCGAACAAGCCGCCTTGTATCATAATGATGTGCGGTCTTCAGGGCTGTGGTAAGACCACCCATTCTGCAAAGCTTGCAAAGTATTTCAAGGCACAGGGCAAAAGGCCGCTGCTTATCGCAGCAGACGTCTACAGGCCTGCGGCTATCGAGCAGCTGAAGGTTGTCGGCGAGAGGGCTGAGGTCTCCGTTTTTGAAATGGGGCAGATCGACCCCCGCAAGATAGTAAAAGAGGGTATCAAGCACGCTAAGGATTACGGCAACGACCTGGTCATCATAGATACAGCGGGCCGTCTGCATATCGACGAGGCTCTTATGCAGGAGCTAAAGGACGTAAAGTCGATAGCCGAGCCTAACGAGATCATGCTCGTGGTCGATGCTATGACAGGTCAGGACGCTGTAAATGTTGCGGCCGCATTTGATGAGGCTCTCGGTATCGACAGCGTTATCTTGACAAAGCTCGACTCCGATACAAGGGGCGGTGCGGCGCTGTCTGTACTGTCTGTTACGGGTAAGCCTATCAAGTTCGTGGGTATGGGCGAAAAGCTTGATGAGTTCGAGCCCTTCCACCCCGAAAGAATGGCATCACGTATCCTCGGAATGGGCGATATGCTGACGCTTATCGAAAAGGCTACCGCCACAGTTGATGAGGAGGAGGCCAAGAAGCTTGCCGATAAAATGGCATCAGAGGGCTTTGACCTAAACGACCTTCTCGACCAGATGAAGCAGATACAAAAGATCGGAAGCATGAAGAGCATAATCAGAATGCTGCCGGGCGCAAATAAGATAAATGACGAGCAGATGGAGGCGGGCGAGAAGGCGCTTCGCAAGACTGAGGCTATGATAAACTCTATGACCAAGGCCGAGAGAAGAAAGCCCTCGATAATCGACCCCAAGAGAAAGAGACGTATCGCTGCGGGAAGCGGCACAGAGGTCTCTGACGTAAACCAGCTGCTGAAGCAGTATGAGCAGATGAAGAAGATGATGAAGCAGTTCGGAATCGGCGGAAATCTGCACGGCAAGAAGGCAAGAAGAAACCGTGCCAACCTGTTAAAGGGTCTTGGCGGCAACGGAATGCCTTAATAAAGATACGACCGCTGATGCGATCATATACAAACAAGTAATTTATGGAGGTGAAAATAAAATGGCAGTAAAGATCAGACTGAGAAGACTCGGTGCTAAGAAGAAGCCCTTCTACCGTGTTGTTGTTGCTGACTCGAGATACCCCAGAGACGGTAGATTTATCGAGGAGATCGGCTACTACGATGCTACTAAGGAGCCTTCCGTTATCAACATCGACCAGGAGAAGGCTAAGAGCTGGATCGCTAACGGCGCACAGCCCACAGATACAGTAAAGGCACTTCTTAAGAGGATCGAAAAGTAAACAAAGTAATTTCTGGGCGGCGTACATTTTTGTACGTCTCGCCTGTTAATTACGCATACCCGGGCTTACAGCACCTATCCTGCAAGATACGCTGTAAGTTTTATTTTTCAGGAGAAAGAGGTAAATAAAATGACAGAATTGCTTAGAACTATAGTCAGCGAGCTTGTTGAGGACAAGAGCGCTATCGTTATAACACAGGACGAGCCCGATGAAGAGGGCGTTGTAGTTTTCCACCTCCACGTTGCCGAGCCCGATATGGGCAGAGTTATCGGCAAGCAGGGGCGTATCGCCAAGGCGATAAGAACAGTAATGAGAGCCTCCGCTTCAAGGCAGGATATGAAGATAATGGTCGAGATAGACTGATATAAAGATCACCGCTCCGGGGAATATCCCTCGGGGCGGTGTTTTGCTTTACATATAGAACTCCACCGTTTTTACCTCGCCCGTCTGCGCCTCGACGCAGATAATTCCTTTCTTTCCGTCACTGTCCTCATAATAAAGTGCCCAGTAGGGCAGGGCTGTTATGATACCACTTGTTACGTCCTCGCTAATAGGGGAGTATTCAAGCTGTGCGTAGGTGAGTGTGATGTTCTTAGCCTTGTTGCCAAGGGCTTCGGCTGCTTTGTTTACAGCCTCGCTGCAATTAAGTATTTTTAACTGCCTAAGCTCTGTAATGTCAGTAAAAGCACTGCCGCCTAAAACCGAGAATACCTTGTCCTCGCCGTAAAGATGAACGGTGCAGCTTGATGAGGGTATGCCGTTTGTCCACTTTCCGTCTGAAAACGGCGGCTCTGCTAACGGAAACCGAAAATGGGCATCGCCAAACCTTCTGCAAAAACATATATCTGTATATATGCTCTTTTGGTTTGCGTCCTTGTAAACGAATGCAAGAATAGGTGAGTATTCGGCGCTGCCGTCTGTCAGCTCATTGCAGATGTAAAGCCTTTCCTGCGCTATGTCACAAAGCTGTGCTAATGTGTATTCCCTGCTGCCAAATGTGACAGAGGTATCATCAAACTTGTTTTCAAAAACTATCTCAGCCGAAAGGCTGCCGGTTTCCTCGTCTATCTCCATATCGGGGTAGTAGGCTTCGGGGGCAAGCTCATAGTCTTCTGTTGCATAATATCCGTCAGATGAAAGCCAGACGTTTTTGCTCTCTTCTATCTGCCAGTTGTACCCGTAAGCGTTTTCATTGGGCTCCTCGACATTACCCTTGCCAAACGTCCCGTCACCGTACATACTGTCAACAAGCTGCTTTAGCGTATCGTAATGCTGCTGCCTGTCACCCCCGAGATCGGCATATCTGAAAGAATATTCATACGCCTGCGGTGTCGGTGGAATCAAAAAGGTGTCCCCATAGATAAAGTCATTCATATTGTTTTCGTCTATTATCAGCCTGCTGCTCTCATTCCCCTTTGAGCAGCAAGCAAGAGCCGCCGCTGCTATCACTGATGCTAATGCTAAGATTGGTCTCATTTTCATAGGTTCATTCCTCCTTTATAAATACAGACGCTTATGAATATGCATTTGCTGCATTTTATTTCAAGGTTTGTATGTCTGCACAAAACAGATGCCGCTTTTTATTAGATCTAAACAAAAAAGCCCCCCGCTAAAAAGCAGGGGACTTATAAGCTTTCGCTTTATAATAACTAACCGCCTTGCCGCCGCACGGGAAAATAAAACCCGCATATGTGCAGGTGGGTACCAGCCCAACGCCTTCACGCTCCCTTCGTCCGTAGCCGTGATCAGCCGCAAGCGACGGTCACGGTCGGGAGGTCTGCAATCCACCGCCGGAGATAACCCGGTTCCCTTTAATAAAGTGTTGGATCATAATGCCCGTGCTTTATCGGACAAGGCAGAAAGAAATTAACCTTTCGTTGTTATCAGTATACCACAAATGAGGCTAAATATCAATATGTAATTAGTACAAATAAAAGTTCTAAAATTTGTACATTTTGAGAAAAAGCCTGTAAGCTACTCCTCGTCCTCGTCATCAAAGTCGAACATAGCGTTTAGCTTTTCCATAAATACCGCACCTACACGCTCGTACTCCTCGTCGTTGTCGATAGTCACCATGATCTCCTCATCATCGGTGTATTCGCTTTTTAATATGATAACAGCCCCGCTGTCATCAAGTGCCGCCTGCCCGTCCTCATAATAGGGGGTAAGGGCGTAATATGTCTCGCCTTCATATTCCATAGAATCGAGCAGCTCAAAGGTCTGCTCCTTGCCGTCCTCATCTGTAAGGGTATAAAGATCGGGTCTGAATTCCTCGCTCATATACATAGCCTCCTTATTATTAAAAAACAGCGCCCAAAAGCTACGCTTTAAGCACTGCAACACTATAATTATACTACATTTAAAATCAAATGTCAAGCGGTATTTGTAAAAGTAATGTTAAATAAAAAATATCCAAAAAAGTTGAAAAAAACTATTGACAAACGCTAAAAAGTGTGATATACTAAGTTCAAGGAAAGAGGAAAGGGGCTAAACCGAAAGGGTGCAGCAAGAGTCGCTCGGGAGAGGTCGGACATATAAGCTGCAAGATTGGGGTCAGCAGCCCAAGAGGTCATAGTAATGGTCTCCGGTAACGTATATTTCCCTTCCCTTGCTAAAGTAGTTCGGAATAAGGCTTTTGACAGAAGTGGGTACACTTAATTTGAGAAGTCTGTCAGGGTCCCGTTAACATACTTTAAATCTACTGAAAGGAGCATGAGCCAATGGACAGTTTAGAACCAAAGAGCATCCGAAGGCTCGGCGACGCAGGACTTGTTTAAAGAGGGGCTTTAAAGACCCGGGTGTATAGACCGGCTGGCCCAAGAGAATGATAATGGATTTAGTCAAGTCGCCGAGGTCCTTCACAGCTATCCCACCAATCAGTCAATGATGCGGGGTGCTCGAAGTCTCAGCGATATTTTTATATCTGCTTTACAATTGAATAGCTTGAAGCTTTTGATAAGGAGTTGATTTGGTATGATCAGCTTGAAGAGGTTTCAGAAAACATTTTAGATTGGAGTGAGTCCGATGCACGGCTTAAGTTTTTGTGAGGTAATCCAAATTTTATAGGAACAGGTGAATCCCATGTAAACTTTAGGTCAGCTCACAGTTTGATATGAGTCTTCAAACTTAGGTCTTAATAGAATTTCTAAGCGTAGCTTCTGAAGGGAGTGGTGGATATGACCACGATGATTGTCCACAAGGTTCTCTTGAATATCTGAAAGATTGGGGTGAGTCCGCCGAGAAATTCAGTTTAGCGCCTGTTTGACGGGGCGCATAGGAACAAAATTCTAACGAAAGGTTTGAGTCCCATGGCATAGCAGTTTGGCTTTTAACAAAACCAAATACTTTAAAGAAAGGGTTGTTTCCAATGGCTTGACAGTTCAGGCTTTTGACACGATAACTTTGAAAGGAAATAATTCCAATGGCTATGTAAAATTTTTCTTCGACTAAATATATAAGTAGGAGTGGTGCATTATGAAAATGATTGTATGCATCTTAAGGAATATCTGAAAGATTGGAGTGAGTCCACCCGAAAGTTTAGTCAGGTGCTAAATGCGGCACAGGAAAAAAGATGATTACGAGGCAGGCGGTTTTATAGGTGCCTGCCTCTTTTAGTTCAAGGCCTTGCCTATAAGGTCTTGAATCGGTCGCCTTACTTACCTTTTAACACAGTGTGCGCCTTCGCATATAATATTCTTACAGGCAACGCCTTGCGAGAATAAAGCGATGAATGTGGTAAGGGGAGCAGCTTATTTTCGGCGGCCGTCTGATAATATAAATATAAGCCCGTGGCTCTTTTGCCCCGGGCTTTGTTTTGTATCAGCTTATCTTGCGCTCTAAGCGAATCTCACGAAGGATACGCTCGGCGATAATGAATATGTATTCCGAATTGGTCGGGCACCTTGACAGTGCGGGGGAGTGGATCCCGAAATACTTTACCTTTATATCAGTGTGTACCTTCGGCCAGCTGCGGCTTATCGCAGTTCTTACCCCTCGCTCGATGCAGGCGGGTCTGGCTGAGTGCATCCTTGCTACCTTGGGGTAGATCGTTTTTGATATGCGCCTAACTGTGTCGGGCTCGCTTATCACCATTATAAGAATGTCTCTTAAATACCTGTAGCCGCAGTAGTTGGGCGTTATCCCAAGCTCGCACAGCGCATGGCTGACACGCTCGTAAAGCTCTGCTTCATAGCTTAAGGTGCTTATGCTGTTTCCGGTTCCGAGCAGGCTCTCAAGTGAGTGTATCACCATTGAAGCGTCTGCGTTTGCGGGTAATACTGCATCGGCACCCAGACTTAGGTATTTGCTCCTGTCATTTTCGCTCGATGACGATAGCAGAATGATCTTAGCGCCCTTGCTTTTCTCCTTTGACGATTCTATAAGTCTTACTGTTTCCTTTACCGTCAGCTGCTCGTCGATAACGGCTGCATCGGGAATGAAGCTTTCCTCGTATTTGTAAAGCTCCTCAGCCTGCGGGTCGGTGATCTTTACACATTGTCCCGAATAGGTCAGCCTGTCAGGTAATTCATTTTTCATTAAAGATTTGGTCGGCAAAAGAAATTTGTAGCTTTGCATTTTGTTTTTTACTTCCTCTCTCATCAGTGATTTTTGCGAAAGAGATTATATCACAAATTTATTTCCTTGAAAAGCCTTTTTGATAAACTTTGTCGTGGTGAATATTTTTCGGCGGTGCTGTTTGTCGAATTGTTAGCTAAAGAAGGAAATGCAGACCTGTATTGATAATTTTTCGTTTCTGCGTGGTAAACGTAAAATTATTCATAAATTAGTTATTGACAAATGGGGATAAATGTAATATAATTTATTTGTTATATAAAAAAGGCTATGACGGAGAAAGTAAGCTTTTCAAATAAAGCCACAGCGAGCTGCGGAGAGTGTGAGCGCAGTGCCGGTAGTGAAATGCCCGAATATCCCTCCCGAGCTTCAGCCCGAAAGGCTTGCCCTGAGTAGGCGCTGACGTTTTCCCTGCGTTAGGGGGAAGCATATGAATGTATGTAAAATGGTGGTAATAAGCGTAAGGTTTTCCCTGCGTCCGTTTTCGGGCGTGGGGTTTTATATTTTTGAGGAAAGGAAAGAGGAAAATGTACAAAAAGGTCGAAAACAACCTTAACTTCGTGCAGAGAGAAAAGCAGATAGAGCAGCTGTGGAAGGATAAGGATATCTTTAACAAGAGTATGTCAACCAGAAGCAAGGGGGAGAGCTATGTATTCTACGACGGCCCCCCGACAGCAAACGGCAAGCCGCATATAGGCCACGTTCTTACCCGTGCTATCAAGGATATGATCCCAAGATACAGAACTATGAAGGGCTATATGGTGCCCCGTAAGGCGGGCTGGGATACTCACGGCCTACCTGTTGAGCTTGAGGTCGAGAAAATGCTCGGCCTTGACGGTAAGGAGCAGATCGAGGAATACGGTCTTGAGCCCTTTATCACCAAGTGTAAGGAATCTGTCTGGAAGTATAAGGGTATGTGGGAGGATTTCTCCGGTACCGTAGGCTTCTGGGCTGATATGGATAACCCCTATGTAACATATCATAACGACTTTATTGAATCTGAGTGGTGGGCTTTAAAGCAGATCTATGATAAGGGCTTGCTCTATAAGGGCTTTAAGATAGTGCCCTATTGCCCCAGGTGCGGAACGCCCCTTTCCTCTCACGAGGTCGCTCAGGGCTATAAGCTCGTAAAAGAGCGCTCGGCTGTAGTTCGTTTCAAGATAGTAGGGCAGGACGCTTACTTCCTTGCGTGGACGACAACACCGTGGACGCTCCCCTCTAACGTAGCGCTCTGCGTCAACCCCGATGAAACATATTGCAAGGTCAAGGCTGCTGACGGCTATACCTATATCATGGCACAGGCTCTGCTTGATACTGTTTTGGGCAAGCTCGCAGAGGAGGATAAGCCCGCATATGAGGTGCTCGAGAGCTATAAGGGCTCAGACCTTGAGGGCATGGAATATGAGCCGCTTTTCGCATATACCGGCGAAGAGGCTAAGAGACAGAAGAAAAAGGGCCACTATGTAGTAATGGACTACTACGTAACAATGTCTGACGGTACAGGTATAGTTCATATCGCCCCCGCCTTCGGTGAGGACGATAACAGGGTCGGCAAGAAATACGACCTTCCCTTCGTTCAGTTTGTTGACGGCAAGGGCAATATGACAAAGGAGACCCCCTATGCGGGCACATTTGTCAAGGACGCTGACAAGCTTGTATTAGTTGACCTTGATAAGGACGGCAAGCTTTTTGATGCACCTAAGTTCGAGCATGATTACCCGCATTGTTGGAGATGTAATTCCCCGCTCATCTACTATGCAAGAGAGTCCTGGTTCATCAAGATGACTGATGTTAAGGATAGGCTCATAGCTAATAACAACACAATAAACTGGATTCCCGAGAGCATCGGGTCGGGGCGCTTTGGCGACTGGCTCAAGAATGTTCAGGACTGGGGCATCTCCCGTAACAGGTATTGGGGTACTCCTCTTAATATCTGGGAGTGCGAGTGCGGCTGCCGCCACTCTATCGGCTCTATCGAGGAGCTTAAGAGTATGTCTGACAACTGCCCCGATGATATCGAGCTGCACCGCCCATATATCGACGCTGTAACTATCAAGTGCCCCGAGTGCGGTAAGCAGATGAAGCGTGTTCCCGAGGTAATAGACTGCTGGTTTGACTCGGGCTCTATGCCCTTTGCACAGCACCACTACCCCTTTGAGAATAAGGAGCTTTTCGAGTCGCAGTTCCCCGCAGACTTTATCTCCGAGGCTGTCGATCAGACAAGAGGCTGGTTCTACTCGCTGCTTGCTATCTCAACGCTTCTCTTTGATAAGGCGCCCTATAAGAACGTTATAGTTTTAGGCCTTGTTCAGGACGAGAACGGCCAGAAGATGAGCAAGTCAAAGGGCAACGCAGTTGACCCGTTCGAGGCGCTGCAAAAGCTCGGCGCAGATGCTATCAGGTGGTATTTCTATACGAACTCTCAGCCCTGGCTGCCCAATAAGTTCCACGATAAGGTAGTTATCGAGGGGCAGAGAAAGTTTATGAACACTATCTGGAATACCTATGCCTTCTACGTGCTCTATGCCGAGATAGATCGGTTTGACCCGACAAAGCATAAGATAGAATATGATAAGCTTTCCGTTATGGATAAGTGGCTGCTTTCAAAAATGAACTCTATGGTCAAGGCGGCTGATGAAAACCTCTTTAACTACCGTATCCCCGAGGCTGCAAAGGCTATGCAGGACTTTGTTGACGACCTCTCAAACTGGTATGTAAGAAGAGGCAGAGAGCGTTACTGGGTACAGGGTATGACACAGGATAAGATAAATGCCTATATGACCCTTTATACAGCCTTGGTAACGCTTTGCAAGTGCGCCGCACCTATGGTGCCCTTCATCACTGAGGAGGTTTATCAGAATATCGTAGTAACAGTCGATAAGAACGCCCCCGAAAGTATTCACCTTTGCGATTACCCGACAGTTGATGAGTCGATGGTCGACCTGAAGCTTGAAAGCGATATGGAGGAGGTGCTTGATATAGTAGTTCTCGGCCGTGCCGCAAGAAATACCGCTAATATCAAGAACCGTCAGCCTCTTTCGGTAATGTACGTTACAGCCGACCACGAGCTTGACAGCTTCTATGTTGATATCATAAGAGACGAGCTGAACCTTAAGGACGTTAAGTTCGCAGATAATGTTTCGCAGTTCGTTGACTATAAGTTCAAGCCGCAGCTCAAGACATTAGGGCCCAAGTACGGCAAGAACTTAGGCGAGATAAGAAACCTGCTCACAACGCTTGACGGCCACAAGGCTATGGCTGAGCTTGATGAGACAGGTGAGCTGAAGCTTAACATCTCTATCGGCGAGATCTCGCTTTCTAAGGACGATCTTCTTATCGAGACCGAGCAGAAGGAGGGCTTCTGCACGCTCACTCAAAACGGCGTGACAGTTGCTATGGACACAAACCTCACAGAGGAGCTCATAAACGAGGGCTTTGTTCGTGAGATCATCTCCAAGCTACAGACAATGAGAAAGGATTCGGGCTTTGAGGTAATGGATCATATCAGCGTTACCATTGACACCGACAGTAAGCTTGCAGAGGTCATCGAGGCAAACAAGGCGCAGATCAGCACCGATGTTTTGGCAGAGTCTATCTCTATCGGCGCAAACAGCGGCAAGGAGTGGGATATAAACGGTATCAAGGCCGTTATCTCTGTTGAGAAGGTCTAAGTAAATATACATTTATGCAGGGGCTTATTCATAGGTCCCTGCTTTTATATTGGTAAAACAAACAAGAAAAAAAGTCTAATTTTTATAAATTTGATTTTTATCACAAATTATTGTAAAATATTTCTTACAGGGGCGCTTTTGCCTTGCAAATATGGGTGAATTATGCTATAATATGTGGGTATTAAAGTAATAATTCATATGGAAATAAAGGAGAAGATATTATGTTTAAAAGGATAGTAAGCGTATGCGCTGCTGCGGTAATGGCAGCTGCTGTATTTACAGGCTGCGGCGTTCCTGAGAATAATGTGCACAGCATTGATGACCTCGAGGGCAAGACGATAGGTGTTCAGCTCGGCACAACCGGCGATATCTACGCTGAGGATATCAAGGACGCTAAGGTAGAGAAATACAACAAGGGCGCTGACGCAGTTCAGGCACTTAAGCAGGGCAAGATAGATGCGGTCTTGATAGACGCCGAGCCCGCAAAATATTTCGTTAAGGAAAATGACGACCTCAAGATCTTAGACGAGCCCTTCGCTGAGGAGGAGTATGCTATCGCTATAAAGCTTGACAACACAAGCTTGCAGACTGATATCAATAAGGCGCTTGCAGACCTTAAGGCTGACGGCACGCTTGATAAAATCAAGAGTAATTGGATCGGTAATGACGCTGGCAAGACCCCCTATAAGTCTCCCGACGGCGTTGACAGGAGCAAGGGTACGCTCGTTATGGCAACAAATGCAGAGTTCCCGCCCTATGAGAGTAAGGACGGCGACAAGATCGTCGGTATCGACGTTGATATGATGACAGCCGTTTGCGATAAGCTTGGGTATGAGCTAAAGATAGATGATATGGTGTTTGACTCTATCATATCGGCGGTCTCCTCGGGCAAGGCTGATGTCGGCGTTGCCGGTATGACTGTAACTGAGGACAGAAAGAAGAACGTTCTCTTCTCAGACCCTTATACCACGTCAAATCAGGTCATCATCGTAAGAAAGAAATAATTACTGGCAATCAGCTTTTCCCCTGCCGCCCGGTGGGGGAATACTCTTTTTAAGAAAGGAAGCTCTTGATAATGGACGGATTGATCGATTCCTTCAAGCAGAATTTTATAGAGAATGACAGGTGGAAGTATTTGACGGGCGGCCTGCTGACAACTCTTGAGATCACCCTTTTTGCGGTGATGATAGGCTTTGTGCTCGGCTTTTTGGTGGCAATAGTCCGCTCGACACACGATAAGACAGGGCGGCTAAAGGTGCTCAATATCCTTTGCAAGGTCTACCTTACAGTTATCAGGGGCACACCTATGGTCGTGCAGCTGCTTATAACCTACTTTGTTATCTTTGGCAGCGTTAATATTGATAAGATACTTGTCGCGGTAATGGCTTTCGGTATCAATTCGGGCGCATATGTTGCCGAGATCGTCCGCTCCGGTATCATGAGCATAGACAACGGCCAGTTTGAGGCGGGCAGGAGCCTGGGGCTCAACTATAGGCAGACTATGCTTTATATCA
>JAFRYW010000233.1 GCA_017442845.1 Ruminococcus sp.
TAAATTGGAATTTAGCGGAGCTTCGCTCCGCTAGGTAATAGTTAATAGGTAATAGGTAATAAGTATGGTGTCGGCTTCGCCGACAGATGCCCATTCGGGCAGCCGCCGCAGGCGCACCTCACCTATTACCTATTACCTATTCCCTATTACCTAATAAGATAAATTCTTATTTATAATAATACTATACTATATTTTCCCCAAAATGTCAATCATAAAAATTCCCCCATATCATAAGCAGGGCTTTGAATGGGGGAATCATTTCATATTGTAAGCATACAGAGCATAAGGGCTTTCAGATCACCTGCACCTTTTCTATCCCGTATGCTTTAAGCACCTCTATCACCTGTGCCGTTATCTCCTCTCCGGGTACGGCTATCGGTATAGAGGGCTGGCATGATGCGGCAGTTCTTGCACACACCCTTCCGAGTGCATCGCTGACATTTATCTGCCTGGCCCTTGAAAAAACAGCACTTCTTATGCTCTGCCTGTAAACAGGTGCCGGCAGGGTGAGCGGGAGCTTTACTATCGGCTCTTTTGGGCTTAGTAATGACAGAGCAAATAATAGCCGCTCATAGTCCCGCTCGGTGTTGTAGGGCGAGAGCATAAGTACAGTACAGAAGCTGTCAGCATATTCGCATTCCACATCATTTTCCCGCAGATGACCCGCAAGCTCAAAGCCCGTGAGGCCAAAGCTTAACGGCAGGATAGTTATTTTCATAGGCTCTGCGCCCATTATGGAAAAGCCCATATCAGCTATATCCTGCTTAAGCCGCTGCACAGCGGGCACGGCTGCCTCTAAAAGGGTAGGGAATTCGCCCGATAATAGCCTGTTGCAGTTGTCAAGAGACTGCATTAAAAGGTAAGAGGGGCTCGTCGATGCAAATATCGACATTAAGCCCTTTGGCTCGTCAAAAAAGCGCTTGTCGGCATTTCGGCTTATGTGGAGATACCCCCCGCCCGTGTAAACGGGCAGTGTTTTGTGCGCTGAATCGCAGCACATATCTGCACCGAGATCTATCGGGTGCAGGCTCTTTTTCAAGAATTTCAGGTAAGCGCCGTGTGCGTTATCGACTAACAGCGGCAGCCCGTATTCCCTGCAAACTGCCTTTATAGCGGGCAGATCGAGGATATTTCCCATGTAATCGGGGCTTGTTACATAGATGGCTGTCGGCATTCTGTCGGCACGCTCAATCGCCGCCCTGACATCATCGGCAGTTATGAACGCCCGGCAAAGCGATGGCGAAGGTGTGCTTTGCATTATAAAGCCCGCATCAAAGTCGAGCAGGCAGGCGGCGTCTAAAAATGCCTTGTGTGCGTTTCGGGAGGCAAGCACGAGCGGGCGCTCGTTTTCCTTTTTTAAGGAGGTGAGCGCTATAGCAAGCATAGCCTTGATAGACAGTGTCGAGCCCTCGGTCGAGTAAAGCGTCCTGCCTGTGCCAAAAAGCATGGCGGCGTTTTTCTCGCTCTCGGCAATTATCCCCTCATCG
Organism: Ruminococcus sp.; assembly: GCA_017442845.1. Lineage (GTDB taxonomy): Bacteria > Bacillota > Clostridia > Oscillospirales > Ruminococcaceae > NK3A76. The sequence continues at coordinate 1,488 of JAFRYW010000233.1, forward strand.
GAATAAAGGTAGCCCGCACCCTCTATCTCGGTAATGTCAAAGGGCTCAAGCCCATGCTGCGGGGCGCCCTTATGCCCGGGCATATGCAGCCTGGTCTTTCCGCTTACAGCGTATTCTGTCACAAAATCACATATCGGGGTATTCATAAGTCTTCACCTGTTATATCCTTTTGTTCACAAACCTCAACACCCGCTCATTGATCTTTCGCCTTGCGGCGTTCACGGTGCGGGATACGGTCGATTTGTTCACGCCGTATTTTGCAGCTATATGCTCCATTTTGAGGTTGTATATATAATATAGTATTATATAACATTTTTTCTTTTTAGTCAAACCGTTTTCAAGCACGTCTCTCAAAAGCTCCAGCACAAAGCGTGCGTGCGTAGGGTCTGTGCCCTCATCTTTCTCTGATAAAGAGCCTAAGCTCTCGGCAAGCTCTATCGGAAGCCTTCTTGCACGTATCCTTTCGCTCATCTGCTCTCACCACGGGGAACGTATTTTGCCATTTTTCTCATAGCATATATCAGGTCGTCGTATTCCTGCGAGAGTGTATCACGGCGCCGTCTGAGCTGGATCAGGCTTTCCTTTGTCTGCGGCAGCTTCATCTCGTTTCCCAGATAAACTATCCTTTCCTCAATCTTAGTCAAGAGCTGCTGATAGCTATCAATAAGTTCCTTCAATTGTTTCCTCCTTTTTCAGTTTGCGGCGATACGCAGACCCCGGGATCGTCCGCTGTATGCCAGATCGGTATGATATAAAACATATGTTCTAATAATATGATAGCATATTTCCCCCAAAAGTCAATAGATAACGCAAAAATTTATTTTTTTGTGCTAATTGTGGGGATTTAATTGGACTGTTTGTGCAAAATAACGTTGACAAGAGGAAAATTTTGTGGTATAATAGGTGAACAGACAGAAAAATATGCCCCGAAAATACGTGATAAAAAAATAAAGATAACAAAAATTCGTACTTCGGGATAAGTTTTTTGTTTTGGACAGCTTTTCCAAGTGGGTAAAAAAACAAAATAAAAAGAAAATGTTCCCCGCTTAGAAAGCTATTTTGTGTGTAAAAATTTTAAGAGTGAAATGTGCTGCTTGTTATGACTGATATTGACGAGGGCATTATTTGGTGTCCTCTTTTTTAGTTTAAGAGCACATTTTATTCGGAGAACGGCGGTAAAAGAATATGGATAAGGTCAAGCTTGATCGGATCAGTGAGCTGACACGTATTGCCCGAGAGAGGGAGCTTACCGAGGAGGAGCATCTTGAGCGCCAGCAGCTCAGGAGCGAGTACAGAGAATCGGTACTGGGAAATCTCAAGGCGCAGCTTGAAGGCATTACTATCGTTGAGCCTGACGGGACGAAGATACCCGTTAAGGACAGGATGAAAAAAGATGAGTAGGGGAGGAAACCAATATGGCAAGTCAGGCAAAGCAGAAGCAGAAGCTTTTGTTTATGAAAAATCTCTTTGAGCAGAAGTCGGATGAGAATCACCCGATCACGGGAATACAGCTTATAGATATCCTTGCTGAGAAGAATATCAAATGCGAGAGAAAGACGGTCTATGACGATATCGACACCCTTAAGGAGTCGGGAATGGATATAATCACCACAAAGGTAGGCCATTCAAACGCATATTTCCTTGGGCAGAGGCTTTTTCAGGAGGAGGAGCTGTCTGTTCTTGCGGCGTGCGTTGCTTCCTCGAGGTTTTTGACCAAAAGAAAGTCGGGCGAGCTTATAGACAAGCTTATGACGCTTACAAGTGAGTTCAAGGCGCCTATGCTCAGCCGCACCTTCTTTATCCGCAACCGTGCAAAGGGCAAGTCGGGCAACGAGCAGATCTACTACAATATAAACGCTATCAATGACGGCGTAAATAATGATAAGGATATAACCTTTAAGTACTTTGACTACACCCCCGATAAGAAGAAGGTCGCCCGTCACGGCGGCGAGCTTTATACGGTGTCACCGTATAATCTTGTTTATAACGATGATAACTACTACCTTATCTGCTATCACTATAAGCGTGAACAGATCTCATTCTTCAGAGTTGACAGAATGGTAGATGTCAAGGTGACAGAGAATAAGAGGCACCCCCTCACAGACGATGAGAACAGCTTTGTTAAGGAGCAGCAGGCGGCTATTTTCGAGATGTACCCCGGGAACCAGGTCGAGGCTGAGATCAAGTTTGACAATTCTCTTATGAACCCTGTAGTCGATAGGTTCACAGACAGGGTGAATATCGAGAGGGTCGATGAGAACAGCTTTAAGATAAGGGTAAACGTTCAGCTTTCCCCCACCTTCTACGGCTGGCTTTTCAAGTTTGGCGACAAGGCAGAGCTTCTTTCACCGCAGGAAGCTGTTGAAGAAGCAAAGGGCATACTTGACAATATCAGAAGGCTTTATGATAAGTAATATTTGCCCCCAAATTAGAATACATAACAATATATAAAAAACACCGTAATGCCCTGCCCGGCATTACGGTGTTTTTTTAACTCCATTTCTACAAAAGCGTTCCTGAGATAAATGAGAATTTAACGCAATATTGTAGAGAGTGCA
>JAFRYW010000234.1 GCA_017442845.1 Ruminococcus sp.
AACCCCTTTTGAGAAAAAACAGCTATGCACGGCATATGCTGTGTCGAACCCTCTTGTAGTGCGTCAGCACTGCTGCGAGGGTTCTCCTTGCATCTGCCGCACCTATCTGTTTTTTCTTTGACCAAATGGGTTTTTAGAGATACCCTTAATTCTCAGCGCCGCTGTAAAGCTTGACTGCTTTACATTTATGTATTATATAACATTTTCCCCTCTTTGTCAAGTAGTTTTTCACAAAAATATTTTGTTTACAAAAAATTTATTACTATCATTAAAAAAATATGATAGAATATTATTAAAGTAAATAAAAAACGATTTCGAGGGGAAGAAAAATGATAAGCTACACCTTAAAAAACGAACTATATTCATTACAGATGCCCGCCTTGATACTGGGCACTGCGAATATCGACAGGCAGGACAACGACGAGGGGTATTTTGACATACTTGACAAATATTTCGAGCTTGGCGGCACCTGCCTTGACACCGCACGTGTATACTGCAACTGGGTCGAGGGCGGCGACGGTGCGAGCGAGCAGGTCATAGGCAGGTGGATGGAGAGCCGCAGCAACCGTGACAAGGTGCTGATAGCCACAAAGGGCGGCCACCCCTACTTTACCGAGGAAGAAACTATAAACAGGCTCGACGAGCAAAGCGTGACCGAGGATCTGTCGCAGTCGCTCGAGGCGCTCAAGACAGACTATGCCGACATATATATGCTGCACAGAGATGACACGAGCAAGCCCGTAGAGGAGATAATGCCCTACCTTGACAAATTCGTCAGATCCGGCAAGGTGCATATCCTTGGGGCTTCAAACTGGACTGCTTCGAGAATAGCAGAGGCAAACAAATTCGCACTCGAAAACGGGCTCACCCCCTTTTCGGTAAGCCAGATAAACTACAGCCTTGCACATTCAAGCGCCGATATCTTGGGCGATGACACGCAGGTAAGCATGGATATGAGGGAGTATTCGTGGTATATGAAAAACAACTTCCCCGTAATGGCATTCTCGCCGCAGGCAAAGGGCTTTTTCTCAAAGCTTGCCGCAGGGCAGAGCGCTACAAATCAGTTAGAGAGCAGCTACGCCACGACAGCAAACCTTGCAAGGCTCGCAAAGGTAAAGCGCCTGTCGGACAAGACCGGGCACTCGCCCGCTGTAGTAACGCTTGCCTACCTTTCCTCGCAGCCGTTCCCTGTATCGAGCGTATTCGCTGTATCAAAGCTCTGGCAGCTCGAGGAGGATATGACAGCGCAGGACATCAGGTTTGATGAAAAGACCGTTGCATTCCTTGACAACCTATATGATGTATAAATTTAAGGCAACACCGCACAACCATTGTACGTCAGATACGCAGTCAAATTTTTCGTCAGATTGCCTAAATTTTCCGCAGGCTTGCTAGCGCAAGTCAAGGGAAATTTGGGTAATATGACGGAAAATTTGCAAGTAGATGGCGTGCAAAGGCTGGGGCCGGTGGTCGTGCGGTGTTGCCTTAAGCCCGTGAGCGTTCACGGGCTTTTGTTATGCATATTTAAAAGAATCAGCCTGCCTTCAGCTCACAAACTATTATCTCGAACGGGTCAAAAAGCCTGCGGGAAACGCCGCTGTTGCCGCAGCCTCGGGAAAGGAGCATCTCATCATCGCCCTCAAAATACTCGCCGCCCGTGTATTCGGGAAGCAAGCCCTGCCCGGGGGCGACTGCACCGATCCTCGTAAAGGGGATACGTATCAGCCCGCCGTGGGCGTGCCCGCAAAAAAGCAGCATCGACCCAAAGCCTAAGCTTTGCGACTCCTGCGAGATCTCCTTAAAATTCTCGGGGTAATGGTGGATCCACAGGAGCGGGGCTGACTTATCAAGCGCCTTTGCCTGCTCCTCAACATCTGTAAAACCGCCCATACTGCTTGTGCCGACTAGGTAAAGCGTATCACCGTTTCGGGTGAGCGGAACTATCTCGTTATCAAGCACCGTGACCCCCGCTTGCTTTGCATTTTCCAGATACTCACTTTTCTGCTCGGAGGATAGCCTTTGCTCGTGGTTTCCAAAAACAAGGTAGCAGGGGGCGACCCCTACACACTTTTCAAGAAAGCTTTTTTGCACATCAAGCTTTGTAAAGGTCGAATCTATTATATCCCCCACAAGGAAGATATAATCGGGCTTTTGCGCCTTGATCTTCTCTATCAGCTTATCCTCATAAGTGCCGCCGTGGTTGTGGTAATCGGTCACGGAAACTATCCTTGCCCCGTCAAAGCCTTGCGGCAGCTTATCGTTTTTATATTCAAAGCTCTCGACCTCGATATAGCTGTTTGACCGCACAAGCTCGATGATAAATAGCAAGATCGTAACAGCTAAAATGATAAGATGCGCCTTACTCCTGCGACTCAGCGGCTTTTTTGTTTTTTCTGAATTCAAGGTAGCCCTCCAGTATTATAGTAGCTGCGACCGTATCTACTACGGCCTTGCGCTTTTTGCCCCTGACATTTGTTTCATTTAGGATATTGTGTGCCGAAACAGTGGTCGAGCGCTCGTCCCACATATTCACGGGGCACTCGGTAAGCTCATTGAGTATATCCGCAAACTGCTTGCACCTCTCAGCCCTGGGGCCAAACGAGCCGTTCATATTGAGGGGCAGCCCTACAACTATCTCCCCCACCTCATAC
>JAFRYW010000235.1 GCA_017442845.1 Ruminococcus sp.
CTTATCGGGGGGCTTTGCGGTCGCCCCCCGTACCCCCTTCGCAGGTGCACACTCTACAATACCGCGATAAATTCCTATTTATCCTAATAGCGCTCCGATAGTCGCTTACCATTTCCATTCCTCAAAGAGCCTGCCCTTTTTCTTCTCGGTAAGGGGCTGCGCCTGTTCGTTCTTGTTCTTAAAGTATTCGTTTGAAACGGCGATGATGATAAGCGTTGCGCCTATCACGAGCAGGTATACCCACCAGCTTATCGAGGCGAGGAAGTCCTTGCAGATGTAAAGCGTGAGCCCTACCAGCATAGCTGCCGATATGATAAACCAGCGCTTTCTCTTGATGATAAAGGACACTACCATTACCCCCGCCGCCACGCTCATAACTATCAGCGTGTTTAAAAGTGACTGATGTGTGAGTGCATCGCCGATCAGTAATATCATAGCGAAAACGTGCACCGCAGTTGCGAAATTTTCTGAAAGCCTTTCGTTCTTTCGCAGGATATATTTTGCCGCAAAGCCGAAAACAGCTACCGCCACGACAGTTACCTTTATTTCGACAGTCTCGCTGTCCGAAACAAGGAAGGGGCGCTCGATAAATGCGACGAGCCACGCCCCCGAGGAGAGGAGCTTAAAGACTGTGTTGAGCCGCTCGCTGTTTTTCTCTCTTATAAGGATCAGCGCAAACACGCCCGCTGCGAGCCAGGCGATAAACATCTCGATCTCATAGGTCTGATAGGACACAGCCCTGACGTCCATACTGTCAGCCGCCGAATAGAGCCGCACAAGCGCTGCCGCTGCTGCCGCTGCAAAAAAGTCGGGCAGGATCCCGTTTGTGCCCTTTATTATAAGCTCACGGCTGAAGATAACTCGTGAAAGAATACAAAAGCAAACGAACACGATCACCGCCGCTATTACCACACCAAGGTTCAGCTCTGCCTTGATATAGCGGGAAGCAAAGCTCACAAGCCCAAGCGACGAAGCATATACCGCCGCCGCCCCGCATACCCCGAGGACGGAGTTTAAGTCACGGTGGTTCTTCTCCCTGATAAGCAAAAGCAGCAGTGCCGCTAAGGCCCCCCACGCAAGCACAGGCACCAGGTAGGCTATACTCGGCACCTTGCCCACAACAGACGTTCTTGGGTCTATCCGAGAAAACAGCGCTATCACAGCCGTCGCCGCACCGACAGCGAAGGTGTCGAGCTTCGGCTTGCCGTTTATATTAACATAAACGCACTTTGAGAAGAGCACACTTGAAAGTGCCGCAAACAGCACAAACGAAGCTAATGCGCCTATTACGCTCTCCATTTTGCTGCCGATAGTAAACAGGCTCTCACACCCCATACAGAACAAGGGGGCAGCCTTTATCGCAGGGAAGACAGAAAGCGGCTGCAGGTCGCCGGCATACACGACTGCGAATGTCAAAAGCACCACAAGCAGCGCTAAGAGCCGCTCGGCCGTATCGCCCTTATCGGTGCCGACCGCCGCAAAGATACTGCATATAGCTGCCGCTGCGGCAAATGCGTTGGCTACAATAGGCATATTCAAAAGCTTCTGCGGCTTTTTCGTTATGTAAATAAGTGCCGCCGCTGCCAGGGTATAAACAAGCAGCAGGACAAGCACCGAATAGCTGCCCGTATCAACATCGCAAACATCATAAAGATAGCCGTCAAAGCACGCCGCAATAAAAATAAACGGCAAGGGCAAGGTCACGCAGTAGACCTTTGAATAGGGCTTTTTGTCAAATGCGAATATGCACATATACAGCACGAGCACCGCCCCGCAAAGTGCAGGCACAAGGCTCATCTGCTCTATATTGAGCATTGTAAAAAGCGTTACCGCCAAGGCAATAGCGAATACATTATCCGAAACAGGCGTTCTCAATGCCGCAAAGCCCCTGTAGAGAAGCCCCAGCGCTGCAAATGCGAAGAACGCAGAATACAGCTCGGCATCATTTTCAAAAAGCTGAACACAGGCGCTTAATGCCGCCGCCCCCATAAACACGCTGTGAAGCGAGAGCATAGGCTTTGAGCCGAGCTTGAAGGAATAGAGCGATATTATGCCAAAGAGCACCGCCGCCGTGAGCATATCGGCAGCCCGCCACTCGCCAAAGTTTTTCATAAACGGGGAAGCAGCCGAGAGAATACCCGCAAGCCCTGCACAGACCCTGAGCGTATCTGCCGCCCAGTCGGGCTTGCCCTTTATGAGAATCACGACTGCAAGGCATACAGCAAGCGCAAGTGATGACATAAACGAGGTAATGCCCGTCTGCCCGCCGGCAAGGTCGAAGCTCAAAAGCTCATACGCCGCAAACACGCCCGAAACGGATATAACGGCGAGGTATTTTCTCTTGTAGATCCTGTACCCGATGACCGAAAGAGCCGCCGTCAGGGCGCACGCCCCCGACACAAGCCCCAGCCTATGCCCCCCGTCAAAGGAGAGCTCGGCGCCGAAAAGCTCATAGTAGCCCGCCGTGAGGTAGGTTATAAGCGTAAACACCGCACCCAGCGAGAAAAAGGCATTTGACGAATTTTCAAGTGAGAGCTTTTTGACCGAAAAGGCGCTTATGATATAGAAAAATGCAGCCGCAAAGGCGATAGTTCCCGTTCTTCCGGCACCGCCCATCGACGTCCAGACGGCTGTGGCAAAGATAAGCCCTGCGATAGAGACAAGTATAACGCCCACCATTAGCATCACCGATGACGAGCTTACGCTCTTTGCTGCCTTTTGAGGAGTGGGCTGATAAGGCGGCATAGGCGGCGGTGCGGGGGGAACTGCCCCCTGCGGCACAGCAGTCTGCTGTGTATACATAGGCTGAGGTGCAGGCTGCGGCATAGGCTGAGGGGCAGGCTGCTGCATAGGCATCTGCTGCATAGGCTGCAAAATGGGCTGCTGCATAGGCTGCGGTGTCACGGGTCTGCCCTGCGGCACATACTGCGTCGGGGGCGGCATATTGGGTGTGCCCGCATACGGCGGCGCACCCACCCCCTGCACGGGCGGCGGCACTGCCCCGCTCATCTGCCCGGGGGCAACGCCTTTGGGGAGCTTGCGGGTGGTCTGATAGTATTCGTTATTATCTATCCTGCCCTGCATTTGCAGCCTGTCGATAAATTTTTCAAGGCGCCCCGCCTTGTTATAAAAATGCACCAAAAGCGGTATCAAGGCCAAGGGCGACGCTACCCAAAGGATCAAAAACCACATATCCACACCTCCCCTTTTACATATCAAAAAGCCACGCTCTAGCTGTTCGTGCTTATAAATGACTGGATATACTGAATGAACACTATCCCCAGATAAACGAGCATAACTACATTAAAGAAAACGCCTCTCCTTCTCTCGCCCGAGGAAAGGAGAAATGCCCGCTCCTCCTTAGGCTTGAGCTCTGAAAACCTCACGAACAAAAGGTACATCCCGATTATTGCACACACTATCACTACAGCGTAGTAGATCTGGTTTGACTTATCCTCAGACACGCCCAGAACATCGGCGAAATCTTTGATGCTGGCGATCGTGTTATTCATTATGTGCATAACGATCGTCGGCACGAGCGAATCGTACTTTACTGCGATAGCCGCAAACACGAGCCCGCCCGCAAATGCCGAGGCAAACTGCGGTATATTTCCGTGCATATACCCGAACAAAAACGCCGAGAAGAACACCGCAAGCCCCTTGCCGTAGGGCTTTAGCAGGGATATGATAACGCCCCTGTACAAAAGCTCCTCACAGATAGGGCCTATAAGTATAACGTAGGTAAACTGCATTATCAGCGTGCCCGCCGAGCTGTCGGTCATAGAGAAATCCTGATCGGGCACGGTAACGCCCACGGTGCTCAAAATAGATACGAGAATAGATACCACTATCGACACGGCAATATTGACGCTCATAGAAAGCGAGAACCACTTGACCCCCGCCGCCGCAAGCTTGCCCTCGGGCTTTAGCATCGACTTAAGCTCGACCTTGAACACAAGAATCGCCAGAAGCATCAGTATCAGCATCGAGAGCACGACTATAAAGAGGTTGCCGAGCATATTGTAAAAGCTTGACGATATGCTCCCCGGGTCGCTGCGGAAAAACTCACGCACCGTCGAGAAGCTGGTCGTAAATTTACCCGCCTTTACAAAGTACAAAACGTAATAGTAGGCATAGTTCATCGCATAGGTAAGCCCCTCGTAGATCAGCAGCAGCGCCCCAAGCTTTGCCGCCGCCACGAAGATACCGTGCTTTTCCGCCTTTTTCTGTTCATTTAGCATCATTATAGGGTCATTCTGCGGCGGGTAGCCGCCGTAGCCCTGCGAATACTGCGTATATTCCATTCTTTCCCTCCGGATAAAAATATTGGATTAAAATATTATTCATAATTTATTATACCATAATATAAAGCAAATTTCAAACGTTTGAGTGATATGTATGTTAAATATCTGTAAACAAATTATTGATTTTATGTTATCCCTATTGATTTTTACAAAGGAGGGTGTATAATATAATTAGCACTCGAGGCAAGAGAGTGCTAAAACGCCGCTCTGTACTGCTGCGGGAAATTGGAATTTAGCGA
>JAFRYW010000236.1 GCA_017442845.1 Ruminococcus sp.
CTTGTTCCAAAGCTCCTGCCTTGAGCGGCTGTAATACCAGGTATAGCCGGTCTCAAGAGTTTTCTTAAGACTTTCCTTATTCATATAAGCAAGCATAAGCACTGTCTTAGTATCGACCTCATATGCTATTGCGGGGATAAGCTCACCCTTTACAAAGTATTTATCCAAATCATTTATATCTATCTTTACCTTACCCATATTTACTCCTTTATTTATTCATCAATTACCGCTGCCTGATAATCGTCCTCATATATGATCTTTCCGATATGATCGGTAAAAACAATATCATAAGGAATATTATACTTATCAAGCAGCGACATCAATATTTCTGCTTTTTCACGCATTTCATCATACTTATCGGTTTTGAAATATGTTATGGCACCCTGTGGGTTATCATTATTATCACCATAAAACGGCGGCTCAGGGAGATGCTGTTTAAACCAGTTCTCGGTCTGCTCATATAGCTTGCAGTCTTCATCTGAATAAACCCCATCTCTGACTCTTCGCCAGTTCAGAATAAAAACTCCGACAGGCTTACCTGTTCTGTAAGCAAGCTCACGCCCTTGAATACGCAAATACTTTTTCACTTGAACTCTCCTTTTCAACCGATTATTTGTGCATCGCTGTCAAACAGCCACAACACAAAGCACCATGGCAGATAAGAAACAAGTGCCGATATAACAAATGCAGCTATATCTGCAATAATCATCTTTCCATTTCTTTCAAACCGCAGCAAGACCCTGATATTTAAGTAAAGCAGCAAAAATAATATGAAAACCGTTACAAGAGTGACAATAAGCATCATAGGATACTCTACAGGGTGCTTGCTTGTTTCATTAAAGGCAAGCATAACAAAAACATCAAAAGCGCTGGTAAACCAAAGTGAAAAAATAACTCCACAAATCGAAGATGAAATAAACAGCTTTGCTTTGGCTCTTAGTTTCATCTTACGATAATACCCTTAGCCCTGCAATCATCTTTGACCTGCGAAACAGTAAGCTCCTTAAAATGGAAGAGCGATGCCGCAAGTGCTGCCGAGCAGTCAGTCTTTATAAACGCATCAGCAAAGTCACCAAGCCTTCCTGCACCGCCCGAAGCTATAACGGGTATCTTAACAGCGTCAACAACAGCCTTCAGCATTGGTATATCAAAGCCGCCCCTGACACCGTCTGTATCGATAGAATTAAGGCATATCTCACCTGCGCCGAGCTGCTCGCATTTTTTTACCCAGTCTATAAGGTCAAGCCTCATATCTATCCTGCCGCCGTTGATGAAAACTGTCCATTTATTTTCCCCTATAGCCTTTGCGTCAACGCCGACGCATATACACTGGCTGCCGAAAATATCAGCGCCGTCCTTTATAAGCTGCGGGTTCTGAACAGCCTGAGAGTTTACAGAGACCTTATCAGCCCCTGCTCTTAGGGTGTCTCTGATATCATCGACAGTCTTTATACCGCCGCCGACTGTAAGGGGAACAAAAACCTTTTTCGCAGTCTCCCTTACCACATCAAGCATAACGCCCCTACCCTCGTGAGAGGCTGTAATATCATAAAAAACTATCTCATCTGCGCCCTGCAAATTATACTCATACGCACATTCTACGGGGTCGCCGACCTCTTTTATGCCTTCAAAATTCACGCCCTTTACGACCTTGCCGTCTCTGACATCAAGGCAGGGTATTATCCTTTTCGCAAGCATTCTTTTTCTCCTTATTTCTTTTTAAGTACAGCATATGCAACATAGTGCATTATATCAAATTCCTTGAAATATGCCGAAAGCAAGGCCATATGCTCCTTTTCCCACTCTGCCTTCTGCTCATCAGTAAGCGATGAAGCGCCTATGCCACGGCACGCCTTGAGCCTTCCGTTCCAGCTCTCACGTGAGAAATGAACAGGTATCCTATATTCGCAGCTCTGCTCAACAGTAAAATACTCAAGGTATTCCTCGGGAACTGCAAGCTTATGGAAGGTCTCACCTGCGCCTGTCCATTCGGGGTTGTATTTCAAGATAAGCTCCTCGCTTTTTTGTGCAAGCTTATCCTCATAGGGCAGCCAGTTCATCAATAACAAAACTACCCTTCCGCCGTCTGCAAGCATATCGGCAAAAAGCGGGGCTGTTTTTTTATGGTCAAAATACCAATAGCACTGGCAAGCTGTGATCACATCAAAGCTTGCGCTATCAAAGGAAAGATCCTCGGCAGATGAGACATAATAGTCTATATCCATACCCTTATCCCTTGACATAAGCTTAGCCTGATCAATCTGCTGCTTGCTGATATCGCAGCCGACCCACTTTGCCCCGAATTTATACATATTACGAGGTAAAACACCTGTACCCGTACCTATATCGAGAACACGCTGCCCTGAAACACAAAGCCCCAGATCTGCGATGCGCTGATAAAAAATAGCCGGGTAAATGTCACGGTATTTAGCATAATCCTCTGATGCTTTACCAAAATCAAAGGGCTTTCCACCGTCGATATTGTCTTTATTGATCTCCATATTCGTCACCTTGATAATGATGCAAAATTTTTTAGTATCCTTAAGCCTGTTTCACCGCTTTTTTCCGGGTGGAACTGGCAGCCGTACACATATTTTCCGTCAGATACAACAGCAGGCACCTTTGAGCCGTAGCTACTGTATGCATAAAGGTCCTTATCATCTAAAAATGCCTTATAGGAATGAACGAAATAAACATATTCTTCATCACCCAGCCCCTCAAAGAGCGGGCAATTGCGATTATATTCAAGCTTGTTCCAGCCCATATGCGGGATAACGAGCCCTTGCTCATTCATTTTATCAACATACCCGCCAATAAGTGACAGACCGTTACACTCTTCAAATTCATAGCTTTTTTCAAACAAAAGCTGCATTCCAAGGCAGATACCTAGGAACGGCTTTTGCTTAGCCTCATATTTTATTGTGTCGATAAGTCCGCTTAGCTTGAGCATATTCATAGCCCACGGAAAAGCCCCCACACCGGGGAGAATGATACTGTCGGCCTTGACAATGTCCTCCCTTTTATCGGTAAGCTTATTCTCAAAGCCCAGGTAATCAAGTGCGTTCTTTACGGAAAAGATATTTCCCGCACCGTAGTCAATAATAGCTATCATCACAAAACTCCTTTTGTCGAGAGAACTGCGCTGCCGCTAATGCTTACTGCCTCTTTAAGTGCGTGAGCAAGTGCCTTGAACATAGCCTCGATTATGTGGTGATCGTTTTTGCCGTACTCTTCTCTTATATGCAGCGTTATCCCTGCATTGAAAGCAAATGCACGGAAAAACTCCTCTGCCAAGCAGGTATCAAATTCGCCGACCTTCTCGTTGGTGAGCTCTGCATTATAAACCAAAAAGGGTCTGCCGCTTATATCGAGCGAGCAAAAGCACAGTGCCTCGTCCATAGGTATATAAAAGCTGCCATATCTTGCGATACCTGCTTTATCACCTATTGCCTTAGCAAAAGCCTGCCCCAAAGCAATTCCGGTATCCTCAACGCTATGGTGCCCGTCAACATAAAGATCCCCCTTAACGGTCACATCAAGGTCAAAGCCTGCGTGTACGCCGAGCGCTGTAAGCATATGGTCAAAAAAGCCAATACCTGTATCAATATTCACTTTACCCGTACCGTCAAGGTCAAGCTTAATGCTTATATCCGTTTCCTTTGTAGTGCGTGTTATTTCACCTATCCTCATATTTATCACCTATAAAGTATTATTTCCACGGGCGCTTTTTATCAAGCCAGCCCTTTTGCTGCCAATAGTCCGTATCAAGCTTATTCCAGCCGTTTTTCATCATCATTCGCATAATTGCGAAAAAGCCTTTGGTTTTTAAAGAGGGCTTGACATTACCGCTCCCCTTTTTAAGCTTTTGTGCAACAGCAGTTGTTTTATTCTCGATCTTATTCTTGTTTTTATCACTTACTTCGTCCCAGCAGGTCGCCGCAACGCCAAAGCCCAAGGTATAGGTCTTAGCGCAGCCCCAGAAGAATGTGCTGTCTGCCATATCCTTATTTGTGCTTTTTGTTCCTGCGCCTGCGGCGGTCGAGATACATACCGCCTGCTTTTTGAACATTCTTTCATCGGGCCTGTGTGCCATCCAGCGATAACCGTAATGGTCAAGAAAAGCCTTCATAGCACCTGTTGCATGATAAACGTAAACAGGGCTTGCAAGAATGATAACATCTGCATCGTTGATCGCATTAGTTAAGGGCTCAAGCCTTTTAAAATGCGGGCATTTTTCCTCGCCCTTTACAAAGCACGTCGTACAGCCGACACAAAACTCACCGAAATCTCTCGGCAAAAAGAATTCAGTTACTTCACAATCAAGCTTATCTGCAAGCATTCTTGCAATATGGCAGGTCGTGCCCTCATGGCTTTGCCCGTGGATAATTACAGTTTTCATAATATCACCCAAATCAAAACATTCCAAGATATACAAACAGTGTTAGCTCTGCCCCGACAGCAAGAAGTGTAAGCAGCAGCACCACGATAAGAATATGCAGAAGACGCCTGTTAAGCTCATTTTTCACAATATAGTTCTTATCGGGGCGGCGCTTATTATAAAAAACAACGATATCCTCCGACGGAAAGACCTTTTCATACTGCTCGCTGTCATATTTCTGCGTACTGAAAACCTTGACCTTTTTGCCGTCATCGACCTCAAATTCGATAATTGCCTTCATAGGCTCATCGCTGTCTTGCTCATCATTCGGCTTTTTAAAAGGCTTATGCTTAAAACCACTGTCCTTACCAATGACCTTAGCGTATGCCTTATTCATAAAAAGCCCAAGAGTAAGCTTATAAACAAGCATTCCGAAAAGAATGACAAAAGCAAGGCCAAAGGTCACAGCAAGCGCTGCTATAAGTGAATCGGGCATTAGTCCTCAAACCTAACCTTGATAGCATTTGCGTGTGCTGTCAGACCCTCTCTGTCAGCAACCAAAACTATATCGTCCTTAGCATTTCTCAAGGCGTCCTCGGTATAGTAGATAAAGCTTGAGCGCTTCTCAAAGCTGTTAACACCGAGAGGAGAGAAAAACCTTGCAGTTCCGCTTGTAGGAAGAACGTGGTTAGGCCCTGCAAAATAATCACCGAGCGGCTCGGAGGCATACTGCCCCAAGAAAACAGAGCCTGCATTGTCAAGTCTGCCGACATACTCCATAGGGTTCTCAAACAGCACCTCAAGGTGCTCGGGGGCGAACTTATTTGCCATTTCTACAGCCTGGTCTTTATTCTCACAGATCATAATCGCACCGTAGTTTTCAAGAGAATACCTGATTATATCACGTCTTTCAAGATAAGCCATCTGTCTTTCAAACTCAACCTCTACCTTATCAGCAAGCTCCTCACAGGTAGTAACGAGTATAGCAGACGCGAGCTTATCGTGCTCAGCCTGTGACATAAGATCTGCTGCTACAAATTTCGGGTCGGCCGTCTCATCTGCAAGCACAAGCACCTCGCTGGGGCCTGCGACCATATCTATATCGACTGTTCCGTAAAGCAGCTTTTTAGCTGTAGCTACGAAAATATTTCCGGGGCCTACTATCTTATCGACCTTCGGTATCTCCTCAGTTCCGTATGCAAGCGCAGCTATCGCCTGTGCACCACCTGCCAAGAAGATCCTATCGACACCGCAAAGTGCCGCTGCTACAAGTATATCCTTATTAGGTGTTCCGTCCTTAAGAGGCGGCGTTACCATAACGATCTCGCCGACACCTGCTATCTTAGCAGGGATAGCGTTCATCAGCACCGATGAAGGGTAAGCAGCCGTACCGCCGGGCACGTAAAGACCTACTCTGTGCAGGCCTCTTACTCTCTGACCTAAGATTACCCAGTTATTCTGCGGGTCGATAAAGCTCTGAGATTTCTGACGCTGGTGAAATGCCGTTATATTCTCAACACAGTTTAGCAGCGCATTCACAAAGTCCTGGTCTGCCTCGGTAAGTGCATCGTTAATGACCTCTCTCGGCACCTCGTAGTATTCGGGAAGCTTTCCGTCAAATTTAACGGTATAGTCCTTTACAGCCTTATCACCGTTAGCCTTAACATTATCTATTATTTCCGTAACGGTCGCAGTTACCTTTTTATCAGTCTCGCCGGAGCGCTGCTCAAGCGTCTTGAAAAACTCAACATCGTCCTTACCGTTAACATATATTTTCTTAACTATTGCCATTTGTATCAATCCTTTACTAAGTTCTCATCAATAAGCTCGACAAGCCTTTCGATCTCCTGCTGCCTGAGCTTCATACTTACCATATTAACTATCAGCCTTGCAGATATGGGGCAGATATCCTCGATGACCTCAAGGCCGTTCTCCTTAAGTGTCGTACCCGTCTCGACTATATCGACTATACCGTCTGAAAGCTCAAGCAAGGGGGCAAGCTCGACCGAGCCCTCGATCTTGACTATCTCAACGTCCATACCCTTGCTCTCAAAATGGTTCCTTGTGATATTAGGGTACTTTGTAGCTATCGTCTTAACGCCGTAGCCGCCGTAAAACTTCTCACCCTTCTTCGCTGCAAGCGCAAATTTACACCTTCCAAAGCCAAGATCTGCAAGCTCAAAGAATTTGCCCTGCATCTCCATTATCGTATCCTTACCGACAACGCCCATATCGCACACGCCGTGCTCGACATATGTAATAACATCATTTGCCTTTGCAAGAACAACCTCGATTCTTCCGTCGTCAACGGGTAAAATGAGCTTTCTGCCCTTTTCCCTTACAGCTGTACAGTCAAAGCCAATCTTCTCAAAAAGACCTATTGTATCCTTTTCAAGCCTGCCCTTAGTAAGAGCTATCCTTAGTGGTTTATTCATATGCTACCGCCTTTAAATCCTTGTAGTTATCTTATTGTTATCCTTATCTACCCTAACTATCTCGGGTATACCCTTTTTCTTAGCATATTCTGCCGATTCCTCAAAGGAATCAAATAGCGAATACTCTACTACCTTTCCACTTTCCGAAAGCTCGGAAACATATTTAAACGCTGCTACATCACAGCCCTCATCACCGTGGACGAGTATATCGGCAGTCTTTGGTGTAAAGCCGCCGCCTATCTTTGCAAGATGCCTTGCAACAGCATCAACATCGACGCCGAAGCCGACAGCAGGGCTGTCAAACCCAAATTCGCTTATAAGATTATCGTATCTGCCGCCGTTCAAGACATACTTGCCGACCTCGGAAAGATAGCCCTTAAAAACTATACCGGTATAATAATCGGTATGGCTGACGATACCTAGGTCTACCGAGATCTTGCCTTCATAGCCAAGACCTGTGAGCCTTTCATATTCCTCCTTAAGATCTGTGAGGATAGCCTTGATCTTATCATCATTATAGATACTCTCTGCCTTCTCGAACACCTCAGCCCCGCCGAACAGTCTCGGAAGCTGCTTGAGTGCTCTTGTAACTTCATTATCGCCGAATGTTGCGAGAAGGTCGTTTAGCGCGGGGTAATTCTTTGTGGAGATAAGCATTCTTATCTCCTCCCTAACGTCTTCATCAACACCAAGCTTAGCAACAAGCTCCTTAAAGTAGCCTATATGCCCAAGCTCAAGCCTAAAATTATCCTTATCAAACATAGCAAGTGCATCAACAGCCGTACACAGCACCTCGTAATCTGCACGCTTGCTGTTATTCCCGCCTATAAGCTCGATACCCGCCTGGACAGTCTCATCAGAGCGACCCTTAAGCAAAGCGTTGTTTTCGTATATCCTTTGATTATAGTAAAGCCTCAGCGGCATTACCGTATCCTTTAGCCTTGTAGCAACAAGCCTTGCTATCGGGATAGTTGAGTCAGGGCGCATAACTATTATCCTGCCCTTAGAATCAAAGGTCTTGTATAGGTTTTCTGTTCTGAAATTTCTGGTGCTGCCGTTAAACACATCAAAAAATTCAAGACCCGGTGTAACTACCTCACTGTAGCCTATGCGTGCAAAAAGCTCCTTAAGCCTTCTTTCAACGCTTCGCCTTGCAAGGCATTCCTCAAACAGAAGATCTCTTGTGCCCTCGGGAGTTATAAGATCGTATCTTTTCATAAATCCATTCCTTCTATAAATAACTTATTTCACTTTATCGTATTAAATCGTTAGCACATTACTATAATACTACGTTACTATATTACCATATTATATACGTTTTGTCAAGTTAAGACAATACAGCTTAAAGTCAGATCTGTTTTGATAGATAAAAATAAACAATATCAGCTATGCTTATTGTTCATTATATATGATCAAACAGCTCTAACGGGTCATTAAGAGCCGGAAAGCTTTCGTTTCTAACGATAGTATCATTATTTTCATCAAATGAATACCACATAGCCTGCAAAGGCTTCATTCCGACTGTTTTTGCAGCCTGAAGCTCCCCGCTCCCGCCGTCACCTATGTATAGACATTCATCAGCCTCAAGCTCAAGCATTTTCAGCGCCCTATGATAGATCGCAGGGTCGGGCTTTTTAAGGCCAAGCTCATATGAAAGGCAGGCAGCGTCAAAGTAAGGGTACAAAACACTTTCCCTTATAACTGCCGCCTCCTCGGAAAAGCAATTGCTAATAAGGCCTATTTTTACCCCCTTGCTTTTAAGCTTGTCAAGCATTGGGATAATGCCGCTGTGCATCGAAGCGATGCATTGTTTTTTTGTCTCGATGCGCTTAGCTACTATGGCATTAAGTGTATTCTCGTTATAGGCGTTATTCTTGATAAGAATATTTTCAATGACCGTGTCAAAGGTGAGCTCACCTACAGTACGCAAGGGCTCGGTCGAGCGCCAGTATTCTCTGAAAGCATCAACATCAACGCCTGCGTCCTTTGCCATTTCCTCACTGAAATACAGCGGCGCTCTGTAATGCGTTATCAGCGTTTCAAACATATCAAATATTACAGCCCCGATCATTTGAGCCACCCTTAGAACAGCGTCATCTGGTTTTCAAGCGGCATATCACCGAATGCACCGTTTTCAACGAGCGTGTCGATGACAGAGCTTGAAACACCGCTTTGCAGCCTGAACTCTTCTACCGAGATAAAATCGCCGCTCCTTGCCTTTTCATAAAGGCTTTCAGCAGCTGCACCGCCTACGCCCTTTATCGAGCAAAACGGCAGCCTTATCTTGCCGTCCTCGATCTGGTAGATCTTTGAATGTGACTTATGTATATTTACAGGCAAAAACTCAAATCCACGGGAGAGCATCTCATTTATAAGCATAAGAGTTTCGAGCACGCCGTCATCCTTGGCGGTCTTTTCCTCCTTAGGCTTGTTTTTGATCTCCTCCATTTTATTTCTTACCTGATATATGCCCTTTACAGCGGTCTCTGCGTCAAAATCCTCACCTCTTACAGTAAAGATAGATGCATAGAACACCAGCGGCTGATGTACCTTGAACCAGCAAAGTCTTATAGCGGCCGTAACGTATGCCGCAGCGTGTGCCTTAGGGAACATATATTTTATCTTTAGGCAGCTGTCGATATACCACTCAGGAACATTATGGTCACGCATATCCTGCTTCATTTCCTCGGTAAGAAGCTTAGGGGCCTTACCCTTTCTCGTGATCTCCATTATCTTAAATGAAAGCTTAGGCTCAACACCGTGATAAAGCAGATATGTCATGATACTGTCACGAGTTCCTATAACATTGGAGATATCACAGGTGCCGTTTGCAATAAGCTCCTGCGCATTACCAAGCCAAACATCAGTACCGTGAGAAAGACCCGAGATCTGCAATAGATCTGAGAAATTCTTAGGCTTTGATTCAAGAAGCATCCCTCTTACAAAGGGCGTGCCCATTTCGGGGATACCAAGTGTACCGGTCTGGCAGAAAATATCCTCCTCCGTTACGCCAAGCGCCTTTGGTGAAGTGAACAGCGAATAAACATCAGGGTCGGACATTGGTACAGTTGTGATATCAAGCCCTGAGAAGCCTTCAAGATACTTATATATAGTCGGCACATCGTGCCCCAGCTCGTCAAGCTTAAGTATAGTATCGTGCAGCGAATGGAAATCAAAGTGCGTTGTAACTATATCAGAATCGGTCTTTTCGGCAGGGTGCTGAACGGGTGTAAAATCATAGACCTCATAATCACTGGGGATAACGACCATTCCGCCCGGGTGCTGGCCGGTAGTACGCTTAACGTTAAGGCAGCCGTTTATCATTCTTTGCATCTCTGCCTTATGGACTGAGATACGGCGCTCTTCAAGGTAATTCTTAACATATCCGAACGCCGTCTTATCAGCAACGCCCGCAATAGTTCCGGCCTTGAAAACGTGATCCTGACCAAACAGCTCTTCTGTATACTTATGAGCCTTTGACTGATAATCGCCGGAGAAGTTAAGGTCGATATCGGGGGCTTTATCGCCGTCAAAGCCTAAAAAGGTTTCAAAAGGAATATCGTGCCCGTCTCTGTGCATATCCTCACCGCAGTTAGGGCAAGCCTTAGGCGGCAGGTCGAAGCCAGAGCCCACCGAGCCGTCGTCAATAAACTCGCTGTGACGGCATTTAGGGCAGACATAATGCGGCTGCAAGGGGTTTACCTCAGAAATACCCGACATTGACGCAACGAACGATGAACCAACGGAACCACGGGAGCCGACCTGATAGCCGTTCTCGTTTGAGTTCGCAACAAGCTTCTGCGAGATCATATAAAGCACCGCAAAGCCGTGCTTTATGATAGAGTCAAGCTCACGCTTTAGTCTTTTAAACACGATCTCGGGGATATGCCCCTCAAAATACTGTGAAACGTCTATATCCTCCCCTTCGGGGATCTCGATGCTCTCCGGCTCACAATCGCCATAGATAGAGCAGCATTTTCTCCAGCAAATGACCTGAAGCTCTCTTACCGCACCCTCTATATAAGGCGTATATGTTCCGTTTGGAAATGCCTTTACATCAGGGTCTATCATATCAGCGATGAGGTTTGTGTTGGTAACAACGACCTCATAGGCCTTTTCTTCACCAAGGTACGCAAAGTCGCTGAGCATCTCCTCGGTAGTTTTTAAGTAAAGCGGCGGCTGATTGTCACAGTCGGAGTATTTAGCAGACTGCAATATTGCCCTGAATATCGAATCGCCCTTATCCATAAAGTGAACATCGCCCGTAGCGCAGACGGGTATGCCGAGCTCACTCCCAAGCTTGATAATAGTTCGGTTGAAATCGTGAAGCTGCTCTACGTTTTGAATATCGCCCTTTCTGAGCATAAACATATTATTCCCGTCGGGCTGTATCTCTAAATAGTCATAGTAGCTTGCGATCTTGCAAAGCTCCGCCCAAGGTCTGCCGCCGTAAACGGCTCTGAAAAGCTCGCCCGCTTCGCAGGCACTGCCGACGATAAGCCCCTCACGGTGCTTAGTCAGCTCAGACTTAGGTATTCTCGGGTTTCCCTTGAAATATTTTAGGTTTGACATTGAGATGAGCTTATAAAGATTTTTAAGCCCCGTATTATTCTTAACAAGTATGATCTGGTGGAAGCTGTTTTTTATGGTGTTGGGATCATCTATCTTCAGCATCGAGTTAAGTCTGTCGCAGGTGAGCACCTCTCCGGGGTTCTCTTCAATAAGCCTCTCACACAGCTTTTTAAAGATCTTGCTAAGCACTGCTGCATCATCGCAGGCTCTGTGATGGTTAAAGTCGCCGACCTGCAAATGCTTTGCTACAACATCGAGCTTATGCCTTGAAAGCTGCGGAAGCATACACCTTGACATTGGAAGTGTATCTATCGCCGAGAACTCAAATTCTATATTATTTCTCTGTGCACAGCTGCTAATAAAGCCTGTATCAAAATCGGCATTATGAGCCACAAGCACAGGCTTTTCGCCGCAAAACGCCATAAACTTCTTAAGAGCTGTTACCTCATCATCTGCGCCCTTGACCATATCGTTTGATATGCCCGTAAGCTTTGTTATAAAGGGGGTTATCTCCCTCTCGGGGTCTACAAACATATCAAACTCTTCAACGACCTCAAGGTCTCTTATCTTTACAGCGCCTATCTCGATCATTCTATCGGTAGTTGCAGAGGTGCCCGTAGTTTCAAGGTCGAAAACTATTATCTCATCAGTCAGCTTTCTTGTATCGCTGCCCTTCATAATAACTATCTCATCATTTATCTGATAGGCTTCTATTCCGTAGATAGTCTTAAAGGTGCCGCCGCCTTTTCTGATATCGGCAGTAGCGTTCATAGCATCGGGATAGCCCTGAACAACGCCGTGATCTGTTATAGCTATAGCCTTATGCCCCCACTCAAAGGCACGGTTAACGAGCTTATCCGCAGGCGTGAGGGCATCCATACTTGACATATTTGTATGGCAATGTAGCTCAACACGCTTTACGGGGGCATTGTCCTTTTGCTTGATCCTCTTTACTGCCATTATGCTGTCAGCCATTATATTGACAGAATGGTCGAAATCATCCTGTTCGATATTTCCGTTAACTATGATAGTCCTGCCCTTTTTGAGCTCTTCAAGAGCAGATTCAAGCTGAACTCTTGTGTACTTAACATATTTGCCCTTTTTATTCGAGCCGATAAGCTTTATGGAAAACGAACCAGTGTAATCGGTAAAGAATATGCTCGCAATAAGCATACCCGTCTTTGTTTCCTTAGTATCAACGCTGAAAATATCGCCCCAAACGGTTACATTCTCCATAGGCTCAAGCGGAAGATCCTTCATTTTCATAACATCTGCTGATGAAGGTATAGGCGCACCCTTTATAACGACCGCCTCATCTGCAAGCAGCGAAAGTCTGGTAAAATCGGCGCTGTATGTTCTGTAGCTGATCTCAGCACCGTTTGATGAAACAGCCGGGGCGGGCTTACTTGCAGGCTTACTAGCACCGGGCACCGAGATACCGCCGGCATAAAGCCCCGCATTATCACTTGATGTATCACGGATCAGCTGCTCGTGGAGCATATCGTGCTCATTTTCATCTATTTCGAGAACGCCGCCGAAGGTGGTATTGACATCTCGGCTGAAAAGCTCATAAATAAGCGACGGCAGAGCACTCTCGATACCAAGCCTCTTAAGTATCGAAAAGCCGCCGAGCTTTAGAAAAATAGTCATATCATTATCATCGAGCGTTACCCTGCAATCGTCAAAAAAGCCGTTTACAAGCGGAAATTTTGACTTTAAATGCCCAAAGACCACAGGCATTATCTCCGCTGTCAGCATATCCGGAGTAAATCTAAGCTTCAGCACGACCTTTTTTAGCATCATAGCTTCCGCAAGTCTGTACTCAAACAGTTCCTTTTCATCAATGCTGATGACCTTGTCAAATACGGCGGTTATTTCAAGCTTATTAGAGTTTTCATAATATGTAAGCTTTAGTATCCTTCCGCTTTCAATATTTCCGGGTATTATATCCTTATAGCTGTCAAAAAGCTCTAATATCGTTCTGTTAGGCATATGCTTGTCCCAAAGCGGGACACCCTCCTTACATTTTTTCTATCTCACTCATAAGCGCAGCAAGCGCATTTTCTTCGTCTATTTTATATAGCTTCTGCCCGTTTTTGAACAGCACAGCACAGCCGTCGCCGCCTGCGATACCGATGTCAGCCTCGCCGGCTTCGCCGATACCGTTTACCACACAACCCATAACGGCAACAGTTATATCCTTATCTATATCTCTTACAGCAGCCTCGACCTTTTTAGCCAATCCGACAAGGTCGATCCTAGTTCTTCCGCAGGTCGGGCAGGAAACAATCTTTACGCCGCTTCCCTTGCCAACAGCCTTTAAAATATCCTTAGCTGCATATATCTCCTTGACGGGGTCGTCTGTCAGAGATACTCTTATAGTTTCACCTATACCCTCACAAAGCAGCGAGCCTATGCCGATAGAGGACTTAATGAGCCCCATTCTTTCCGTGCCGGCTTCTGTAACACCAAGATGAAGCGGGTAATTGCATTTCTCACTCAAAAGCCTGTATGCTGATATCATTGTGGGAACATCTGATGACTTTATAGAAATGACGATATCATCAAAATCACATTCTTCGAGTATCTTTACGTGCCCCATAGCACTTTCAACAAGCGCCTCGGCGCATGGATGGCCGTACTTTTCGAGAAGTCTCTTTTCAAGTGAACCGCCGTTGACGCCTATCCTAATGGGGATATTTCTCTTCTTACATTCATTAACTACAGTAAGGACCTTATCTCTGCTGCCGATATTTCCGGGTTAATCCTGATCTTATCTATCCCCGCCTCTGCTGCCGCAACTGCAAGGC
>JAFRYW010000237.1 GCA_017442845.1 Ruminococcus sp.
CTCCCCGTTTCTCAGGGAGGGCGATATTCATTTAATTGACCGTTTCTTGCGAAATGGTAATTATTACTGTAACAGCTGGAGTACAGACGAAGGAGCCTGGTTTGCCTGAGCAAGCATAGCCTGAGCAGCCTGTGTAAGGGTGTTGCCCTGTGTGTACTGCATCATGGTCTTAGCCATGTCTGTATCACGGATACGAGAATTAGCGTCTGTGATGTTCTCGCTTGCTGTATTGAGGTTGTTCATTGTGTAGTCAAGTCTGTTCTCAAGAGCACCGAGAGATGCACGCTGTGAAGAAACGTTATTAATTACATCTCTTACCTTTTCAGCAACTACAGATGCAGCCTGCTGGTTGGATATATTAAGAGTAAGACCTGCGGAGTTCTCAGACTTGCCATTTGTTGCTGTCAGTGCAACTGTTGAAGCGGTTGCCGTATTTGAAGTAGCATCTGCTGTTGCAACTGAGGTGGTGCTGATACTTCTGAACAGTACCTCGGTCTTGAAACTGCCTATGCTAACGCCAAGCTTATCAGAAGCTGATGAAGTCTCACCTATCTGTAATGTGAGGTTTGATCCAGATGCAATATCTGCATTGGCACCAGTCTTAGATGCTCCAATCGCAGTAGTAACAAGAGCGCCTGCTTTTGCGCCTGTAGCGCTTCCACTTGCAGAAACTGCTGCATAAGTGTTTGTATCCATTGAGCCATCCATAAGCTTAAGTTCATTAAAGTTGGCTGTAGTAGCTATTCTGTCAATCTCAGCTGTGAGCTGATCAACCTCGTCCTGCAAAGCCTGACGGTCAACACCAGCGTGCCCATAGGTTTCAGTAGCAGCTGTGTTGTAGCTTGCATCCTTACCAATCTCATACGTACCATTTGCCGACTTCTCAGCCAACTCTACGATACGATTAAGCATATCATGAACCTCGCCCATGTAGCCTTCAGCTGTCTTAATCAGCGAAGCGCCGTCCTGTGCGTTCTTTGAAGCTGTGTCAATAGCCTTGATCTGTGCCTTCATCTTCTCGCTTATTGCAAGACCCGAAGCGTCGTCTGCTGCTCTGTTGATCTTGAAGCCTGTGGATAGCTTTTCAAGGTTGCCTGCTACTGTGCTGTTGTTCTTGTTGAGCGCATTATTTGCGTTCAGTGCCATTGTGTTTGTTCTTACTACCATACTCATAATAAATACCTCCATGTATTTTATAAATTTTTGCGAAGTCCTTTTCGCATTCGGTTCGGGTGGTGCGGCCCTGTGCGCTTGAGCCTCGCCGCCCTATGTACTATATATCGGAGGGTCGGCCTAAAATTCAAGAAAAATCCTGCACAAAGTTTTTGTGCTTAGTTTGTTAATATTGTATAACACCCCTTGCCAAAGCCGTAAAAGTATGCTATAATATTAAGGAATAAATTTTATACGGAGGTTTTTTGATTATGAGAGCTGTAGTAGCTGTAATAGGTAAGGACGCAGTCGGCATTTTGGCAAAGGTGGCGACTAAATGCGCTGAGTATAACGCAAATGTTGTCGAGGTCTCCCAGTCGGTGCTTGAGGATATCTTTGCTATGACTATGCTTGTCGATATTTCCCGCCTGAATAAGGAGTTCACCCTTCTTGTTGACGATCTCTCGGCTATGGGCAGGTCTATGGGGCTTGAGATCCATACTATGCACGAGGATATCTTCAACGTAATGCACGAGATATAAAAGGGGAAACAGCATAATGATAAAGACATACGATATACTTGAAACTATCAGAATGATACAAAACGAGTGCCTTGATATCAGAACTATAACAATGGGCATCTCGCTGCTTGACTGTATCGACGCAGACATAAACAAGGCGTGCGATAAGGTCTATGCAAAGATCACCACCAAGGCTAAGGACTTAGTCAGGGTAGGTGAGGATATTGAGAAGGAGCTTGGTATCCCGATCATCAACAAAAGGCTCTCTGTTACGCCTATAGCTATAGTTTCGGCGGCGTGCGGCTGCTCGCCTGTGCCGTTTGCCAAGGCAATGGATAAGGCCGCTAAGGACGTTGGGGTCAACCTTATCGGCGGCTATTCCGCACTTGTTCAGAAGGGCTTTTCTGCGGGCGATATCGAGCTTATAAACTCTATCCCCGAGGCGCTGAGCGTTACAGAGAGGGTGTGCTCGTCTGTAAATGTCGGCTCTACCAAGACGGGCATTAACCTTGATGCCTGCAAGCTCATGGGCAAGATCGTTAAGGACACTGCGGAGATCACAAAGGACAAGGCGTGCTTCGGTGCGGCAAAGCTTGTGGTGTTCTGCAACGCTGTTGAGGATAACCCCTTTATGGCGGGCGCATTCCACGGCGTTGGTGAGCCCGATTGTATGATAAACGTCGGCGTTTCGGGCCCGGGCGTTGTAAGGGCTGCCCTTGCAAAGTACCCCGATGCTGATATCACGCAGATAAGCGATATTATAAAGAAAACATCATTTAAGATAACAAGAGTGGGGCAGCTTGTCGGCACTATGGCCTCAAAGCGCCTCGGCGTTCCGTTCGGTATCGTCGATCTTTCTCTTGCACCTACCCCTGCTGTAGGTGACTCAGTAGCGCATATTTTGGAGGAGATAGGCTTGGAGCAGTGCGGCACCCACGGCACTACTGCGACCCTTGCGCTCCTTAACGATGCCGTTAAGAAGGGCGGCGTAATGGCCTGCTCGTCTATAGGCGGGCTTTCGGGTGCGTTTATCCCCGTTTCCGAGGACGCAGGTATGATCGACGCTGCACGCTCGGGCGTGCTCACGATAGAAAAGCTTGAGGCTATGACGGCTGTTTGCTCGGTAGGCCTTGATATGATAGTTATCCCCGGAGACACCACCCCCGACACTATCGCTGCGATAATCGCAGACGAGGCGGCTATAGGAATGGTCAACTCAAAGACTACCGCTGTCAGAGTTGTTCCCGCTATCGGTAAGGACGTGGGGGAGGAGCTTGACTGGGGCGGCCTGTTCGGCTGCGGCCCTGTAATGCCCCTCAAAAAGGCAAGTGCCTCGAAATTCATAAACCGTGGCGGCCAGATTCCCGCACCGCTTCATTCGCTTAAAAACTGATACTCCCCGAAAGGAGCGATGATATGTTAAGTCTTGATGGCGCATATGAGCCCTCGCATATAGGCCCCCGTGCCGAGATAACGGGTGATCTTTTGACGCTGCTGTGGCGTGGCTCGCCGACGCTTTCGGCGCACTTTACTGCCCTTGAAACAGGCGGGCGGGTGTATTTAAAGCTTGATGAGAACGGGCTTAGGAACACCCCCGATAGCGACCCCTACGCAACTGTCAAGGAGGTCTATTTCGAGGACGGAAGGCTGACCGTTCTGGAGGATTTTCCCTTCTCGGGCGAGAGCACCGAGGTCATGGAAAGGACTGAAAACAACCGCTACGGCAACGTTACGCTGGTGACAGGTGAGCTGCTGCCTTTGGTGCAGGGAAGCTGGAAGAGCGATATGCTCGGCGTTGAGCTGCGCTTTGAGGGCGACTACCTCGTAGGGCTTACTAAGACACGCATAGTCGGGCTTAAGCGAAACTACGAGCAGGGCGGGCGTATCTACATCGCCGATGCCGACCCCGCCAGGAGCAATATCGAGGGGTTTTATAATATGTATATCGAAAACGGCTGCCTTTTTGCGACTGTAGATGTCAGCGATGCCCCGTCGATAGTGATAGAATATGTAAAAAAATAAGAGGGCGGCTATGCCCTCTTATGCTTTTTGCAACCCTTGAAAGGAGAACAAAATGCATATAGACTGCCACACACATTCCCGATTTTCCCCCGATGCTGACCCTGCGGCTGGGATAACATCTATGGCAGAGCGTGCAGACCGGCTCGGGCTTGACTTTATCACGCTTACCGACCACTGCGACTGCTGCTACTGGCTGCCCAAGGGCGAGGGGAGCTATGAAGAGTACCAAAAAGAAGATAGCATGATGTTTGGCTGCCGTGACTATGCAAGGGCGAGCATAAGTGAAGCCCTCTCGCTCAAGGCAAGGCATAAAAACCTCCTGTGCGGGGTAGAGCTCGGCGAGCCGCTTGAGAATACCGCCGCCGCTGACGAGATCTTAGGCATTGACGGGCTTGACTTTGTTATAGGCTCGCTCCATATGAACCCCGGCAAGCCGGATTTCTATTTTTTGCAGTATGATAAAATGGCCGGCTCTGAGGTCGCCGCCTTGCTTGACGATTACTTTGCACAGCTGCTTAAGCTGTGTGAGTGGGGCGGCTTTGATTCGCTTGCACACCTGACCTACCCGCTTAGGTATATAGAGGGCGAGTGCGGGGTCGGCGTTGACCTTGCCCGCTATGACGACACAGTCACACAGATCTTCAAAACGCTTATTGAGAGCGGCAAGGCGCTCGAGCTAAACACCTCGGGCTACAGGCAAAAGTACGGCAAGTCTTTTCCCGATGAGAGGTTTTTGAAAATGTACCGCTCGCTCGGCGGCGAGCTTGTGACGATAGGCTCTGATGCCCATAAGGTCGCCGACATAGGTGCGGGCATAAAGCAGGGCGAGGAGCTGCTGCGTGAATGCGGCTTTAAGTACATAACCCTGTTTAAAGAAAGAAAGGCAAGCCCTTTTATCATCGGCTGATAACAGCAAGCCCCGGGGAGTAAGAAAGATACTCATATAGAAGTTTTAAACCATAGTATTTCTGATTTACAGTCAGAAGTACTATGGCGTTTTTATTGACAATGCAGCAATGTTATGCTATAATTGCAAC
>JAFRYW010000238.1 GCA_017442845.1 Ruminococcus sp.
CCTCGGGCTCGTGGTAGCTGCCGTTTATTTGCGCTGTGATGCGAAGCGCCTCCTGACTGAGCTGATGCATCTTCAAGTGAACATCAGAGCCGCACCTTACCCTATCGGTATCATTCATCTCTATTACAAATTCTTCATTTGTCATAGCCTTTCTCCTTTTTGCGTTTTCTACATTATAGCACAGCACACGCAAAATTACAAATACCTATTTTGTATGGCTTATTATGCCTTTTGCAAATAAAGCAAAAGCCCCCGACACAGCCCTTGCCGTGCCGGAAGCTTCTATAGGAGAGATCATGCCATGCTTTTTAAGGCTTAGTTTACTTAAGACCACCGCCCATTATCGGGCCAATATTGTTAGCCTGCAAAGCAAGGTCGTCGTTCTTGATCAGGTTCTGTCTATCGACCTGCTTATTTATCTCGTTGATAGTTTTTCTGTTTGTCATGATATTCTTTGTGATGAATGACGGGTCTGCAAGAACGTCCTCGATCTGCTCACGCTTAAGGCCGCTGCCGTCGCCGTAGATCCTCTTAAACCCCGGCGACTGCATAAATTCGGTGAGCTGCCCTTGTAAAACGTTATCTCTCGGCAGGTTGGTAGAGTTTATGACAGTCTTATCCATAGTGCTTAGCATATCGTGGTATGCCAAAACAGCGATAGCGGCCAAGGCCTCCTGCTTCTGCTCCTGTGTAAGGGGCTTATCCATTTTGGGACGCAGGCTCTCCACCTTATCCCTCTGAGGGTCAAATTGCTCGGGCATTGTTGCATTTGATATTTCGGAAAGCTTAAGAAATGCCCTCTGCGCATATTGTGCGACCTTTTCCATATAAGAGCCCTTCTTCTCCTTATCGGGGGCAGACCTATACTTTTCAAGCGCCTGCTGCTTATATTTTATTCCCTCTTGAGTGATAAATTTATTTATCGAGTAAATATCACCTAGGTCTTGCGCCTGCAAGCCCTTATCCAGCTCGTAGGTCTCCTGTCTGAGAGCCTTTATTTGCTTATCTATTTCAAAAAGGATACCCATGCCCTCATATACAGCATTTATACGCTTTGTTGACTTAAGGTCGGTAGTTGCGCCCACCTGTATCTGACCCTTATTCTGCTTACGGGTGATATACTTATCCATAAGCTTCTTGTTTTCCTGAAGCTCCTTATTAAGCTTTGTCAGCTCATTTCTCTTCTGGTTTGTATCCATCTCCTCGTCATTTTTGACCTCTTGCAGCCTCTTGTAAATATCAGCAAGCTTATCATAGCTGCCCACAGCCTTTTTATACTCCGAGCTGCCGCCCTTGACGCCCTCGGAGGCGGCCTGTGCATTACGCTTGGCCCTTATGATCCTTTCCTCGATAGTAGGTATCTTCTTCCGGTGCGGCTTGAACTCCTCAAAGCCCTTCTTCTTCCTTGCATTTTCAAGCCTTGCGATCTTGAGATCCTCATCAGACTTGATCTCGCTGATATTTTGAAACTCATTAAGGCCGTACTTATCTGCGTCCATTATAGGCTTAGCTATCGCACATAGGTTTTGCAGCCTCTTTGACATATTTACTCTTTCTCTGCCAAAGTCATGCCTTTTATAGATTGCATCGTTTTTCTTCTGATATGCGGCGGCTGTGTCATTGACCTTGTCGATAGCTTCAACAAATTGTTGAGCGGTAAAGTCGGGCTGGGTCTCCTTGCCTTGCTCATCGACCTTCACGCTTCCAAGGGCTATGAGATCCTCAAGTGCCGAGCGCATCTCATTGTACTCTTCAGAATTTTCCTTGCCGTCCGTCCTCTCGATCTTATCGAGCTCATCGAGCATAGCCTTTGCATTTTTAGCAAGCTTCTTCGCATTCTCTATATACTTATCGCAGGCGTCCTTTTTAAATTCTGACTTTTCCTTTTCCTTCCGGTAATCCTCAATAGTATTGCAGGCTATATAATCCTCGACAGCCTCCGGCTGCTTTGAGAACAGGTCGATCCGGTCATCGCCGGGCTTATACTCGGGGTTAACGGCAAAGCCATAGATCATATCATCAAGCTTTAGGCTCTCACCGGTGATAGCGCCATACTCCTGCGCCTTGTTTGCAGCATTTGCATACTTATTATCTATAACAGCCTGAGTATTGGCCGCCTTATACTGCTCGACAAGGTCGTTAAAGGCGACTACCCTCAGCTCCTCACGCTTTTGTTCACCCTCGCCGACCTCGACTGCTGTATTGCAGGTGTAGCCGTTAAGCTGCTCGTTCAAAAGCTTTGCCGCAAGCTCCTGCCCCTTGATCTTCTTTACAAGGTCGGGGTTCTCTGCGATAAAAATATTCCTTGCAAGGCCATTGAAATCCTCAGGGCTCAGCTCATCATCGAGCAGGAACTCCGTCCCCGGGTACTGCCCTTGCTTGATCTTTTCCTTTATTTGGTCTATTTTCAGCCCTGCCTCGAACTTAAGCTCTGTACCTCTTTGCAGCAAGCCGTTTGAAAGGTTGAAAAGCTTTCCTGCGCTTTCATCGGAAAGGTGCTTGTCATGAACGGCAGTTATCTGAGCGGCGATAGCCTGCTTTAAGCCCTCAAGC
This sequence comes from Ruminococcus sp., assembly GCA_017442845.1. Lineage (GTDB taxonomy): Bacteria > Bacillota > Clostridia > Oscillospirales > Ruminococcaceae > NK3A76. Next base: position 2,554 of record JAFRYW010000238.1, read on the forward strand.
TCGGTATCGTCCTGCGCCTCGGGGTCATCAACATTTGCGGCGTATTCAATATACTTATCGGCAGCTGACGCATTTTGTGTCAGCAGATCGAAGGCGCTTATCTCCTGTACTACTTCCTGTGCTGTTTTCTTTGGCATGATCTTATTCCTCCAAAAATCATCTTTTTGCTTTCACAAGTAATACCCCCAAAAATAGCAAACGGGTGCACAGGCTTTGAATATTTTTGCAAGGGCAAGCCCTGTTTTCTTTTTCAAATATGGTTATATACTTGACACACCAATTAAAATGCCTTAGATAATGGGGTTCGGGGCGAAGCCCCGATGGGTCGGTAACGAGGGCGGAGCCCTCCCCCATACTCTCCCTAGCTCGCTGTGAGAGAATGCTCACAGTTAAGCGAGGGTTTGGGGGCAAAACTATGGTGTGTCAAAGGGATAACCATATTTTCAAATTATTTTTAGAATGGAGCAGGGTTTAGCAAAATGGAGTTGAAAAGTGAAAACAGATGTGATATAATAAATACGGTCCTGCAAGAAGGGCTAAATTTTTCGGCTTAGGGTTAGCAACAGCTAACAGAAAGCATACAAATAAAAAGGCAGGTGTCAAATGCAAAACGATATTTTTGATTCGCCCCAAAGTGCGGGCTTTGGCTCGAATGTTCACGAAGTAGCGTCTGACGGGGAATGCAGGGTGCTGCGAATAGACGACGGCTCGGGCGAAGGGTTTATGACAATGTATAGGGTCTTTGACGGGGTCTACCTTATGTATAACGATATGCATTTAAGGCAGTGTATTTCGGAGTATCAGAACAC
>JAFRYW010000239.1 GCA_017442845.1 Ruminococcus sp.
CACTTCTGCTGTATCACGGCAGAAGTGTTTTGCATTACAATTGTCCACGCCTGCTAAAAGAAAAAAGAAGAAAGAATAAATAAGAAATAATAAAAGAGGTATCGACCTACGGTCGATGATATTTTAAATCATCGCCGAAGGGAAAAGTTTTGCAGAGCAAAGCTTTCTTCTTATCGGCTTTTGCCGATAAGACACGATACCTTTATTATTCTTTATTCTTTCTTCTTTATTATTTATTCTTTTAGCAGCAGCGAACACAAAGCTTGGATCAAAAAAGCTTCTTTATCGCTGCTGCGCTTAAGTGCAGCCCCTTGCTTTTTTTATATGGGTATGCTATAATGTGATAAATACTTATAAGCGAAAGGAAACGGGTGAACAGCATGAATGGCAGCTTTGATCTTCAGAATTATCTTACTAAGGGCGTTGAGCGTGTAGTTTCCGAGGCGGTTAAGGCGACCCTCAAAAACCCGAGGGAGAGCGCTTTTATGATGAAGTTTGCACTTTCCTCAAGGGCGGCTTCAAAAAAGCGCCGTGCAGCTGAGGACAGGGGTGAGCATATCCCGCCGTTTTTGATAGCGAGCATAACGAGCAAATGCAACCTGCACTGTGCGGGCTGCTATTCAAGATGCAGCAACGCAACTACAGACAGCGAGCCTGTGCGCCAGCTAACGGGTGAGGACTGGCTGAGGGTATTTGACGAGGCGGACGAGCTTGGCATAAGCTTTATACTTTTAGCGGGCGGCGAGCCTATGCTAAGGCGTGACATCATCGAGGCTGCGGGCAAAAAGCAGAATATCCTCTTCCCCATATTTACAAACGGCACGTATATCGACGAGAGGTATTTTGAGCTGCTTGACAGGTGCCGAAACCTGATACCGATAATGAGCATAGAGGGAAACCGTGACACGACCGATGCAAGGCGTGGCGAGGGGATATATGACAGGCTTATCGACAATATGGATAAGCTTTGCAGCCGTGGGCTGATCTTCGGGGCGTCGGTAACGGTCACGGTGAAAAACTATAAGGAGGTCACCTCACCTGAGTTTTTAGACAGCCTGTCACAAAGAGGGTGCAAGGCTGTGATCTTTGTAGAGTATGTTCCCGTGACGGAGGAAAGCGCTTCACTTGCCCCGACGGATACAGAGCGTGAGTACCTTGCGGGCAGGATACTGAAGCTGCGTGAGGAGCACCCCGAAATGGTCTATATATCCTTCCCGGGAGACGAAAAAAGCTCGGGCGGGTGCGTTGCGGCAGGCAGGGGCTTTTTCCACATCAACTCGCACGGCGGGGCAGAGCCTTGCCCGTTCTCGCCTTATTCCGATGTAAACATAAAAAACACCTCGCTTAAGGAAGCGCTTGCTTCGCCGCTGTTCAAGGCTTTGCAAAGCGGTGGGCTGCTAAATGACGACCATGAGGGCGGCTGTGTTTTGTATCAAAAGCGAGAGCTCGTTGAGGCGCTTATCGGCGGCTGATACCGTTTGCACCGGCATTTGTTAAATTTTGCTAAACCCGGTTGACGATCTTAGATTTATGTGTTATAATATATAGCTGACAGTTCGCTTGCGCCATCCTGTCATTAAACAAAACCAGGGCAGTCATTAAGAAATATCAGCATAGGCCTTTTCCGCCTGTGCCGACCTTATGCGCCTGTTTTTACAGACGCATTTTTTATTTTGGAGGGGGAAAATGTATACACTAAAAACTCAGGCGACCTTTGACAGCGCACATTTTCTTGCGGGCTATCAGGGCAAATGCGCAAATATCCACGGGCACTGCTGGCGGGTCGAGGCGCAGTTTGCGGGAGATGCCCTGCAGCAAAGCGGGCAGCAAAGGGGTATGCTTATAGATTTTTCAGATATAAAAAGGGCAGTAAGGGCACTTGCCGACAGCCTCGATCATACGCTGATCTACGAGGAGGGCTCACTTAAGCTATCAACGGTAGAGGCGCTAAAGGGCGAGGGCTTCAAACTGACACCCGTTGCATTTCGCCCGACGGCGGAAAGCTTTGCAAGGTATTTTTTTGATGAGCTTGCGGCTAAGGGGCTGCCCGTGTCGCTTGTGAGAGTTTACGAAACGCAGGACAACTGCGCCGAATACGGGGTGTGAAAATGGAGAGAGCGTTCAGCCTTGCCGAGCATTTTATAAGCATAAACGGCGAGGGGCAGCGTGCGGGTGAGCTTGCACTTTTCCTGCGCTTTACGGGCTGCAATTTAAGGTGCGCCTGGTGCGACACGATGTGGGCAAACGAAAAAAACGCCCCGCATACAGAGGCTTCCCTTGATATGCTTTTGGGATTAGCAAGAGATGCGGCAGCGCAGGGGGTAAAAAACGTCACCCTCACGGGCGGCGAGCCGCTGCTTCAGGAGGGGATAGGCAAGCTTATAGAGGGGCTTATCCGCTTAGGGCTGCGGGTCGAGACAGAGACTAACGGCTCGGTCGATATTTCGCCGTTTATCGGTGAGCAGCGGCCTGTGTTCACTATGGACTACAAGCTGCCCTCCAGCAAAATGGAGGGCAAGATGCTGCTCACAAATATCCCGCTTTTAAAGCAGGAGGACACGCTAAAGCTTGTGTGCGGCTCTAAGGAGGATCTTGAGCGGGCATATGAGGTGATAAAGAGCTATGCGCCTGAATGCAAGGTATATCTAAGTCCCGTTTTCGGCAGTATCGAGCCCGCCGAAATGGTCGAGTTTATGAAGGAGAGGCACCTTGGCAGCGTGCGGCTGCAATTGCAGCTGCACAAGCTTATATGGGATCCCGCAGAGAGGGGAGTGTAAAGTATGGACAGAGAAAAAATAGAATTTCACATAAAGGGGCTGCTTGAAGCGATAGGTGAGGACCCCGAGAGAGAGGGGCTTATCGAGACGCCGAGGCGTGTTGCTGATATGCTTGAAGAGGTGCTTGAGGGCACGCAGTACACAAACCACGAGATAGCGCAGATGTTCTCAAAGACCTTTACTGCCGAGGAGCGTGGGGCTGATGAGGCGGTAATAATGAAGGACATAACCGTTTTCAGCTACTGCGAGCATCATATGGCGCTGATGTATGATATGACGGTGAACGTGGGGTATATTCCTCACGGGAGAGTGCTGGGGCTTAGCAAGATAGCGAGGATCTGCGATATGGCGGCCAAAAGATTGCAGCTTCAGGAGCGCCTTGGCCGTGACATAGCCGAGATCATCGCAGAGGCGGCAGGCACGCCAGATGTTGGTGTGAAGATAGTCGGCTCACACAGCTGCATGACGGCAAGGGGAATAAAAAACGCCTCTGCCAGAACGGAGACAAGAACATATCTCGGAAAATTCAAGGAGCAGCAGGAGCTGAAGGATCTGTTAGACTGACCCGTTTATGAGCGGGTGATAAGATAAATTGGAATTTACGAATTTGTAGAGGGTGCACCTGCGAAGGGGTTTGGGGGCGATCGCAAAGCCCCCAATAAGCCGCCGCAAGGCGGCTTAACTCCCCCGGAGCGTTGAGCTAAGATTTAGTTCATCGCTTCGGGGGCATATCGGGGGGCTTTCCGGTCGCCCCCCGTACCCCCTTCGGTAATGCACCTCACCTATTACCTATTACCTAATATGATAAATTCTCATTTATCTTACCACAGCAAGAACAAACGGGAAAACAAAGCTAAGGAGAAAAGAATGAAAGCATTAGTATTATTCAGCGGGGGGCTTGACAGCAGCACCTGCTTGGCGCTTGCGTGTGAAAAGCACGGCGCAGAGAATGTGCTCGCACTGTCGGTGTATTACGGGCAGAAGCACGACAAGGAGATAAAGGCATCTGAAAAAATAGCCGAGCACTATGGGGTAAGGCATATGACGCTTGATCTTGCGAGGATCTTTGAGGGGTCTGACTGCACGCTTTTAAAGGGCGCAGAGGGCGAGATACCGAAGGAGAGCTACGCCTCGCAGCTCGGCGAGAGCGGCGGCAAGCCCGTATCGACCTATGTGCCGTTTCGCAACGGGCTGTTTTTGGCATCGGCGGCGAGCATAGCGCTTTCAAACGGGTGCGGCGTGATCTACTACGGGGCGCACAGCGACGATGCTGCGGGAAATGCCTACCCCGACTGCTCGGAGCAGTTCAACAGGGCTATGAACGATGCCGTGTTTATCGGCAGCGGCGAGCAGCTTAGGATCGAGGCGCCGTTTGTTTCTTTGACAAAGGCCGATGTTGTGAAAAATGGGATAGAGCTGGGCGTGCCGTTTGAGCTTACGTGGAGCTGCTACGAGGGCGGCGACAAGCCCTGCGGCGTATGCGGAACGTGCAGAGACAGGATAGCGGCTTTTAAAGCAAACGGGCTTACCGACCCGCTTATGAAAGGGGAATGAATATGACAGGCAGAAAAGACGATGAAAAGGGCAGCATCACCCTTCTCGGGCAGGCGGGCACAAAATACAGCAAGGACTATGCCCCCGAGGTGCTCGAGACCTTCCCGAACAAGCACCCGGGCAGGGATTATTTTGTAAAATTCAACTGCCCCGAGTTCACCTCGCTTTGCCCGATAACGGGGCAGCCCGATTTTGCGACGATCTATATATCGTATGTTCCCGCTGAAAGAATGGTCGAGAGCAAGTCACTAAAGCTTTACCTTTTCAGCTTCCGTGACCACGGCGACTTTCACGAGGACTGCGTGAATATCATTATGAACGACCTTATAAGGCTTATGGAGCCGAAGTATATCGAGGTCTGGGGCAAGTTCCTGCCAAGGGGCGGTATCTCGATCGACCCCTACTGCAACTACGGCGCCCCCGGCACTAAGTGGGAGCAGGTGGCGTGGGAACGGCTCACCCACCACGACCTATACCCCGAAAAGGTCGATAACAGATAGCGGGACTTGATAATGGATGATTCTCCCTCACAAATGCCGTGCAGGCATTTGTGAGGGCTTTTTTACTTTTGCGCTGCTAAGATAAATTGGGATTTGCTGAGGTTGTGGAGAGACGCAACTGCGAAGGGGGTACGGGGGGCGACCGCAAAG
>JAFRYW010000240.1 GCA_017442845.1 Ruminococcus sp.
CAGGTATTTTTCAACATTATAGACAGGAACAATGACTGATACCATTTTTATACCTCCGCTTTGAGCTTTGATTTTATTTTTCGTATAATAACAAATATTTCGGGAAAGGCAAGCTTGAATTTTGTTTTTTTGCTTCCACTGTAGCTAATGCCGGTCATAGCATCAAGAGCTCTTTTTAAAAACGCAATAGCGCTTTTCCTGCCCCTTCTGTCAAGAGAAGCATATCTTATCAGCATAGAACGAGTCAGTTCATCAGAGGATATTAGCAAGGCCTTTCTTTCTGTGCTGTGTGGGCTGTATAGCCTATACTCTTTCAAAATGCCCTCCACGCAGGCGGTGATACCTTCAATGCCTTTTATACTTATCCTTCCGGACATGACCTCTGACATAATAGACCCCGCCCTCATTCTTCTGATATAAAGCGCTTCATTTAAATAAGCAGTTTTCTGTGCTTTGACATAGGCAATCGTTGAAAACAGCTCATCCTCGTGCACTATTCCCTTCAGAAACCTAAGACCGTTTTTTTCAAGGAAGCTCTTTTCATATAAATGCAGCGGTGCACAGGCATAAAACTCGTTATTCTTTCTTTGAAAGCCAAGCACATATGCACCCTTGCAGGTCTTGTAGCTATGCTTTCTGATAAGCTCTTCCTTGTGATTTTTGTTTTCAAAATCCTCGTAGAGCGTCTCGGCGTTGTAGTAAACTATCTGTGCATTTTCTCGCTTGATACACCCTAAAAGGTGTTCGGCGGTCTCCTTTTTTATCATATCATCGCTGTCAACAAAGAGGATATATTCGCCCCCTGCAATTTCCAGCCCTGCATTTCTTGCATCGGAAAGCCCGCCGTTTTCCTTGTGGATAACGGTCACTCTGCTGTCTGATCGTGCATACTCATCGCATATCTCTCCGCAGCGGTCGGGTGAGCCGTCATCGACAAGAATGACCTCTATATCTTTGTAGGTCTGCGCCAAAACGCTGTCTATGCAGTCACGCAGATATTTTTCAACACCATATATAGGAATTATGATCGATAGCATTGATAAACACTCTTTCTTTAATCATTTACCGTTTTATGCCTAATAAGATTGCCAGCCCAAGGCAGAGATATCTAGCGTTTGTACGAAGCCTTCTCTCATATGCTGTTGCTATTTTGGCAGGAAAGCCACGAGCGATAACACCCCTCAACTGTGCTTGCTTTATCCTGTCACCATGGCAGTGCTCGAAATTATCTATCCCCAGCATAGTCTTCACGGCGGCTAACTCAAGCTTTATGCGGTCATCTTTCAAGTACAGCTTTTCAATCTTAGCTAATGCATCAAAATATTTGAGCCTGCCCTGTTCATCAAACAGGCTTTCTGAACGGTTTGTTGCGCTGTTTCGGTCAAAAATGTAATTGTACGTGATCCTGTCAGACAGAATTATCTTAAGCCCCTTGCATTTTAAGATACGCATATTAAAAAGCATATCCTCACAGTGGGTCAATGATGTATCAAAGTCTATCCCGAAAATGGTCTTGCGCTTGTAAAACTTGTTACATACACTTCCAAGTACCTTTCTGTCAGAAAGAATATGCAGCTGTGCCGCTTTAGAGCTGAGTATTCTTGGTGTACCGCATATAGCCTCTCCACGCTTGATAAGCATATTGCCCTTTCTTTCAGCACGGTAAAAGCCCGTTATGATCATATCAGCATCATATATCGAAAAGTCATTCAGAATACCGTCAAGTGCACCTTTTTCAAACAGATCGTCTGCATCACAAAAGCCGACAAGCTCACCGTGAGCGTGTATAAGCCCTATATTTCTTGCACTCGAAACACCTGCTGTATCTGTTTTGAGCACTCTTAGGCTTTGGTATTTTGCTGTAAGCCTTTTGCAGATCTCATACGTTTTGTCAGATGAATCATTTACGATAACTATACATTCTATCTCAGTGCTTTTATTACAAAATACACGATAGATACACTCTGCAATAGTGCGCTCTGCGTTTTTTGCAGGTATTATGATACTTAACCTCATATAAGCCTGCCCCTTACCTTTACAAATAACGTTTTAAACAGCTTGAAGTGCCCCATTATCAGCCCGTAGAAAACAAGATAGCTTATGTACGATGCAAGATAATGGCTCACGGCATCGGGCAGAAATTGCCTGAATTTCAGGTTTAGCTTATTCCAGTATTTGACCCTTGGCGTTACCCAGGATTCACCGTAGTGGTGTATAGAAACAGTCTTGTCCGTGAAATGTGTCAGCCCCGTCATATGCTCCTTTGGGCACATATACTCGCTGGGGTAGATAACGCCGCCGCCAAAACGATAAAGCTTGTCCTTATAGTCAAAGCCGTATCTTTCGAGCGCATGGCTGTTCTTTGTCGGGCAGGGGGTCACATCGTCAACTCCGCTGCTGTTAAAGTGAATACCTGTATATTCTTCAAGCATCGCCCCCACAGCCTCGCAGCCCGCTGCTGCGCCGAAGCCGAGACCTGTATTGACCCTTGCGGCTTCGGTCTGCTTTCTTATGTTTGTCTGCTTTTCGATCCCGAAGAAAAACTCGTTTTCACCGGCCAGGGCATCAAGAGAGGCCTTTAGCTCAACGTCTGTGTCGAGATACACCCCGCCGTGCTCGTATATCACAAACAGCCTTGCGGCATCAGAAACGAACGCCCAGCGCTTCTCGGCGTAGGCTTCCTTTATAAAATCGCAGCGTTCAAGATCGAAGCTGTCCTCATTCCACTGTACTATCCTGTAGTCGGGACAATACTTTTTCCAGCTTGCGATGCATTTTTTAGCCAGCGGCGGAAGCGGTTTTCCTCCAAACCAGCAGTAATGAATGACCTTAGGTATTTTTCTCTCCAACTTTTGTCACCTCTGCTTTATAAGTCTCATGAAAGCCCTGATCGGTATGTAGAAATAGCAAACCGCCAAAACGGCAAGCTTTCTTTTTGCGACCATAGGCCCTTGCATAAGATAGGGGATATTTGTTTTTAACCTTTTGCGTATCTCTGTCAGTCTCCCCTTATACTTTCTGTCCGTCTCCCTGTCACCATAGAGCAATGAGTCGGTAAGTATCGTAAAATCCATTCTTTTCAGGTTGTAGTTTACTTTTTCCGTATATTGCGGGGCTTGCTCTTTTGCTATGTCCAGCACCCTTTTCCAAGCCTGCGTAAGGCATAGATAATTCTCGCCGAATTGGCTGCGGGTTATGCTGCTGCCGTTATTCATATAGTAATATTCCTTTGATAGGGTCTCGGCAATACGTTTTGAGCGCATTACTGCCTTAAATGTACCCTCTACGTCCTCGTTTAGCATACCTACAGGAAAGTGCTCATCATCAAGCACCTTTCTTTTATAAAGCTTGCCGCAGGCGTAATGGAGCGTTCTGTTGCTGTGTATCTTTAGTATTATGTCCATAAACTCTTCTGCGTTCCATACCTTTGCAGTCAGCTTTTCCGGCGGTGTCTCAAAAGTCCTGTCAGCCGTCTTGCAAAAGCCGCACAGCGAAATATCTGCATCAAATCTGAGAGAAAGATGCAAAAGGTCTCTGAGCATATTAGGGGCTATTCGGTCGTCTGAGTCTACAAAGGTGATGTATTCACCTTTAGCAGCACGTATCCCTGTATTTCTCGCACCGCTCAATCCCTGATTTTGCTGATGTATTACTTTAATGCGATCGTCTCTCTTTGCAAGCTCATCACAGATCTCGCCGCTGCGGTCGGGTGAGCCGTCATCTATAAGTATAAGCTCAAATTCTTCATAGCTTTGCCTTAATATCGACTGAGCACACTCTTCAAGGTATTGCTCGACCTTATATACCGGAACGATAACACTTATCATCGGTCTCATGTTCATCTCTTCCTTCTATTTCTTATTTGCCCCAAGCTTTCTCTTAACAAAGCCCCCGCCCTTTTTGAGCCAGTTTTGCTTTTCCATAAAAACATACGGGATATCCTTGTATTTCACACGGCTAGTTATCAGCCAAACGTCCAGCAGGCGTTCAGCCACAAAGCCGAATACTCGTGCATCGTTTTGCGAATAGCCGCTTATGTCAAGGCGCTCCTCAAGCGTGAAGAGCACATCAAACAGCCACTCGCACCAGCGGTCAAAATAGCTTTTTTTCATTATGAACATATTGAACCTGTGCCCTATGGTAAGCCCCATGACCTTGTCAAAGGCAGGGAGGTAGTCAGGGTATTTTTCAGCAAGTATCTCTCTGGTAAGGTCAAGGTCTTTTGCGTGGTGTGCGTGTGCATACTGGGTGTAGCTTGTTTCTATCCAGTAGTTTCTGGGCGTTGGCAGCAGCACGGGGTATTCGGTGAGCTTTTTTTCAAGCTCTGCCTTTGATATCACCCTTTTCCACTTGTCCCTGCAAAGCCTTCCGTTTGAAAAATGCCTGCGGTAATGGGCAAGCCCTATGAACTGCGCGTCAAGATTTTTCCACGCCCAGTAAAGCCCCGTCAGTTCGCAGTAATTCGGGTTTTTTTCGCTAATATTATCGCCCGTGTTATCGGGGGTAAAGCCTATGCTGTCCTTGCCCTGCGCCCCGACGTGCAGCGGCAGGTAGATATCGCCCTTCGGCATTTTGTACGGCTTGTGCGCCGCAACTATTATCCTTATGTCCATTCCTTTTTCTCCTTAGCGATACATTCAAGGGCTGACATTATCACATGATCCATATCAAAGTATTTGTATTGTCCGAGCCGCCCGCCGAAAATAACGTTTTTCTCACCTTTAGCAAGCTCTCGGTACCTTTGATAGAGTGAATTGTTTTTCTCATCGTTAACGGGGTAAAAGCGCTCGTCGCCCTTTTCATATTCTTTGCTGTATTCATAGCTTATAACGGTTTTTGGGATATCACTCCCGTTTTCGTCACGCCCAAATTCAAACCATTTGTGCTCTATTATCCGTGTGAAAGGTGTTTGCTTGTCTGTAAAGTTTACTACAGCGTTGCCTTGAAAGCTCGGAATATCGAGAAGCTTCGTATCAAACCGTACTGTCCTGTATTCAAGCCTTCCCAGTGAGTATGCAAAATACTCATCTATCGCCCCGGTGTAGATGACCCTGTCAGCGAGCCTGTCAAGCGAGGCCTTATCTGCAAGATAGTCTGTGTCAAGGTGCACCTCTATGCCCTCGAGCATTTTTGAGATGAGCCTTGTATAGCCGCCTATCGGTATGCCCTGATAGAGCGCATCAAAATAATTATTGTCAAAGGTCAGCCTTACGGGCAGCCGCTTGATTATGAAGGCGGGCAGCCTGCTGCACTCACGCCCCCATTGTTTTTCGGTGTAGCCCTTTATCAGGCGCTCGTATATATCCCGCCCGACAAGGCTTATCGCCTGCTCTTCTAAATTCTTAGGCTCACCTGTTATCTCACGGCGCTGCTCGTCTATCTTGGCAGCAGCCTGCTCAGGTGTGGTCACGCCCCACATTTTATTAAAGGTGTACATATTAAAGGGAAGGCTGTAGAGCTCGCCCTTGTAATTGGCTATAGGCGAATTAGTGAAGCGGTTGAACTCGGCAAAGCGGCATACATAATCCCATACAGCTTTATTGTTGGTGTGAAAAATATGTGCGCCGTATTTGTGTACATTTATTCCTTCAACATTTTCTGTATAAACATTCCCGCCTATGTGCGGTCTTTTTTCAACGACAAGCACACGCTTTCCAAGGTCTGTAAGCTCCCTGGCACATACCGCACCGAAAAGCCCTGCCCCTGCTATCAGATAGTCATACATATTCATGCCCCGCCTTTTTCTTTTTGTATTTATGTAAACAAATCTATACTCCCTTTAATTATATCAACAAAAGTGCTTAAAATCAATTCGCAACTTTGATAAATTTGCACAAATTCCCTTGGCTGTTTTGTGCACCGATCGGCAGATAAAGCTGTGCCGGGGAAATAAGCCGTGTGTTTATGTACTGTGCTTTTTTTATAAGCCGTGTATATTTGTTGCATATTCCCCTTAAAAAAGCTCGTATGGAATGTGCATAGACATTTTGGCGTTTTTGTGCTAACTTAAAGCTAAGAGGACAAAGAGCCTGTGTTCTCAAAATATTTAAGGAGTGAAAGTAATGACAATAACGCTTAACAGCAATTATCAAGCAAAGCCCGATACAAGGATCCTGGGCTATAAGGGCGAGCATAACGCCCGAACGATAACCTTCGAGGGCCTGACAGTAAGTGGGGCAGACCATTATAAGCTTAGGATAGAGTATAATGATAAGCTAAGCTATGAGGCAGATATCACAAACGGCGAATATACCGTTGACGGCAGCCTGCTTCGCTCGGTGCAGACGGTGGGCGCACAGATACTTGCCGTAAAGACAAATTCGGGCGGCTACGATCTTGTGAAGAAGAGTAATGTGTTCGAGCTCAAGATCCTGCCCTCGCTAAACGGCGAGCCTGCGCCTATACCCTCATATCAGGCGGCTAAGGAGTACTTCGACCAGATCCTGGAATACATAGACACCGAGGGTAACGGCCTGCATTTTAGGAACCGAAGCGAGTTCCCTTCCACAGGCCTTTCGCAGGATCTGTATATCGCCAAGGACGAGGGCAAGCTCTACCGCTATGATACTGCACAGAGTGCTTATGTAAGTATAGGCGGAAGTGTGGATATTACCGATGTAAACTCGGCGATAGCCTCGGCTCTTGCCGGGTATTATACCTCGGCACAGGTCGATTCACGCTTAGGCGGGCTCTCATTTGTCAAGCTCACACAGGCGGAGTATGACTTGATACCTTCCCCCGCCGCAAATACAGTTTATATTATTGTGGGCTGAGCGGCTCGGATATTATGAAATGAAGCCTGCAGATCATAACAAATGCTGTGCTGCCCGCCAGAATAAGCAGCGGGTATAGCAGAAGCTGCTGCTCACCGATCAAAAATGCCAGTACACAAAGCGCCGCTGCGGGCGGAATGATAAGCCCTGTCTTTTTCATAGCAAGATAAACTATCATGGCCGCAGCACCTGCCGCTAAAAATGCGTAAAAGCCAAAATATATAGCAGTCCCTTTTGCAATTGCCCCGATAAGGGCGCAGCTAAAGATCATACCTATAACGGATAAGGGGCGCTTCTCGGCGGCAGAGCCTTTTTTCCAAAACTCGGTGAATGCCACAAGCAGGGGAGGGGCTGCGGCGAGCCTGAAGCCGCTTAATGCTGCTGTAATGATAACAGTGCTGCCCAGGATCCACATAAGCAAAAGCTCTTTGACCGCCCCGCTGTCTGCGGCGGGCTCGGGTGTAAAAGCACTATCCTTCAAAGCACCTAAATGTACGCAGACCTTTCTTAAAAGTATAACAGCCGCTGTCAGTATCATAGCCGAAATAGGGTATATGACAGAGCGTGTCTGAAGCATTACGGGCAGCACAACAGATGAGATCAGCGGTGCAAAGGTCGTGCGTGAAAGCTTTAAAATTATAAGCCCGCAAAGAAAAGCCGCACAAAGCTGTGCCCAAAGGGGGAGTGGTACAAAAAGCACTATAGCAAGCCCCGACACAGAGCCTGCGGCTATCGTTAAAAACAGCCGCAGGCTGTTTGTGTTCCATTTGAGAGTAGGGCAGATGAAAGCCCCTGCCGCTATTGCGGCAATTTCGGGGAAAAGGATCTCCCGCTCACCCAAAAGCTCGGCAGCGGCTGTCATAAGCAGCACTATCCCAAATGCTGGGATAAACGGCAGCGCAGAAAGAAAGCTTATATTTTTATTCATACTTTTTCAAATCTTTTCCCGTCGCCTACAGTTTCGTTCCACATTTCAGCCGGGCGCACCCATATCTCACCCTCGCCGTAGAGTGCTCTGTAAACGACCATAGGCTCTAGTGTTTCCGAGTGGTGTGCGATATACAGCACCTCGTATTCATTCCCCTTGTAGTGGCGGTATCTTCCTTTGGGTATGGCTTTAATAGCTTCTTCAAATGTCATAGTATCTCTCCTCTTTATTTTCCGCATTTTTCACGAATGTTGTATTTTTCCAAAAGCTCTGAGGTCTCGCCCTTTTCGGCGCTTGAGGAAAGCAAAGCAAATTCGGATGAGGCATACATTTCCCATACCTCGTCAATGCTCTTGCCCTCAAGCTCTGTGCCGCTGAAGATCTCCTCCCAGGCATAGCCCCAGTCCTCGGTGCCCCAGTGGGCGTTGAAGCATACCTCGCATAGGCGGCGTATCATATCTATATCCCCGCCGGAGTAGAAGTAGTCGAGCCACACCCAAAACCTTACCGAGCTTTCCCTGCTGCCCTGCCCGTCTATGGTTTGCAGCTCCCATACGCTGTCATTGTAATAGCCGTTATCAAGCGGGTATTCCATTCGGCAGACGTCTGCAAAAAGCTCGGTGTAGCTGCTGTATTCCAGGCAGCTGTCATTCCAAGTACAGCCGTTTTGTGCTATGTGCCCGAGCTCGTGGGCTATGCAGTCGTAGTCCTCGGGGTTGTCTGCAAGCCACATATCGTGCAGGTGCACCCTGTCGCTGCCTGCCTCTGCGATCTCGTAGCCCTCGTTTTCTATTGCAAGGGTAACATCTCTCGGGGCACCCGTTATGTCGGCAAAACGGGAGTACAGCTTCGGGTAGCTCTGCCAGTAAAGGCGGGATAGCTGCACCATATCCTCGGGGGTGGTGTTGCCCTCCCACTTTTCAAGGTCGATAGTAAGGCTGAGATCAAGGCCGCCCACGCTGCCCTTTTGTATGATCTTGCTTTCATCAAGGCTGACTGCGACCCCGTCAAGCTTCTCTTCAAAAAGCTCCCGTGAAAGCTCTGTCTTGGCAGGCTGCTCGGGCACGCTTTCCGCTGTTTCGGCGGGGGCGGCTGTGGTGAGCGATGAAGCGGCAGTCGTCTCTGCAGGTGCAGGTGAGCTTTTAACATCGCTGCTGCTTTGAGCGCTTCCGCAGCCCGAAAGGGCAAGTATTATAAGCACTGTCAGCGCCGCCATATATTTTTTTATTGTCATAGGATCTCCTCCGTATTAGATTTTAGCACAAATCATAAAGGTAGTCAACTGCTTTATGGTCAGGTAAAGGGGTGATAAAAATAAACTACATAATAATGCTCCTGATCGTCATCGGCCTCGCCCTTGCGGACTTTCTGACAGGCTGGATCAAGGCGTATATCGCCGATGATGTAAGGAGTGCGAAAATGCGCAAGGGCGGGCTCAACAAGCTTGCCGAGATCGTTGTTATGGGCGTGGCTATCGGCTCGGAGATAGGCTTTACAGAGCTGGGAAAATACTACGGGCAGGAACAGCTTGCGGCTCTTGCGGGGTCGATAACGGCGTTCTCGGTGTTCGGGTACATCTTCATTATGGAGGTAGTATCAATACTCGAAAACTACGGGGCTATCAACCCGCAGGCTAAATGGATAAGCAGGATAATCAAGAAATTAGGATCGTTTGAAAAGGAGGATAATGATGAGTAATTCAAAGCTGATATCATACACAAGGCTGTCGCCCAACTGCAACAGCCCAAGGAACAACAAAATAGACACGATAACCATACACCATATGGCGGGGAACCTTACCGTTGAGCAGTGCGGGGCATTGTTTGCAAGCCCCGCCCGTGAGGTGTCGAGCAACTACGGCATAGGCACTGACGGCAGGATAGCACTCTATGTTGATGAGGCAAACCGCAGCTGGTGCAGCTCCTCGCCCGCAAATGATAACAGGGCGATAACGATAGAGGTTGCCAATGACGGCGGCGACCCCGACTGGCACGTTAGTGACAAGGCGCTCGCTGCGCTTATCGACCTATGCACGGATATTTGCAAACGAAACGGCATCAAAAAGCTCAACTACACAGGCGACACGAGCGGCAATCTTACGATGCACAAGTGGTTTGCCGCAACAGGCTGCCCGGGGCCGTATCTTGGCGGCAAGTTCCCGTACATAGCCGCCGAGGTCAACAAGCGGCTTTCGGGCAGCACCGAGAAGATCTTAGACAAATCGGGCTACAAGAAGGGTAAGAAAACCATAGGCGTGCTTGCCTTTAAGCAGCTGCTCATTCTCGCTAAGGCGAGAAAGCTGATAACGCAGAGTGTCAATAACGACAATGTCTTCGGAAACGGTACCGAGAA
>JAFRYW010000241.1 GCA_017442845.1 Ruminococcus sp.
AGGGCGGCGCAATCGCTTATTTTAGGGAATATCGTTAGGATGAACGGCCGAATGGCCATAATATCGCCGAAGGCGATACCTTCATTGTGCATTGTGCATTGTGAATTGTGCATTGCTAAGATAAATTCCAATTTATCTTATCATCAACACAAAAGTAAAAAGATAAAACACATTTATTATATTATACCATTCCCCGCCAAAAAAATCAAGGAGAATATCGTCCGGGTCTTTTGGGTGTTGACATAGGAGGGATTTTATGGTATGCTCTTATTAGAAAAAATTTACAAAGGGGATAATAGTATGAAAAAGATCTTAGCAGCAGCGCTTTCGCTGACTCTTGCATTTGGTGCACTTACCGCCTGCGGTGACAGCAGCAGTTCTTCCGGCAGCACTGCCCCCGCAGCATCTGCGGCAGAGCAGAGCAGCACCGTTCAAGCCAAGACTGCCGTTGCAGAGCCCGACCTGTTAGCGCACCTTATCGACGGCAAGCCCGACTACATCGGAATGACCCGTGAGGAGTTTGATGATGCGACGCAGTATGCCTACAGCGATAAAAACGCTATAGACCATCAGGAGGAAGAGGGTACAGGCACCTATGACAAGTATTCGCTCGGCAGCTCAGACACTATGCTTCACGGCAGGCTCAAGCTCGACAAGGCTTACGAGCAGTACCTGACGCTGAGCTTCACAGACGGCAAGCTCTCCAAAGCCACCGTGAGGATCGAGAAGATAACCAAGGAAGAGGCAATAAAGATCTGCGATGACTTTTTAAAGGCCATTGACGGCAAGCTGCCCGAGGGGTACACACAGTTCAAGCCCGTTGAGCACGGCAGAATGTGCGAGGTAGGCTTTACTAAGGAAAAGGACGATTACGTAGTATCTATGCGCCGTGACGAGGACTTTGACGGCGACTATTTCGTATTCTTCGACCTTGAGATCTACTCGCAGAGATACAAGATGTAAATATCGGCACAAAGCTGCAAAGGCATCAACGCTAAAGCGTCTGATAAGTGAATAATGAATAGTGAAAAACGAATAGTGAATAGTCAAGGTGTCCGCTTTGCGGACGATATTAAAATCATCGCCAAAGGCGATACCTTAACTATTCACTATTATTTATCCACTATTCATTTTTTATTTAGCAGCAGAGCTTATCCTTACCTATTCATAAGCTCGCTTATGAGCGCTACTCTGTCATTGTTTCCCGCAGAGGAGGCGTTGAATGCGAAGAGCACATCTGTAGCGCCGACCTTCTTTGCAAACTCGACCGAGTTTATCTCAAAGAACCTGTTGTCACACACATAGATCTTCGAGAAGGACTGTGTTAAAAACGGCGTGAGCGCATTTCCGTAGCTGTCCTTGAACAAAACGAGCACCCTGTCATTCTTGATGCCTGTATCGACCTCGATTATCGCATCATCTGTGCCGAACATCATATAGCTCGCATCTACCGAGTTCTCCTCGTGGATAAGCACGCTTTCATAGCCGTTATTAAAGCCTCTGTCATATACCGTGACCTTCACCTTGTCCATATTAGCAGGGCAGAAATAGTAAAAGTCATCGGGGTACTGTGCAAGCTCGGTTATACCCGAAAGCGTATAGAAGCCGCCCAAAAAGCCCTCACGCTTTTTCATCGTGTAGGTATCGAGCAGCGGGAAATCGACCTTCGCAGTCTCGGCAAACACCTTTGAGGAATAGTATGCCGCCAGCGGCTGCCAGTGAAAATCCGTCCTCGAATAGAGGTACTGTGCCTTGTGCTTTTTGAGTATATTGTTTACCGCAACGCCCGTAACGCCGCTCAGGTTTGAATATATCTCCAGCGTGCAGTCGCTCTGATCCTGCGTGCTGTTTACAAGCCCCTCGGGGTTGTAAAGCTCCTGCGCTGTGGGTATCACCATAAGATATACCCTCGTCTTGTCGCCGACCGCCTCGGCGTAGCTGCTGACATTCCCGGCCAGCGCATATGAAGCCGACTCGTTGAAAAAATACTGCTCCATAGCCCTCATCTGCGGCGTGCCGCTGTAGGCAACAACAAAGCCGCCGTCTGAAATGTAATAGCTCTGATCCTTCGGCGCCTCTGTCGTCACAAGGCTCATATTCCCTTCATCGGGGGCGGTTGTCGTGGTCGTGGTGGTCGTTGTTGTAGTTGTCGTGGTCGTAGTAGTCTCGGTATCTGCCTCAGACGAGCCCTCCTCCTTTGGCGGCTGCTTCTCCTGCGAGGCTGCCGTTACCGAGGTCTCGGAGCTTTTGGGGGTGAGCGATGCGGTGCCCATGCTGCTTCCGCAGGACGAAAGCAAAGCGGCCGCTAAGACCGCCGTAAATGCTTTTATTTTCATTCTCTTATAAGCTCCTTAGGTATCTCGCTGTGGTCAAAAAGCACCTTTGAGTGGTTGTCGAGCACAAGCTCCTTCTTTACAAGCTCGCCCGTCTCTCTTGAAAAGGTGTTCTTGTAGATCTTGGATATGCGGTAGTACTCATCGCCCTCACGCTCGAAGTGGTGATCCTCCTCCGAGATCGAGTATGTAAAGGGGAACTGCCTCTCGCTCCTTAGCTCTGCGTGCAGCTGCTCGTCTGCCACCCAGAAAATGAGCTGAACGTCCATATCCGTATTGTTTTTGAACCTATAATCGTTATAGTAATAGCTTACCGATGTGCCTGCGCTGAAGGGAACTCTCTCGCCGTGGTCGGGCGCTAGGGCATCGGAATGCTCATGAAACTCCGTAACATCAAGGGGGCTCAAAAGCACAAGGTTATGCAGCGTATTCGCAAGGTTGCAAAGCCCGCCGCCTACGCCGGGGTAAAGCTGCCCGTTTATAAGCACACGCCCGTCCCTGTAGCCCCTTCTCTTTGAGGTGCTGCCTATAGACTGCCAGAAGGAGAACACCTCCCCGGGGTGGATCACAAGGCCGTTTAGCTTCTTGCAGGCAAGGCCGATATTTATCGCCTTGTTTTCCTGAAGCACGGGGTCGATGTCCTTGCCCCTCTTTATAAGGCCGGAATGCTTCTCGGCAACAACGTTTCTTAGCTTTTTACGGCTCTTATCCCTTGCCACCTTTTCGTCACTCATCAGATCCTTTATGTATTTGATCAAAGATTCCTTTTTTTCTGAAATAGCATAAGTCGTAGGGCTTATCTCGCAGAAAAGCTTTCTTTCCTTACCAAATCTCATTTCCTTTTCCCTCGCTTTATTATATTTCCAAGCCTGTGAGTATATTTTCTTCTTAAGAAATATGTCACAAGCACCGCCATTTCGATATATCTCTTAAAGCCCGGCCAAACCTCGCCCGGGGCCTTGATATAGTGAACAAGTACGGTGGGTATGCCGACACGGTTAGCGCCGATGATGTCAATAAACATCTGATCCCCCAGCGAGACCGCCTTTTCCTTAGGCAGCCCCAGCCGCTTAAGCGCTTCAAGGTAAGCCTTAAGATCCGGCTTATCGGCATCGCAGATATAGTCGGTGTCGATATTCTTTATAAAAAGCTGCACACGCTCTTCATCGTTATTTGTAAGAAGTATCGTCTTAAAGCCGAGCCGGTTAAGATAGGCAAACAGCTTATCCACCCTCTCGGTCGAGGGCTCGCCGTGGTGAACAAGGGTGTTGTCAAGGTCGAATATAAGCCCCCTGTACCCCTGCTCGTAGAGCCTTTTGTAGTCTATTGCGAATACGCTCCTCGCATATTCATACGGGTAGTATTTTTCAAGCATGGCTTATACCCTTTTCATATAGTCGCAGACCTTGCCTACCGCAGTGGGGATATCCTCATCAAAGTCCTTATCAAAGAATGCGCTGCCGATAGTGAACGCCCAGGGCGATGCTTCCTTGAGCTCGTCAAGGCGCTCAAAGCTGTTAACGCTTCCCGCAATACAAACGGGGGCTTTTACGCCCGCTGCAAGGCGGCGGTTTAGCTCTGCGGCGTCACCCGTATATCTGTAGCCCAGAAGGTCTATGCCGTATGCGCCCTTGGCGATATAGCTGTTAGCTTCGTTTATCATATCCTCTATCTCGCCGCCCAAGACCGA
Source organism: Ruminococcus sp. (assembly GCA_017442845.1). Classification (GTDB taxonomy): domain Bacteria; phylum Bacillota; class Clostridia; order Oscillospirales; family Ruminococcaceae; genus NK3A76. The sequence continues at coordinate 4,024 of JAFRYW010000241.1, forward strand.
CGGCCTCTCGGTCACCTCGCCGACGAAGGGCATATATTTTAGCCCCTTCTCCTTGCAAAAATCATTTATAGCGTCGGAATATATCGTGCCCATAAGTATATCGACACCGCACTCGGCAGCAAGCCTTGCGCCCTGCATACATTCCTCCTCGGTATAGGCAACTACCTCTAATGCCGTAGTCTTGCCGCATTCCTTCATTCTTGCATAGAGCTTTTTCATCTCCTCCGGCGGGAGCGGCTCCTCCTTCATTCCTACAAATTTAACATCTGTATCCTTTATGCTCTCAAAGACGCTTGCAGCGTCCATAACTGTCATATCGTTGTATGTCAGCATTACTATCAGCTCGGGTGTATTGTCCATAATGATCTCACTCCAGTTAAATATCCCTGATTTGACGAAAAACGTCACAATTCCACCAAATACTTATACCATAATGAAAAACCCTTGTCAATTGTGAAATATCTTAAAAAAGCCGAGATATATTGCAATTTTTGTTAATTTATGATATAATATCCTTATCTGCTTGGGAGTTATTGAAAACTTATGAATAAATATAAATTTCTTGCTATGAATACGATAGTATTCACTATAGGCAGCTTTGGCTCAAAGATCATCTCGCTGCTGCTAAACAACCTATACACAAAAAACATAAGCCCTACAGGGCTGTTCGCAAAGTCGATGCTTGAAACGCTCGCACTTTTTTTAACGCCCGTTTTCACCTTTGCGATAACCGAGTCGGTCATTCGCTTCGGGCTTGACAAAAGCTATGACAAGGCGCAGGTTTTCTCTACCGCTGCGGTGCTGAATTTTATAGGGCTGATACCTATGGTATTGGTCGTGCCGTTCGTGCCGGCACTTCCCTTTTTCAAAAGTGTAAGGGGCTATATGCTGCTTTTGTGCATATACATCACGACCTCGTCGATAAGGGCGCTGTGCTCGCAGTTTGTCAGGGCGAGGGAAAAGGTCCGGCTTTTTGCATTTGACGGTATGCTGACAACGTTTTTGCTGCTGATCTTCAACCTTGTGTTCATCACGCATTTTCATATGGGTGTAAGAGGGTTTATGATCTCG
>JAFRYW010000242.1 GCA_017442845.1 Ruminococcus sp.
ATGCTGGACGATATCCTTTATATGAAAAATCTGCTCTACCCTCAGGCCGTTCAATGGGCCATCGAGAGGATAACCGTTGACGAGTTCGAGGTAATGCTTGAGACCTTCGGTTTCATACAGTTCTATACTCCGACAGGAGATATCCCCAAGCTTGAAAAGTTTGCCAAAGGCTTCGACTGCATCATATACGACGCTGCCAAAAACCGTGAGCTTGAACAGACTCTTCTGAAATATGACTTTATCATAGAAAACACCGTCAAGCCTACAAGATATCCGGTAAACTATGCCGAGGACCTTCTGCAGGAATACAAGGCAATCTATGAGTCTTTCAGAGCCAGGAATGCTTCCAAAGGCACTGAAGCAGCCCAGGTCCACATATTCAGATCCCTCCTCAGGATCAAATCAAGCGTATGGAAAATGACCTACTGTATGAGCGATATACACGGCGAGTACGAAAAGTTTATCAAAATGCTTAAGGTCATAGACCTTAAGGACGATGATACCTTGTATATCTTGGGCGATGTTCTCGACAGGGGGAAAGACCCTATAAAAACTATGCTTAAGATAATGGAGATGCCTAATGTCGAGCTTTTGATTGGCAACCACGAGCTTATGCTTTTAGAGCTTGAGAAAAAGGGGCTTGAAAGGATACTGACCTCTGATATTGCCGACCTGGAGGAGGGCGTTATTGAAGCGCTTATGAACTGGGCATATAACGGCAGCGGCCCGACTATTGAGCAGCTTCGTGCCCTGACGCCCAAGCAGCAGGAGGACGTGATAGACCATATCAAAAACGCCCTTGCATATGAGCAGCTCACTGTTAACGGGCAGAAATTCCTGCTCGTCCACGCAGGGCTTATGAACTTTGACCGTGAGACGGATATCTCGGAATACGCCCTTTACGAAATGGTCTGGGCACGCCCCGACCTTAGTGAGCCGTATTTTGATGATGTTTACACCGTGATAGGGCACACCCCCACACAGCTTGTCAAGGAGTGTGACACCCCCGGCAGGATCTTCAAGAAAAATAACTTTATTATGATCGACTGCGGCTGCTCTATGGGCGGAAGCCTCGGCTGTCTGCGGCTTGATGATATGAAGGAATTTTATGTGTGAGGCTATGCTCGGCACCCTGTATACAAATGATCACTCATGCAGCATATAGCTTTTGTCACTGTCGATGATCTTGAGCATAGCTCTTGCAGGGGCTTCGTCAAACTGCGTCCCGATGTTTTTCTCGATCTCATCACGAACGACCTCCTGCGGGAGGTATGCACGGTAGCTGCGGTTTGATGTCATAGTATCGTAGCTGTCGGCAACTGCGATGATCCTTGCCATAAAGGGTATCTCGTCACCCTTTAGCCCGTCGGGGTAGCCCTTGCCGTCTATGCGCTCGTGGTGATAGCGTGCGCCTATCGACAGCTCGGGCATACTCTCGATCTCTGCCAAGATCTCATAGCCGTAGACAGGGTGCTTTTTGATAGTGTCATATTCCTCATTGGTAAGCTTTGTCGTTTTGTTGATGATAACGTTTGGAATGCCTATCTTGCCTATGTCGTGCAAAAGCCCCATATAATAAATGTCCTCCTGCTCCTTTGCGGACATACCAAGCTCCTTTGCAAGCATTCTTGAATATACCGCCACACGGAACGAGTGGCCGTTTGTGTATTTGTCCTTTGCGTCGATCGTGTGGGCAAGGGCTTCCATTACCTCTCTGGTAAGGGTCTTGATACTGCTCGTGTATGTATCTATCTCCTCTATCAGCTCGCTCACATCATCGGAAAGAACCCCAATCTCGTTTTTTGCGGTTATCTTGTCAAGCTGCCCCCTTGCAGCGGTGCTGTCTTTGCTTTTCATATATTCTCTTACTGTGCGCTGTACGTAGGAAAGGGGCTTTAATGCCACCTTGTCGATATGTCTAAGCAGCACTATGATCGACAGTGCCATAACAACAGACAGTATACCTGTCATCATCCACAGCTGCCCTATGAGCTGAGAATGGAACTGATCCCAGTTATATGACAGGCCGATGACAGCACACGTCTGGCCGTCATAAATGAGCGGGATATAGGCTATGTAGTTGTAGCTGCCGCTGTTATCGCCGTTTTTGGCGGAGCTTACTATCTCATACTCCGTGTCGGTGCTGCCCGAGCGAAGGTTTTGTATTGCAGGGTGCTTGCTTACATCCATACTGAACCTTTCTCCGAGAGAACTCATTGTGATATCGTAGGAGGGGAAGCCGTTTTCGTCTTCCCTTTGGGCGTTGTGAAATATAAAGCCCGGGTCGTCCTCATCAATATCCATCATCCAAAGGGCACCATAGTCAAAGGTCGAGAGCTCGTTATCAAGAATAAACCTTATGCGGCCGTAGATATCCTTTGCATATGCGAGCTGCTCGGCATCACCGAGCTTTTTGAGCGCCTGCTCCTTGTCTTTTCCGTAAAGGGCCTCATCAAGCGTATCTACAATAGTGTATTCAGCCGTGGTCATCGGCTCTTTTACCTTTTCCGGGTTTTGGCAGCAGTAATCATAAAACCACGGTGTATCAGCCCAAGCCGTGACCTCGCCCCTGATACGGGTAAGGTCACGCTCGATCATATCGTTTTTAGCCGTCAGATAGGTGTTTCTGGCGCTGCGGTAGACGATAAATGATGACGTTATCAGAACGATCACATAGAATATCAGCATGATAGCTGCGACCTGAAGGCGCAGCCTGCGCTTTCTTTTCATAGTATACATTCCTTTCAAAAAATCGGTATTGCCTTAAATAATATTATACCATAAAGAATAGATTTGTCAACTTGCCTTTCGGCAAAAAGAGGTCAAAAAAAGTGTATTGCTATTATGCGAAATATATGCTATAATATATTTATAGACCGTTCGATCCGGCGGCTGTCGGTGTTAATAATTATCGGTCTTATATAAGCGGATAGATCTTGTATCAAGGAGGGCTTAACTTATGGAAAAAACGATTTGCGAGCTGTTTGCCGGTGTGGGAGGGTTCAGGCTTGGGTTTGACAGGCTTGGCTCGGGCTGGCGGACGACGTGGTTCTCTCAGTGGGAGCCGGGGGCGAGGGTGCAGTGGGCGCATAAATGCTATACCGAGCATTACGGCGACTGCCCCGACAAAAACGGTGAATACCACACCTGCGACGATATCAGCATCGTCGATAAAAGCACTATTCCCGACCATAGCCTTGTGGTGGGCGGTTTCCCATGTCAGGACTACAGCGTGGCCCACACGCTCGCTTCCTCAAAGGGCATTGAGGGCAAAAAGGGCGTGCTCTGGTGGCAGATAAGAGATGTGCTTGAGGTAGCACAGCCGCCCTTTGCGCTGCTTGAAAATGTTGACAGGCTGCTAAAATCCCCCGCAAAGCAGCGTGGGCGTGATTTCGGCGTGATACTTGCCTGCTTTGCTTTGCTGGGCTACAGCGTCGAGTGGCGGGTAGTAAATGCCGCAAGCTACGGCGCAGCGCAGAGAAGAAGAAGGACATATATTTTTGCATATAAGACCGACAGTACCGAGTACGGAAGGAAAATGTCAGCCCTCTCCGCCGAGGAGATAATAAAGGGGAAGGGCTTTATGGTGACCGCCTTCCCGATAAGCGAGGCGGGGGAGATAACAAGCACCGTGCTTAGCAGCGACCTTGTGGAGGTCAGCGACCGTTTCAAGTTTCCCTTTGAAAATGCGGGCTTTATGAGAAACGGCGAGGTGTTCACAGCAAGGGTCACAGAGCGTGAGGAGACACCGATAATGCTTGGGGATATACTTGTGGAGAGTGCCGATGAAAAATACTTTATCCCTACGGATAAAATGCAGAAATGGGCATACCTTAAGGGCTCAAAGAGGATCGACCGCACCGCAGCAAACGGGCACAGCTATGTTTTCTCGGAGGGGCCTGTGGCATTCCCCGACCCGTGGAACAGACCCGGGCGCACGATGCTCACGAGTGAATCGACCCTGAATAGATCGACTCACGTTGTTGCCGATAAAAAAACAGGCACTCTTCGCCTGCTCACCCCTGTTGAGACAGAGCGCCTTCAGGGCTTTGATGATGACTGGACAAATACGGGTATGCCTGACAGAATGAGGTATTTTTGTATGGGCAACGCTCTTGTTGTTCCGATGATAACAAGAATGGGCAGCGTGATCGACAGAATCTTTGAAGATGAAAACTAAAAAAGGCATAAAAATAACGGCAGGAGCGCTCCTGCCGTTTTATTATAGTGTGAGCTGTAGGTTGTTGAGCCCGAGCGAGTTTACGTAGTTTGCGCTTTTTACAAGCTTCATCACCATTTTAATGCCGATGTGTGCGGTGGGGTCGTCCTCGTCATTGTGAAGCTCGAGGTATTTTACAGGGTCAAAGCTTCGGCAGTTGTCTCTTATACGCAGTATCGTCACATCATCGGTTATAGCGATACGAATGTCGATACTGTGCCCGCCGCCGTCTGTGAAGCCGTAGAGGATAATGTTGTTTGACATCTCCTCTATCGCAAGTGCTATCAGCTTGCCTGTGCGCTTTGCAACGCCCCTGCTGCTGCAAAAATCTGCGGCTGCCTTTGATACGTTCACTACCTCCTCCTGAGAGCAGATAGATATATCAAGACAGTTCTCGTCAGCCGCACCGTAGCTTTCGGGGATAAGCGAGAAGCCCTTTGCCGAGAGCCCGTCTTTTTTCTGCTTTAGGCAAACGAAAATGCATATGCATATAAGGGTAAGCCCCTCGCCCGTCAAAAAGCCCAGCCATACGCCCGTCACCCCCGCAAAGCGGCTTATCACAAATGCGCCGAGGGCTGTGAGTGCAAAGTTTTGCAAAACCGAGATCGTCATTGTAAGGCGTACACGCTCGATGCCCTGGTAGTAGTTTTTGAGCGAGGTGTTGAGCGCACACGGAACGAGCGAGAGCACGAACAGCCTAAGCCCCGGTATCGCCATATCCGCCGCCGAAAGATCCTGTATAAACAGCATTACCAGCGGCTTCGCAGCAAGGATTATCACAGCCGTTACTGCCGCACAGATCACTGCGGCGTAGAAGAGCATTACCTTAACAAGCTGTAAAAGCGAGGGCTTGTCCTCATCAGCGTAGAAGATCGAGGCAAGCGTGAGCGCTACAGATGCAACGCCCGAGCTGAAGGAGTAGCAGATGTTACCGCAGGTCGATATGACCGAGTATGCCGCAACAGCCGTACTGCTGCCAAGGTCTGTGAGCAGCTTGTTTAGGAAAAACGTCAGCAGCACAAGGCTTACCTGATTGATAAGCGTCGGTATGCCGTCACGAAGGAGCTGCAGGCAGGTCTTGAGCTTGACAAGCGCTGCGGAGAATTTGAAAATACATTCCTTCTTAAAGAAGTAGATAACACCTATCACAAATGCTATGTAGTAGCTTAGCGAGCTTGCAAGCCCCATTCCGAAGGTGCCCTGCTTGAATACGAAGACGTTTAATATGTCAAATGCCACATCGCCCACCGTCATAGCGATGACTGCTGCAACGAGCCTTGTGCGGCTGCCCGACATCTGCATATACGGCACCATAATCTGCGCTGCCATAAATGCCGGGGCACCGATTATAAAGCCCCTTAGATAATCACGTGTCAGGAAAAACACCGTGTTGCCGGCAGCCCTTTCCCCTGCGCCGAGAAGGGTGCACAGCGGGTCTGTAAATATCAGCACCGCCGCCATTCCTATCACCGAAAAGCCTACAGCAAGCGCTACCGAGACTGAGAAGCAGGCGTTCGTTCCCTTCCTGTCGCCGCTGCCCATTGTCCTGCCGCACATTACCTGCACGCCTGCCGAGATCATGCTGCCCACTGCTGCGAAAACGAGCAGCACAGGTGTTGAATATCCGTAGGCACTCATTGATTCAAGCCCCAAAAAGCGGCCTATCATTATACTGTCTATAAGCATACACAGCGTTACTGTCATAGCAGAGAGGATCTGCGTTAGCAGCATCTGCCGAAATAGCTTTTTTATCACCTTTTATCACCTGGTATCTATTTTACGGTCTTTTCTATGACTACCTCTGTAGTATCCGATCTGAGCCATACCTTTACATCATCTGCAAGCTTTGCGATGATGGATTTTTCAAGCTCGTCCCACTCCTCGGTATCCGGCTCATTTTCCCTTTCAAGGCTCTCACGGTAGTTCATAAGCGACCACATACGCTCGTTTGCGTATTCTCTTGATATTCCGCCCCTGCCCGCACCCATAGCGTACCAGCTGTTTGCGGCGGCATATTCTGTCAGATAAATGCCCGTGTGTGGATACTGTGCGCTTACTCTGAATGCCTCACGTATTTTGCCCAGGATACCCTTTGCGCTTTCGTTCTTTCCGCTCGATGCTACGGAAAGGAAATGCTCCTCCTGCTTTGCATCGACCGATTTTTGTGCACATAGGCAGATCCTGCAAAGCGTGCCCTCGTCAGTTTTCTCGCTTTCAAACCAAAGCTCGGCATTTAGCCCCTCCATAATTCCGTGCACCATGCTCACAAGCTCCTCGGTGAGAAGGCGTATGTGCCTTGCATCTCTGCCCGTAAAGCCGTTGTAGCTTGAAAACCTCTCTGCGGTGGCCATAGCCTCCTCGCTGCCCCCAAGGTCGCTTTGAATGTTGATAATGTCACTTTTCATACTTTCCTCCTATAACAGCTTCAGCCCAAGCATCGTAAGGTCGTCAAACTGCGGCGCTTCGCCTACAAATTCATCTACAGCCTGCTTCATATTTTTAAGCAGCTCCTTTGGTGACGCATCTGGGTCCTTGTTGAGTGTCTCTAACATCCTGTCTGTTCCGAAGAGCTCATTGTTTGTATCTGTTGCCTCGGCAACGCCGTCGGTGTAGAGGAAAAGCGTGCCGCCCTTTTCAAGTGTAAATTCGTATTCCTTGAAGGTCATGCCGTCCATTCCGCCGATAACGAAGCCGTGCTTATCCTTGAAAAGTTCAAATTTGCCGCCGGGCTTTCTTATTATCGGGTATTCGTGCCCTGCGTTTGCGGCAGTTACCCTTCCTGTGGATATTTCAAGCACGCCCAGCCAAACCGTAACGAACATCTCTTCATCATTGTTCTTGCAGATCTGTGTGTTTACCTGCTCGAGCACCTTTGAGGGGGCGCCGCCCATCATAGCGTAGTTGCCGACCAAGATCTTCGACATCATCATAAACAGCGCTGCCGGAACGCCCTTGCCGGAAACGTCTGCCATTACCATAGCCAAGTGGTCGTCATCGATCAGGAAGAAGTCGTAGAAGTCGCCGCCGACCTCCTTAGCAGGGGTCATTGAAGCGTGAATGTCAAACTCCGGCCGCTCGGGGAATGCGGGGAAGATGTTTGGCAGCATATCTGCCTGTATCCTTGTAGCAAGCTCGAGCTCTGTTCCTATACGCTCCTTCTCGGCTGTTATAACGGTTATCTGGTTGATGTAGTCTGTGGTTTTCTTTGAGAGCTCTGCAAATGCCTCTGCGAGCATCTCTACCTCATCGCCCGTGCGGTAGGTGTCCTCCATTTCAAACAGAAGGTCATTGTTCTTGAGCTCGCTCATACGCTGAGTCATTCGCTCTAAGGGCTTCACCACCCTGCCTGCCACGGCAAGTGCGGCCGCAGTGCCCAGTACAAGGATAACACCTATCATAACAAGTGTTGTATTCCTTGAATAGTCGGTGCCCTCGTTGAATTTGGAGGAGGCCTCCTGATTGATGCGGTCATATTCGTTCATCATCTGCTGCGTGGGCTGCTCGGTTATGTCCTTTTCTATGAAGGAGACTACTGCCCAGCCGATTGTAGGCATAGGCGAGCCTGTCATATAATACACCTTGCTGCCGACAGTGATCTCTGTAAGCGACTGCTGCTCGGTCAAGACTGCCGAAACAAACTCTGCAAGCTCCTTGTTGTCGCTTTGGCGGATATCGCTCGCCTCATCGGAAAGCCTTACATCAAACACACCGTTTCCTTCCGGTGCGAAGATGACGTTGCCGCTGCTGTTTATAACGCATATGTACCCGCCCTGATCTGAGGTCGAGTTGACATAATCACTCATCGAGTTTAGGAACAGGTCTGCGCCGACAACGCCGATGACCTTGCCGTCCTTGTAGACAGGGGCGGCGCACTCAACGCCTATGTTGTCGGTATAGGTGTCAGCCTCGATCCCCGAGAACCAAAGCTCGCCTGCCTCTACAGCGCCCGTGTACCAGGGCCTCTCCCTTACAGCGAAGGGGGTGAGCTTGCCGCTTTCGTCAAATTTGCTTGCAGAGCATTTGTCAACGCATATCAGCGTTCCGTCTGCAAGGCCTATAAAGCAGTTGCTCAGGTATTCCGAGCGCTCGCACATAGCTATCATAGTTTCGCTCATATGCGCCGCTGTGCCGAGGTATTCGCTTTTGGTGTAGTCAACGCCCTCCTCGCAGAGCACCTGCGCCGAAAGTGTGCCGTCCTTTGCGGGGTCGGGCAGAGCCGCCTCGGCGGGCTCAAAGCTGCCCATATGCTCAAAAAGCCCTGTCGCAAGGCTTTGCAGCGTTGCCACATCAGTCTTGATGTCGATAAACATATCGTCGGCTATGTACGCCTGTAATGCGTTTGTTTTTGTCATTGAGCCGTCGATCACCTGATGCATAGTGTTGCCCGATACCTTTTCTATTGCCTCCTGCTGCTCGCTGCTGGCGTCATTTACAACACGGGTGAGCCTGTTCGACTGGTAGATCGAAACGCCCGCATATACTGCCATAAGCGCAAGCAGGAATATGAGCACCAGGTTAAGTATTTTTTGCTGAAGGCCGCCCAGTGTCAGCCCGAATTTCTTTATCACTCTATCACCGTTCCTTTATTCTATGTTGAGGAAGCCTGCAAAGCCCGTCACCTCAAAGATCTCCATAATATCCTCATCTGCATTTTTTATAGTAAGACCGCCCTTGCGTGCCATAGTCTTGTGTGCATAAAGCAAGACTCTTAGCCCGGCCGAGGAAATATACTCGACATTTGTAAAGTCAAGTATCATCTGCTCGCAGCTGTCAAAGTCGCCTTTAAGTTCCGATTCAAGCAGGGGAGCGGTCGTCGTGTCTACTCTTCCTGTTATCCTTATGCTAAGGACACCGTTCTCTGTTATTTTTTGAAGCTCCATAAAAAGATAATCCTTTCATTATATTAGTAGTATATCTATTATAACATATTTTTCGCAACAAATCTGCAACAAAAAGGGATTATTCGGTTAAAAATGTTTTACGAAATTTCTGCCGGCTTTTTGTGCAGGTTGTATATCTCACAGTATTTTGAACAATATCAGCAAATAGTAATGAGCCACGGGAGGGCTGTTGCAGGCTGCTTGTTTGACATTCTCCCGCCGATATGCTATACTTTTTATGATATGAGAAAAGGGGTATGGTTATGGATATAACAAGGCTTTCGGGTATGATATTCGATCTTGACGGAACGCTGCTTGATTCCTCCTATGTATGGAGCGAGGTGGACAGGCTCTTTCTCGGGCGGCGGGGGATCGAGATACCTGCTGACTATACAAAGTGTATATGCACTATGAACCTGGAGCAGGCGGCTGTCTATACAAAGGAGCGCTTCTCGCTGCCCGACAGCACCGGGGCTATAATCGATGAGTGGAAATCAAGTGCCTTGAGCGAGTACCGTGACAATGTCAAGGCCTTTGACGGGGCGGCAGAGCTGCTTACGCTTCTTAAGGATAACGGCATCAAGACTGCCCTTGCTACGGCATCTGACAGGGTGTTTTATGAGCCTGCGCTAAAAAGAGAGGGGCTTTACGGGCTGCTCGACTTTTTCTCGCAGACAAGCGAGGTCGAGCGGGGCAAGGGCTTCCCCGATGTGTACCTTCACGCTGCAAGGGGGCTTGGGCTTGAGGCGTGTGAATGTGCCGTCTTTGAGGATATCCCCGAGGGGATAAGGGGTGCTGAGCTTGGCGGCTTTGTCTGCGTAGGTGCACTCTGGGGCGTGCAGGAGAATGATAGGGAGGAGCTTGCCTCGGCAAGCGATGTCTGCTTTTCGTCCTTTGATGAGATCATTCGTAGGTTTCGCACGGCGTTTTCTGTGATAAATGCTGATTGACAAGGAATGTGAAATGTTATATAATATAAGTTACAGCATTTTTGAATAGGCTAAGGCAAATTTCAGGAAGGTGGTTTATTTTGAAGATCACAAGGAGAATAGCGGCGCTTGCCTGTGCAGCGGCTGTGTCGCTTACGCAGGTCATAGGGGCTTTTGCGGCAGATGATGACACTGCGCCGCAGCAGACCGATGTGCAGGCCGAGCACGAACATAGCTATAAAAGTGAGATAACAAAGCAGGCGACCTGCGCCGAGGAGGGCGAGATAACCTATACCTGCGAGTGCGGCGACAGCTACACCGAGCCTGTCGCAAAGACCACATCACATAAATACGGCGTCGGCGAGGTGATCGCTGAGGCGGCGTGCGGAGTTGAGGGAAAAACGGTTTTTACCTGCAAGCTCTGCGGTGAGTCATATACGCAGATAATACCCGCACTTTCGCACAAGCTTGATGCGGGCGAGGTGACGACGGAGCCTACCTGCTCGACGAAGGGCATATTGACACACACCTGTACGCTCTGCGGCTCGACCTTTGACAGCGAAACGGATATAGACCCCGATGCCCACGTGTGGGACGAGGGCGAGGTAACAACACCGGCGAGCTGCAGTGAGGAGGGCGTCAAGACCTTTACCTGCACCCTTTGCGGGCAGACAAAAACAGAGGCTATTCCCAAGACCGAGGGGCATATCTGGGACGAGGGAACAACAGCAGCTTTGCCGACCTGCGGCAAGGCGGGAAGCATAAGCTACACCTGCACCCTCTGCGGCGAGAAAAAGACCGAGGAGATCCCCGCTACGGGCAACCACTACTTCGGCAAGGGCGAGGTGCTCAAGGCGGCAGACTGCACACACGCAGGGCTGAAGCATTTTACCTGCTCGGGCTGTGGGCTTGAGGTCGATTCGCTGATACCGAAGACCGCCGTGCATAGGTTTGACAGCGGCGTTGTTACTATAGCACCTACTGTAAGCTCCTCGGGGGCTAAGACCTACACCTGCACAGCCTGCGGCAAAAAGCTCGTAAGGCTTGTGCCCAGACTTATCGATATATCGACACTTGACGTTACCCTTTCAAGCGAAAAATATACCTATGACGGCAGCGCCAAGAAGCCGGCAGTTACAGTTAAGGGCTCGGGCAAGGCGCTTGTGAGCGGTACTGACTATACGGTAAGCTACTCAAACAACACAAACGCCGGAACGGCATCAGTTACCGTCACAGGCAAGGGCGGCTATACGGGAAGCGTTAAAAAGACCTTCTCTGTGACAGCGGCGGATATAAGCGGGGCGAAAGTCTCGGGCATCAAGGCAAACTATGACTATACAGGAAAGAGCATCACACCACTGCCGACTGTTACGCTTTCGTCAAGGACGCTGACAATGGGCAGCAATTATACCGTGACCTACAAGGCAAATAAGGCAATAGGCACAGCGAGCGTCACTCTTAAGGGCAAGGGCAACTACAAGGGCACTAAGACCGTGACCTTTAAGATCAGACCGAAGGCGGTAACGCTCAAGAAGCTTACAAGCCCAAAGGCTAAAAATCTGAAGATCACCTGGAGCAAGAATACCACAGCAACGGGCTATCAGATAGTTTATTCGCAGGATAAGAGCTTTGCTTCAAAGAGTACCGCAACAGCCTCGGGTGTGGCAAAGGTAAGCAAAACGCTCACTAAGCTTATTTCGGGCAAGACCTATTATGTAAAGGTCCGTGCATACAAGACCGTGAACGGCACTAAATATTACAGCGCATATTCATCGGTCAAGAGCCTAAAGGTAAAGTAAACAAACAAAGCAAACACCCCCTCGGGATGAGCGCAGCAGCGATAAAGAAGCTTTTTTAAGACCCAAGCTTTGTTCGCTGCTGCTAAAAGAATAAATAATAAAGAAGAAAGAATAAAGAATAATAAAGGTGTCCGCTTTGCGGACGGATCTTAATAATTCATCGCCGAAGGGAAATGTTTTGCAGAGCAAAACTTTCTTCTTATCGGCTTTTGCCGATAAGACACGATACCTTCGCTTTTATTTCTTATTTATTCTTTCTTCTTTTTTCTTTTAGCAGGTGTGAACTAAGTAACGCAAAGACACTTCTGCGGTGATACAGCAGAAGTGTCTGAATAAAACTTCTTTATGGCGCCTGCGCTTGATCCCGAAGGGGTGTTCTTTATATTAGGGAAGGTGAAGGTCATTTCTCTCTTTTGAGCATTCGCACAGCGTTTAGTACAGCAAGCACCATAACGCCTACGTCTGCAAATATCGCTATCCACATATTTGCTATGCCGAGTGCGCCGAGTGCCAGGCATATGAGCTTTATGCCGATAGCAAAAACGATATTTTCGTAAACTATCCTCATGCAGCGGCGGGAAAGCCTTATCGCCTTTGAGATCTTGAGCGGGTTGTCGTCCATTAGCACAACATCTGCCGCCTCGATCGCAGCGTCTGAGCCCAAGGCGCCCATAGCTATGCCTATATCAGCCCTCGTCAGCACGGGGGCATCGTTTATGCCGTCGCCTACAAAGGCAAGGCTGCTGCCTGCGGGCTTTTGCGCTAAAAGCTCCTCAACACGTGCTACCTTGTCCTCGGGGAGAAGGCGGCTGTAAAGCTTGTCGATACCAAGCTCCTTAGCTGCTGCCTCGGCCGCCCTTTCGCCGTCGCCCGTGAGCATCACGGTCTGCGAAACGCCTGCCTCATAGAGCTTTTTCACAGCCTCGGGGGCGTCCTTTTTGAGAACGTCGGCAACTACTATGTGACCCAGATACTCGCTGCCTCTTGCTATGTGTATTATCGTTCCCGCACTGTGACATTCCTGAAGCTGTGCGCCCGCACGCTTCATAAGCTTGTCATTTCCTACAAAGACATCTGCCCCGTCGATAACGGCGCAGATGCCCTCGCCCGCAAGCTCGCTCACCCTTGTCAGGCGGCTGCTGTCGGGAAGCGACCTGCACGCCTTTACTATGCTTTTGGCGATAGGGTGGTTAGAGCTCTGCTCGGCGATAGCGGCAAGCTCTAAGAGCTTTTCCTCCTCGATCATGCTGTGGTGTATCCCCACGACCTCGAAAACGCCCTTTGTCATCGTGCCTGTTTTGTCAAATACCACGTATTTCGTTTTGGAAAGCGTTTCGATAAAATTTGAGCCCTTTATCAGTATGCCCTCGCTCCCCGCACCGCCGATAGCGGCGAAGAAGCTTAGCGGTATGCTTATAACAAGCGCACACGGGCAGCTTATTACAAGGAAGGTGAGCGCCCTTGACACCCACTCGCCAAGCATAGCGCTGCTGCCTGAGAGAACCCTTACCAGCGGCACGCCCAGCCCCAGCAAAAGTGCACTTATGCAAACTGCGGGCGTGTAGTATCTTGCAAATTTCGTGATAAAGTTCTCGCTTTTTGACTTGCGCTCGCCCGAGCTTTCAACAAGCTCCAGTATCTTTGACACAGTCGATTCGCCGAAGGGCTTTGTCGTTCTTACCCTGATAGGGGAGGTGAGGTTTATGCTGCCGCTTTGAACAGCATCGCCCCTTATCGCATCAACAGGCATACTCTCGCCCGTGAGTGCTGCGGTGTTGAGAGTGGTGTCGCCCTCGATGATCTCGCCGTCTATCGGGATCTTTTCGCCCGGCTTTACGACTATTATGCTGCCTATCTCAACATCGTCCGGGTCACATTCCTCGACCCCGTCATCAGTCTCAACAAAGGCGCAGTCGGGGCGAATGTCCATAAGTGCAGCGATGTTTTTGCGGCTTTTGCCAACGGCTATGCTTTGGAAAAGCTCGCCGATCTGGTAAAAGAGCATTACTGCCGAGCCCTCACGGTATTCGCCGAGTGCCATAGCCCCCACGGTCGCTACCGCCATAAGGAAATTCTCATCGAGCACCTGCCCGTTTATAATACCCTTGAAAGCCTTGATAAGTATATCATACCCTATCACAAAATACGGCAGCAGGTACAATATAAGCTGCACATACCACGCAGGCTCTGCAAAACGGTCGATGACCGACACCGCCACAAGCAGCACAAGTGCTATTATGACACGTGTCAGCACCTTCTTTTGTTTTCTGTTCATAGCTTAAAACTCTATCTCGCAGTCAGGCTCTACCTTGCGGCACGCCTTAAGCACGTTTTTCATAACAGCCTTCTCGTCAGCGCCCTCATTAAACTCGACCTTCATTTTCAGTGCCATAAAGTTGACATTAGCATCCTTGACGCCCTCGGTGTTTTTAGCTGCCTGCTCCATTTTATTAGCGCAGTTTGCGCAGTCCACCTCGATAGCATAAGTCTTTTTCATATAATACACTCTCCTTTTATATTAACATATGAATACTTGTTCATTTGTTTGATTTAATTATATCACTCTTTCTATTATATGTCAAGGGCTTTTGAAAAATTTTTTATTACAAGGCTCGATAAGATAAATTGGGATTTAGCGGAGTATTGCAGAGGGTGCACTTGCGAAGGGGATACGGGGGGCGACCGCAAAGCCCCCCGAAATAGGGCGTGAGACTAGCTTTGACTCTTAACTTAACTTTGGGCGTGAAACAAATATAAAAGCTTGTATTACAAGCGATAAGCTAAGGCTTTGTTCATCGCTCCGAGGGAAGCAAGCCGACACAATAATTGTGCATTGTGCATTGTGCATTGTCGGGTCTTTTGTGCAAGGCTACAAAAATGCCTATGGCTTGCCACATTGTAAGTCATGCCGGCGTCTTTAAGATATAGAAGGGGTGGTAAAAATGATGATCAAAAGAATACTTTGCTTTCTGCTCTCGGCGGCTGCGGCGGCGCTTTGCGCCTGCTCTTCGGGCGAAAGCTCGCAGTCAAAGCCCGCACTCTATCAGACCGTTACGCAGTTTAATTATGCAGAAAGCTTTGTGCTGCCTAAGGATACAGATATGGGCATATATGAATTTACGCAGCTAAGCTGTGAGGGAAAGATAGATGCGCTGTCATCGGTATTCTTTTCGGCTGACGATAAGCTGAATGCCTCAAAGGAGGAGCTGACAGCTACTATTCCGACAACTAAGCTTGAAACGCAGGACGGGTCAAAAATACTTGTGCTTACCGACAGCGGCAGGTTTTTATATCATGATCATGAACGAGAGCCAAAGTTCCCTGCGTTTGTGGATGGCTTTGATGATATTGTTTTCCCTGAAGTGTATGAGCAAAAGGCAGTTAAACTAAATGAGTATGAGAGCGTTTCATTACAGGAGCTGTCGGCAAAGGCGCAGTCTTATATCACCGACTGCATCATAGCACTCGGGATAGAGATGAAGCTAAGGCCTGCATTTGCTCTTATATACAATGTATCTATAGGCATAGATGACCCCGAAGGCTCGGAAAAGGAAGATCAATACGCCGAGGTGTTTTTTACACTTGATATGCAGGACGGCTGTGCGACAGTAAAGCCTGCACGTTCAGATACGTATGCTGAATATTCATCTGAGCGGTATAAACCGGATGAGATAAGCTTTTGCATAAGTGCCTCGATGTATGACACCGAAAAGCCCTTTGAGGTAGAGAGCCTTTATGATCTGATAGCTCCAAAGGGGCTTGCGGATAAAAGGGATCACCTTGACTGTGATGAGGCGATAGTTCACACATACAACAAGTACTCCCTGAATGCAAAAAATATGACGCTTACCCACGCCGAGCTTGAATACCACCCCTATGTGGAAAGCTATGATGACACTGTTTGGAGCGGCAGCTTTGCACATCAGCCGGGGGCTGTATATACAGCGCAGCCCTATTGGGCGCTGTATTTTAACGTAATAAAAGATGAAAGTACAGAACATTTAAAGCTTTGTGTGAATGCGCTGAGCGGAGAAATAAAAAAAGTATTGCAGCCAAGAGACTTTTTGGATTTTGACGGAAGATCACTGTACAGAGAGCCTATTTACAAAATAGAAAGGGCCTATGATCTGTCAGTTTATTACGGGCTTGATGAGGAGGATCTTAGCACGGCTTACGAAGAGGAGGAAGAGAATGAAAGCTCACAGTAAGATCGGCGCATTTATAGCGGCGGCGAGGTGCCTTAAAGGACGGCTCTTATCAGCTTATCTATGTTGATGCGCTGGACGGCAGCATCGAATCGGCAGGCGACCCGTTCAGATAACGCATAAATATGCCCCCGGGAGACACTTTCTCTCGGGGGTATTATAGGTTTATTTTTTCCAGACGGTCACACTGCCTACCTGTATCTTTATTACCTTGAACGGGTCTGCCGTGCTTTCAAATTCGGCGTAAAGATGTGCGGCCGCGCCGCTTTCGTGAATGTCACCTACTATTGTCGCATAGTCCTCGACATAGCTGTTGTCCCAAGTTTCAAGCGTGGCTGTAAGTGTCAGCTTTTCGCCGCTTTCAAGCGTCAGGGTAACAGTCGGGTCTTTGTAGGTGTGGTAGACCTCCCACTTTGTCTTTTCGGGCTCGGGTGAGCCGAGCGCTTTGATAAACTTCTCAGCAGGCAGTTTCATATCAAGCCCGAGGGCGGTAATGGTGATGTACCCGTCAAAATTATTCTGCTCGGGCGGTATCTTTACTATATTATCCGTAAGCTCTGCACGGAGGACAAGCTTACCCTTATAGGTATCGCGGGAAACGGAGGTATACACCTTTTCATAATACTCGGCATACTCTGCATATCTGGCCTTGCGGCTGTCAAGCTCGCTGTAATATTCACGGTTTATGACTGCGCTGTAGACGTCGGCTTCATCAGGGTAATGTGCGCCGTTTTCTATCATCGCATCTAATATTTTTTCTACGTCCTCGCCCATAGTATAGTAGTCATCACGCTTTAATCTTATTATATCGCCAAGTCCGAGATATACCTCGCTCATATCCTCATCCCACATAGAGATATCGAGCATTACCGAGAGCGTTCCGTCATCGTTTATCTCGCACCTGTTCATAGCAAGCACGCCATTGTAGTAAACGTTGCGCTCATCGCTCATATCAAGCGTTAAACCCTCGGCATTAAGATCAAGAGTGTATGCAAGCACATAGTATTCATCATCGGGGCATTCAAAGCGCTCCCCGTTTGTTTTTTTGGCGGTGAGCCATAGCTCTCCTCTGTCGGTCTGAGTCCTTGTAATGCCGTCAACAGTAAAGTCGATATCCTCAAAGCTCTCGCAAAGCACCTCGCCGCTAAACGGCAGGGTGGTCTTTTCTATGTTTTCAATGTCCTTTTCACCCGGCGTGCTGTTTGTAAGGTTTTTGGCCGACTTTCCTATTTTGCCGCCGTATACCGCAACCGCCGAAACTGTTCCCGTGACAGCTATCACCGCCGCCGCGCACAGCGCAACAGCTTTACGGCTTAGCCTGATATGCTTTGTCTGTGCAGGTGCGGCCTCTAATATAAACCTCTCGTCAACATTATTTACCGCGTCAAATAAATTCTTTTCATTCATAGCAGTCCCTCCCTTTCAAGCTGTTCCTTCAAGCGCAGCCGCAGCCTGTAGAGCGCCGTTTTTACAGCCCCCTCGCTCATTTTGTTTTCCTTGGCTATCTGCGCTATGCTGCACAGGTACCAGTATCTTTGTAAAAAGAGCTTTCTGCTTTTTGGCTCAAGCGCCCCCACAAACTGCCATACAGTTTCGGTCAATATCCTTTTGTCAAGCTCCGTTTCGGGCGTGGAGCTATCTCTTAACACCTCGGCAAGCTCGTCAAGTGCGGCATCAGCCTGCCCCTCGCCGCGCTTTGCGGCCGTTTGCTTTCTAAGCTTGTCAAGTGATATGTTCTTGACGGTTTTTGCAAGGTAAGCCTTAAGGCTGTCGGGCTTGTTTGGCGGAATGCTGTTCCATAGTGCGTTGTAGGCATCATTGACCGCCTCCTCGCTGTCCTCGGGCGAGGGGAGGATATTTGATGCAATAAAGCGCGCATATCTTCCGTATTCTTTGTCAACAAGCTTTAATGCCTTTTCATTTCTCTCAAAAAACAGCTTGTAAGTTTCTTTGTCGTTCATAGTCAGTTTCCTCTTAGTTTTGTTCAAAAGCGCTTTCACCTTAACAGACGTAAACTGATGTCAAAGGTCACACCGGGCAGTGGGAAAAAGAATAATAAAAGAGGCCGCCGCAGCAGCCCCTTTATTATATGCTATTTGTATAAGCAAGCCAAGCCCCTCACATCTCTTCGATGATCCTCATAAGCTCCTGCGCTGCCTCGGTGCTTACGCCTGCGGTCTTTTTTATCTCCTCAAGCGTTGCAGCCTTGAGCTTTTCGGTCGTCTTGAACTCATTTATAAGCCTTGCGGCCTTTTTCTGCCCTACGCCCCTAACGGTCGTGAGGGTCGAGGCAAAGGTCGTCTTTTTGTGGCGCTTTGTCATAAAGGCTACGCTGTAGCGGTGCACCTCGTCCTGTATCGCCGTAACAAGATTAAAAGCGCTCCTCGCCCTTGACAGCGAGATCTCACCACCGCCCGTGGCGACTGCACGTGTGCGGTGGCGGTTGTCCTTGACAAGGCCGTAGATCGGCACGTCTATGCCCATTTCACGAACTACAGGGGTGACGGTGTTTACGTGCCCCTTGCCGCCGTCAAGAAAGATCAGGTCGGGAAGTGTTGAGAAGCACTCGTCCTCGCCCTTGAAATAATTCTCAAACCGCCTGCGAAGCACCTCCTGCATCGAAGCGTAGTCGTTTTGCCCGTCAACATTTTTTATCGCAAAGCGCCTGTAGTGCTTTTTGAGCGGGCGGCCGTTCTCAAACACTACCATTCCCGCTACCATATCGCTTGATGCAAGGTTTGATATATCGTAGCATTCGATGATCTTTGGCACCTTTTCCATTCCGAGCGCCTTTGCAAGCTCGTCAAGCGCCTGTGCCTCCTTGCCCGTGCGCCCCATTCTTATCGAGAGGTATTCCGAGGCGTTCGCCTTTGCAAGGGTGGTGAGCCGCAGCATATTCCCCTTCTGCGGGGTGGAAAGATATATAGCGTGGCCGGTCTTGTCCTTCAGGTAGCGGGTAAGGTTTTCACTGTCCTGCCCGTCAATGCTGTCGGCTAAGAAAATGTGCTTTGGTATGTCATCGGTCGAGCTGTAATACTGCATCAAAAACCCCGTGAGCATAGCCCCCGCCTCATCGGTCTGCTCCAAAAAGAAATCCGCCTTGTCATAGAGCCTGCCGTTTCGGTATTTTATCACGCTGGCGCAGGCGTTCTCGGAGTTTGCGACTATCGCTATGCAGTCGCAGTCCTTTATGTGCTCGTCGATTATCTTCTGGCTCTCGGCTGCCTTTTCTATCGCTCTTATCCTGTCACGAAGGCGTGCTGCAAGCTCAAAATTCAGTTCCTCTGCCGCCCTTTCCATTTGCTCGGTGAGCTTTTCAACGCTGTAGGAGGAGCCGCCCTTGATGTACTCTATCGCCTCGTCGATAATACCTCTGTACTCCTCCTTCGAGATCTTCCCACGGCATACGCCCATGCACTGCTTTATGTGGAAGTTGAGACAGGGGCGTTCTTTTCCGAATTCCTGCGGAAATTTTCTGCGGCAGGTCGGCAGCATGAACACACGGTTAGCCTCATCAACAGCCTGCCTTACCGCAAAGGACGAGGTGTAGGGGCCTATATACTCGGCACCGTCATCGTACTTTTGCAGCTCGCCCGAAAGGCGTGGGAAGTCCTCGTTTGTGATGCGTATATAGCTGTAGCCCTTGTCGTCCTTGAGCAGGATATTGTATTTGGGCTTGTACTGCTTTATAAGCGAGCATTCGAGAACCAGCGCCTCGAACTCCGAGTCGGTGACTATAAAGTCATAGTCGTTTACGTGGCTCACCATTTTTGCGACCTTGGGCAGGTGGTCTGCACTTTTGCGAAAATAGCTCGTAACACGCTTTCTTAGGCTTTTCGCCTTGCCGATGTATATTATCTTGCCCTGGGCGTTTTTCATAATATAGCACCCGGGGCTGAGTGTCAGCTTGCTTGTCTTATCCCGAAGATACGGAAGCCTCGGGTTTTGCTCCTCGGTGACGTACATAGGAACTCCTTTACTGATAAAAATAGTTTCTTAGGGTGTTGCTTTTGCCCTTTAGCCGCAGATCTCTATGATAGCGTTTGCATACATATTGCAGTTTATCATAAAGGTCTTAAGGCTTATGTGTTCGTCTGCGCCGTGCATATTGTTCTCCTCCTCGGGGAACTCTGCGCCGAAGGCAACGCCGCCCTCGGTGTTGTGAACGTAGGTGATGCCGCCCTCTGAGATGCAGTACCCCTTCTTTCCCAAAACGTCCTCGTAGACGCCGAGCAGCTTTTGCACGAATTCGCTCTTTTCATCTACATAGTGCGGCTCCATACCCTCGCACTCGTCTATCTCATAGCCCGCAGACCTTAGCGCCGAGATGATGATAGAGCTTATCTCATCGTATTTTCTGTCGATAGGGAAGCGAATGTCAACGCCCCCGCAGAGCCTGCCGCCCTTGGTGTTCAAAAGCGTCAGCGCACAGGTCATAGCCCCCGACACCTCATCAGAAAAGCCTAAGCCGCAGCTTTTTCCGTCAAACTCGCCGTGCGGGAAAAGCCCTGCCAGGCCTATCTCCTTTTCCTCCTCCTCACCTAGTGATGAGAGGAATTTGGTTATCGCATTCTCGCCGTTTTCGGGGCGTGAGCCGTGTGCGGCCTTGCCTGTAAAGGCAGTTACCTCGCCGCCCCTTACGACCTCACATTTTTCGGGTATCGCATTGAGTGCTGTGCCCGCCTTGATGCTGTCTATCGCACCGCCGGTATAGGGCTTTGAGAAGGTAAGGTGCACCATTCCCTTTTCGCAGTTGAGCACGGGGAATGAGCCGTCGGGCGTGAAGATGTGCTTAGGGAAGGGGCGCTTTGTCCGGTAGTATTCAATGTCCTTGCAGCCCTGCTCCTCGTCGCCGCCCATTATTGCACGAAAGCCCTTTTTGAGCGGGATTCCCAGTTCCTTTATACACTTCATCGCATACAGCACCGCAACGCAGGGTCCCTTGTCGTCTATCGTGCCCCTGCCGTAGAGCACGCCGTCTCTCTCGGTGAGCGTAAAGGGGTCGCTGTGCCAGCCGTCACTAGCTGCGGGCACAACGTCTAAGTGGCTTAGTATCCCCAGCACCTGCTCCTTATCATCAAAATCTATGTCGATAGCGTAATTGTCATAATTTGTCGTTTTAAAGCCGTTTTCTCTCGCAAAGCCCTGTGCCCATGCAAGCGCTGCCGCCGAGCCCTCGCCGAAGGGCTTTTTGGGGTCGCCGCTCTCGCTGTGCGATGAGTCTATCGCAACTATCTCGGCTAGGCTCTTTAGCATAGCCTCCTTATGTGCTTCAAAATACTGTGCTATTTTTTCCTTGTACTGTGACATTGATGCCGCTTCCTTTCTAGCCCTTTGTTAGTGTGCATACAACGATCTCTGCGGGGTTGTTTACCCTGAATTTCCCAAGCCCTGCCGAGACGACCATTTTTGAGCTGTCATAAAAATACGTGCCCTTTGTGTATTTCGGGAAAAACCGCCTTTCCGGTGAGAGAAGCCCGCCCAAGAGCGGAAGCCTTATCACCCCGCCGTGGCAGTGCCCCGAAAACACCAGGTCTGCGCCCCACTGTGCATACCCCTCAAACCCGAAGGGGTTATGTGAGAGGAGTATGTTGAATTCCCTCCTGTCACATTCGCCGACAAGCCTTGTAACATATTCCCGGTCTATCGGCAAAAGGTCGCAAAAGCCGTTTTGCGTGTGGTAGCATTTTATCGACGGGCGCAGGCCCGTTACCTTTATCCTGTCACCGTTTCGGTAGATGAAGCTGCTTTTGTTCTTTTCAACGCCCAAATCCTCCCCAGCGCCCATCCTGAGGCCGATTCCATCGCCTTCGCCAAGGTCCGTGCCCGGATGGATTCGATCCGGCGGTACCGTCCTACGGTGGGCCTCG
>JAFRYW010000243.1 GCA_017442845.1 Ruminococcus sp.
CCCCCGTACCCCCTTCGCAGGTGCACCCTCTGCAATACTGCGCCAAATTCCAATTTATCTTTTCAGCATCACAAGAGAAAAAGCTGCAAGCTGTTTATTCCTCCCCCTTCATAAATAAAGACGCACGAAGAGGGAGATATGCTGCAGCGTGAAATATAAACTTTTTATGAACTCAAAACAGCTCGTCGAGCAGCAGGTAGTAGCGAAGCTTTTGCTCGTTTTTCTCTACCCCAAGGTATTCAAAAAGGCAGTCGGGGTCAAAGCCCTTATACACCTTTCCGCCGTAGGTGCCGTCGCAGTTGTGCTTAAGGCTGCGGTATAGAAGCGATATGTCACGCCACTTGTCGGCAACGCCCATATCGCCTATGTCTATCAGGGCACTTAGTCTGCCGCTGTCGATAAAAATATTCGGCAGGCAAAGGTCGCCGTGCGAAACGCACAGCTCACTGTCATCAGGCTTGTTGGCTTCAAGCCACATCAAAAGCTCATAGGGCGCTTTAAAGCCGCCCTCGCCGAAGGTGCCCTTCTCGCAGGCCGAGGGGTCGACAAGCCCCGCCTCGACACGGGCTCTTGCTTCATCAAGCTCGGTATCAAGGTCACGCCTTCTCGGGCAAAGGCGCACATCAATGCTCCAAAGCCTTTTTAGCGTATCGGCAAGCACGGGCATCAGCATATCGCTGTGCTCCAAATAAAACTCATCGCACGCCATAACGCCCCTTGCACGCTCGCTGAGCATATAGCTCCTGCCGCCGCTTACGCTGTGGCAGATCATATGCGGCAGCGGCAGCGCCCCCTCGAGCGAGCTCATAACGCTTATCATCGCATTTATGCTCTCACTCATATCCTCTACTTTGAGCACCATATCGTCAAATATATACACCCCGCTGCCCGATGCGCCGATCCTGTCGCAGGTATAGGGCTTGCCCTCTATGTAATGGACAATGCCTTCGGGTACGTTTTTAAGCATATTACCTCGCCTCCTGCAAACATTATATCAGAAAACTTTTAATATGGCAAGCATTGACATAAAAATATCGGTATGCTATAATTATTGTATAAAAGAGACATTCCTTGTCAGATAGGGGGATTTGATTTGGCACTTACCGATGTTTTGGAGTATAAAAGCAAGATCAGGCGAACGCTGATCACGCAGGAGCAGATAAGTGAGAAGCTTAAGGAATACGGCGAGCTCATAAGCGAGGAATACAGCGGCAAGCCGCTGCTGCTTGTGAGCATACTTAAAGGGGCGTTTATTTTTTTAGGCGATATATCAAGGAATATCACGATACCGCACGAGATAGCTTTTATGGCGGCGCAGAGCTATTTTGAGGGGACGAGCTCTTCGGGGACGGTTAACATAACCCTTGACATAGCGCAGGATATCAGCGAGTATAACCTTCTGATCGTTGAGGATATAATCGACACGGGGCGCACACTAAAGGTGATCTTCGAACGGCTCAAGGAAAGGCACCCGCTCTCGATAAAGGTCATAACGCTGCTCGACAAGCCCGAAAGGCGTGTCGTAAAATTTGAGCCCGACTACACGCTCTTTACCATACCCGACCATTTCGTTATCGGCTACGGGCTCGACTGCGGCGAGTATTACAGAAACCTCCCATATATTGCGGAGTATCAGGAATGAGGTAGATAATTATGCTGGAAAAGATATTTAAGCTCAGTGAGCATAACACCACCGTCAGAACAGAGATAATGGCGGGCGTTACCACGTTTATGACAATGGCATACATTCTTGCCGTCAACCCCAATATCCTATCGGCTTCGGGTATGGATTCTACAGCCGTGCTGTTAGCGACCTGCCTTGCATCCTTTATCGGCACTATGTGCATGGCGCTTTTAGCCAACCTCCCCTTTGCACTTTCTGCGGGAATGGGGCTCAATGCTTACTTTGCCTACACAGTGGTCTTGACAAACGGCTACTCCTGGCAGACAGCACTTATGGCAGTATTTATAGAGGGTATCGTGTTTATCATACTCTCGCTCACAAATGTAAGAGAGGCGATATTCAACTGCATACCCCTGACCCTCAAAAAGGCGGTCTCGGTCGGCATAGGCCTGTTTATCTGCTTTATCGGGCTTCAAAATTCAGGCCTTGCGGCAGATTCGGCGACGCTCGTTTCGCTTGTCGATTTCAGAGAGAGCTTTTCTACAACCGGGATATGTGCGCTGCTTGCGCTCATAGGCACGCTTTTAATGGCCGTGCTTTACATCAAAAAAGTCCCCGGGTCGATACTCATAGGCATTTTCGGCACATGGATCTTAGGTATAATCTGCGAGCTTACGGGCATCTACAAGCCCGATAACGAGGCGTTCTTCACGCTTATCCCCACCTTTGAGATGACGGATTTCTCAAAGCTTGGCAAAACGTTCGGGCAGTGCTTCCATTTCGGGCTCGGCGATACGGGGATATTCAACTTTATAGTTGTAATCTTCTCGTTCCTGTTTGTCGATCTTTTTGACACTATAGGAACGCTTATCGGCGTAAGCTCAAGGGCAGGTATGCTCGATGAGGAGGGCAAGCTCCCCGCTATCAAGCCCGCACTTATGGCTGATGCGGTAGCCACCTCGGCGGGCGCTGTGCTCGGCACATCTACTACTACGACCTTTGTAGAGTCTGCCTCGGGCGTCGGCGCAGGCGGAAGAACGGGGCTTACCTCGATGACGACCGCTATACTCTTCCTGCTATCAACGCTGCTTGCACCTATCTTTATAGCTATCCCCTCCTTTGCAACAGCACCGGCTCTTATCCTTGTAGGCTTCTTGATGTTCTCGTCGATCGGCGACCTTAAGTTTACCGAGGATAACTACACGCAGACTATCCCCGCATACCTGTGCATCATAGCTATGCCGCTGTTCTACAGCATTTCCGAGGGAATTGCGCTGGGCGTCATCTCTTATGTAGTTATAAACCTCGTCTGCGGCAAGAGAAAGGAAATAAACCCGCTGATGTATATTTTAACAGTGCTTTTCATACTAAAATATGTATTCTTATAAGGAGATGTTTAAAAAATGAACTACACACTTAATGTGGCGGGGCTTACAAGAGAGCTGCCGCTGTGCCATGCAAGCGACACGCTCGATATTGCGGCATTTGTTATGTTCTCTGACGTTGAGCTGACAGTAAAATGCACGCAGGAGCTTTTGAAAAAATGCCCCGAATTTGACATAATAATCACAGCCGAGTCAAAGGGCATACCGCTTGCATACGAGGCAGCAAGGCAGTCGGGCAAAAACTACATAGTCGGCAGAAAGTCGGTAAAGCTTTATATGACCGACCCGATAGCAGTTGACGTAAAGTCGATAACCACCGAAAAGCTTCAGACCCTATACCTCTCGCAGGAGGACGTTGCAAGGCTTAACGGCAAGCGTGTGCTGATAGTTGATGATGTTATCAGCACGGGCGAGTCACTCATAGCGCTCGAAAAGCTGGTAGAGGCCGCAAACGGCAGGATCGTCGGCAAGGCAGCAGTCTTAGCCGAGGGCGACGCAGCACAGAGAGATGACATAATCTTTTTAGAGAAGCTGCCCTTATTCCCAAGGTAAAAGCTTCACCGCAGCTAAAAAAAGCTGCGGTTTTTTATTGACAAACAGGGCAGATAGGAGTATAATTTGCATTAAGACAAAACACACAAGGGAGAGATAAATATGAGTGACAGAAGCTTTGCCCCTGTAAACAAAAACGCACAGTCCGAGGTAAGAAACGTACTAAAATACCTATCGGACATAACATACCAAAAGCTGCTCACAGGGCAGCACGTTCAGACGCTTGCTATGGAGGAACTGGAAACAATAAAGGCACAGACGGGCAAGGAGCCTGCGCTGCTGGGGTTTGAGCTGCTCTCCTACTCGCCTAACATAAACTACCTCGACACCGACGAGGAGTGCATGACCGAGGTGATTGAGAACTACGGAATGTTAAAGCGTGCGTGGGAATGGGCGCAGA
>JAFRYW010000244.1 GCA_017442845.1 Ruminococcus sp.
ACCCCCTCCCCAAAGGGGAGGGGGCTAAAAAGAGTGCCCCACAAATCCCAATTTGCCCAAATCACAAACAAAGGCAAGAGGCCGGAAACCGACCCCTTACCTCACTGAATCAGCCTATTATTTCCTTAGCCTTTGCGTTGTCGTTTGAAAGGCACATATAAACGCTGTTGCCCTTTGTTACGATAACGGGGTCGTTAAGCTTGTCCATCTCCTCGGGAACGTAGTTCTCAAAGGTCTTTTTAAGATCCTCGACCCTCTTCTCATACGCCTCCTTGATCTTTGCAGCGCCGTCAGCATCGTTCGCTGTAAAGCAGGCTATCTCCTCGGCGGTCGCACCGCCCGAGCCGATATAAAGCTTGCCCTCCTTGTACATATCCTCGGAAAGCCCGTAGAGCTTTTCTATTATGTTCTTGTCAGGCTCGTTTAAGCTGTCCTTGAACTCAACGCCGTTCTTAAGTGCATCTGCTACCTCGGCAGCGCTCTTGCTGCTTTCACCTGCACTCTGTGATGCCGCACTGTCACTGCCCGAAGAGCTGCTGTCGCCGCAGGCGGTGAGCCCTGCTGTCATCAAAGCCGCTGCTGCAAGCACTACAGCTAAAAATCTTTTAGTTTTCATATCTATCTTTCCTTTCTTTTATCAGGTGTTTTGCTCTAAAAACGCTATCCACTTAATTAGATAATCCTTAACAAGATGTATGCCGTCCGACGCTGCATCCTCGGGGAGCGCCCCGCTTGCGTCAACAAATGCCGGGGAAATGTCAATATACTCTACCCCGCATTTATCCGCCGCCGCCTTTACAGCGGTGTTGAACAGCGCTATATTCTCATTTGTAAACGGCATACCCTGTGCGTCCTTCGATGCCGTAACGGGGATTATCGACTCTACATATATCTTAGCCGACGGCTGTGCGGCCTTTACCGCATTTATAAGCTCCTCATACTCCGCCTGGAACGAGTCGAGATAAGGCCAGCCGACCTCGTTTATTCCAAAGTTTATAAATATCCTGCCAAACTCTCTCTGCCCGAGCGCATCGACAACATTTCCCATATTTCCGTTATCAAGCTCGATATTGGCCTCATCAAGCGCCGAGGAAACGTTTAGCCCCGTAGCGCAGTAGAAGGTCGCAAGCGGCTTGCCCGAGTTGTAGGAAAGCCCGACCGTCCTCGAGTCGCCGATAAAGCAGGCGTCTGAAAAATCCGCAGGGCTGTCGGATACCCTTGCAGGCGTTTCCACCGAGCTGCCCTCATCAGAGCTGCTTTCTTCGGGCTTTGGCTTTTTTTCGCTGTCATTTTTCTTGTCTACAGCAACTATAGCGCTGCTGTCATCTCCGGGCGCCGTGGTCTTAAGTCTCAGGTCAATGCTTGCAAATATCATCCATACAAAAACAGCCACAGCCGCACAAACGCAGAAAATCGAGATTACCCTTTGCTGATTTCTCGCCCTTACAGGCGGCGAGGTCGCTTTCTGCTTGCCCATTAGTATACCCCTTTTCCTAATTTCCAATCATTTTAATCATACCATATTTTATGACTTATTTCAAGTGTTTTATGAAAAATCGGGGGCTAAAAAATCAATAAAAGTTAGTCTCTTTTTTAGTGATAATTACACTAATTGCTAAAGCGTTTCAATGCTGGGTTATCGTGTGCACGTGCGAAGGGGTTCGGGGGCGACCGCAAAGCCCCCGAAATA
>JAFRYW010000001.1 GCA_017442845.1 Ruminococcus sp.
CTACAATACTGCAAATTCCAATTTGTCTTAGGAAAGCTTTGTAAAAATGACGTTAAATAATCAAGAGACGGAGGAATAAAAAATGCTGCTTGAAATAGGAACGAAAGCCCCTGACTTTACACTTTTAGATCAAAACGGAAATGAGCACAGCCTTAGTGACTATAGGGGCAAAAGGGTGATACTCTATTTCTACCCTAAGGACAATACCTCGGGCTGCACAAAGCAGGCGTGCGGCTTTGCAGAGAGATACCCGCAGATAACCGAAAAGGGCGCTGTTGTGCTCGGCGTGAGCAAGGACAGTGTCGCCTCGCATAAAAAATTCGAGGAGAAATACAGCCTGCCCTTCACGCTGCTATCTGACCCGGAGCACAAGGTGCTTGAGGCATACGGGGCGTGGGGCGAGAAGAAGAATTACGGCAAGGTGAGCATGGGAACTATCCGCACCACCTACCTTATCGACGAGAACGGCGTTATAATCAAGGCGGCAGCTAAGGTCAAGGCCGCCGACGATCCCGAAAATGTGCTTAAGGCGCTTGAGGGCTAGGGCGCTTGCGGCGGGGCTTGTGATCCTGCTGTGCTCCTGCGGGCAAAAAGCGCAGCAGGCAGCACTTACGCAAAGCCTGCCCGACAGCCCGCCTGACCCATTTTTGCAGACACTTGATGAACAGGACTACATAGCCCACGCACTCGGCGGAATAGACGGGCACAGCTACACAAACTCGCTCGAGGCGCTTTGGCGCAGTTACGAGGGTGGCGCAAGGCTTTTTGAGGCGGATATTCACCTGACCTCTGACGGCAAGGCGGTGCTCGTTCACGGCTTTGCGAAAAACGACTACCTAAAGCGCATAGGCGAGCAGTATTACCCCAAGGAAAGCCTTGAAGAGGGCGGGGAATACCTGCCCTCGTTTGATGAATTTATGGCATTTGAGATACAGGGGCAGTATCAGCCGCTTGATTTTTCAATGCTTGCCGACTTTATCAGGGCGCATAACGATATGTACGTTTTAGTGGACATTTGGGCGCAGGATTACGACGGCACAAAAAAGACCTACACGGCGATCTGCGAGGCGTGCGGCTATGACGCACAGGTGCTCGACCACCTGATAGCGGGCGGCCACACGAAGGAGATGATCTATGCCGTGGAGAATGTCTACAGCTTCAAGCACCTGAACCTCTACTACTCGGACGAGATCATAGACGACAGCTTCACGACCGATGATTTTATCGCCTTTTGCAGCGATCGGGGGATAGAGAGCTACAGCATAGCAGACGATAGCTTCACGGCAGACCTGTTTGAAAGGCTCAGAGAGGGCGGGCTTATATCCTACGTTTTCACAGTCAACGACCCTGAGCGTGCAAGGGTGCTGCTTGCCTGCGGCGTAGATGCGGTAGGCAGCGACTTTATCAGGGAATAGGGCGGTTTTAGGTAATAGGGAATAGGTAATAGGTGATGCGTGATCTTAGCGGTATTGAATATAATTCACGATCTCGCTGCCCCGGCAAGCCCGAATGGGAATATGTCGGCAAAGCCGACACAATACCTATTACCTATTACCTACAACCTATTACCTATTACTAAAAGTTATCGTGATGATAAGAAATTGATATAGCGAAAAAATTGACACACACAGCGGCGGTATGGTATAATTAAGGAAGATAAAACATTACACCGTTTTTACAAAAGCGCCATAGGATAAATGAGAATCTGATCCAATGCACAATGCACAATGCACAATTATTGTGTCGGCTGCGCCGACAGATGCCCATTCGGGCAGCCGCCTCACGGCGGCAATTAGCAATTAACAATGTGACATTAAAATGGACTGAATAACTAAATAATTGACAATTGTTAATTAGCGGCGCAGCCGCTTTTAAAATCCGTGGGCGAAGCCC
>JAFRYW010000245.1 GCA_017442845.1 Ruminococcus sp.
GCCGCTCTTTTCAAAGTGAACGTTCTCAGCGCCTACCTTAACGTTAGAGCCTGCTGTAGCAGCAACAGCCGTTTCAAGGTTTGTAAAAGGCACACAAGCTATTACCTCAACGTTGCCCTCTGCGTTAGCAACTAAAGGCTTTATTGCCTCTAAAAGCTCCTTAGCCTCGGGCCTTGTCTTGTTCATTTTCCAGTTGCCTGCGATAATTGCTTTTCTTAAAGACTTGTTCATTTTAAAAAACTCCTTTTTATTAGATTTGGAATAAAATTCTACCCTTTAATTATACTACACTAACACTGCTTTGTCAATGATTTAACGATTTTTTTACATAGAAAATCCCCCGAAGTCGTGCAAAGCTTCGGGGGCTGATCATTGAGATCTATGCGGCACAGCCGCATACCTTAATTGTGCATTGTGCATTGTGCATTGAGTTTATCTATTTTCAAGCGGTATGTAAACCTTTTCCCTGATAACAGACTTATACGCAGGCCTTATGATACGCTTGCCCGTCACCATTTCCTCAAAGCGATGAGCCGCCCAGCCTGCCATTCTCGATACGGCAAAGAGGGGCGTGAACAAGTCCTCTGGGATTCCGAGCATACGGTAAACAAGGCCTGAATACATATCAACATTTGCGCACATTACCTTTGATGAGCCCTTTACCTCGGCAAACAGCTCGGGGGAAAGCTCCTCGATAAGCTTAAGGAGATTGAATTCCTTTTCAAACTCTGTGCCCTTTGCAAGCTTTTCGGCATCTGCCTTAAGTATAACAGCTCTCGGGTCGGAAAGGGTGTAAACTGCGTGCCCCATACCGTAGATAAGCCCCGAGCCGTCGTGCAGCTCTTTTCTTAGGATCTTTCTTAAGCAGTCGGCGACCTCGCCCTCGTCCTCCCAGTTCTTGACGTAGCTCTTGATGACCTCGTGCATACTGATGACCTTAGCATTTGCGCCGCCGTGGCGGGGGCCTTTAAGCGAACCGATAGCTGCCGAGTATGCCGAATATGGGTCTGTCCCCGATGATGTTAAAACACGGCAGGTAAATGTAGAGTTATTACCGCCGCCGTGCTCTGCGTGCAGCATAAGCATAATGTCAAGAAGCTTTGCCTCGGCATCGGTAAACTGTCTGTCAGGCCTTAAAGCCGAAAGGATCATCTCGGAGGTAGAATGCTCGGGGATAAGCGGGTGCATTATCATGCTCTCGTTATTATATGCACGCTTCTTTACCTGATACGCCGATACCATGATATTCGGCAGCTTTGAGATGATCGAGATAGCCGTAGCCATTTCCACCTCGGGCGAGCGGTTCTCGGGGTCGTCATCATACGAATAGAGCGAAAGAACGCTTCTGCCCAGCTTGTTCATAATATTCGGCGAGGGGGATTTTAAGATCATATCCTCAAAGAAGTTATCGGGAAGCTCCCTATTCTCGGCGATGATAGCCGAGAAAGCCTCCAGCTCGCTCCTTGAAGGCAGGTCGCCCATTAGAAGAAGATATACTATCTCCTCATAGCCGAAGCGGTCTTCCTTTACAACATTATTAACAAGGTCATTGATATTATACCCACGGTAGATAAGCTGACCCTGGATAGGCGCCTTCTCACCCTCGTTGATAACATAGCCGTGAACGTTACATATATTGGTAAGCCCCGCCAGAACGCCCGTACCGTCGGCGTTGCGAAGCCCTCTCTTTACAACATATTTATCAAAGAACTTGGGGTCGATAGTGTTGTTGTTTACAAACTGCTTGCAAAGCAGCTTTCTTGCGTTTTCGTTTATCACTTGCCCTCTCCTCCTTCTTAAGCTAGTGTGAATAATTATTATACCATATTTTCCGTTTTTTGTCAAATAAGTGTGAATTTATCCTGCCTTTCCAAAAGGCAGACCGCTGTTGCGCTCATTCCCAAGCCCTCGCCGGTAAAGCCTAGCTTTTCCTCAGTGGTCGCCTTTACAGACACCTGCGAGATGTCTATTTCAAGGGTGTGCGCTATGTTTTCACGCATTTTATCTATAAACGGCGCAAGCTTAGGCCTTTGTGCACATATCGTCGAGTCTATATTGCCGACCCTGTAGCCGTGTGAGGCTATGATCCTGCCGACCTGCCTTAAAAGCCCGATACTGTCAGCGCCCTTATAGGCGGGGTCTGTGTCGGGGAAGTGCTTGCCTATATCGCCAAGCGCCAAAGCCCCAAGCATAGCGTCCATAACTGCGTGAACGAGCACATCGGCATCGCTGTGGCCGTCAAGCCCCTGCTCAAATGGTATATCAACGCCGCCCAATATGAGCCTTCTGCCCTCTTTAAGTCTATGCACATCATAGCCGTGACCTATACGCATATGCCTGCCCCCTAAAATTCCTTATAGTTGCCCAAAAACCTAAAATACGAAAGCTCGCTCTCAAGCTCCGCTAACAGCCGCACAACATCGTGCGAAAGTATGCTCCCCTCAAAGTCGAGGTAGAACACGGCGTCAAAATCAGTATTTGCGATAGGCTTGCTCTCGATCATCGTAAGGTTGAGCCCCGCCACCGAGAACTTTGTAAGCATTCTGTAAAGTGCCGAGCGCTGATGCGGCAGCGTAAGGCTTACAGATATGATATCCGCCCCCTCGGGGCAGAGCGTGTCCTTTGAGATAAGTATAAAGCGTGTGAAGTTGTCGTTCGCATTCGCTATATTCTCGGCAAGGATAGTAAGCCCCTTTTCCTTAGCACATTTGCGTGAGCACACCGCCGCTATCGGCTCATCGCTGCCCTTTACCTTATCGGCTGCAAGGGCTGTGTTAAAATACTCAGTTCCCTTTAAGCCGTGTGCCTTTAAAAACTCAGAGCACTGCTGTAAAGCCTGCTCGTGCGAGAACACCTGTGTTACCTCTTCTATGCTTTTTGCACGCCCCGCTGCAAGGCAGTGGTCGATCTTCACCTTTGTCGTAGCGCAGATATTTAGCTCATATTTTTTCATAAGCTCATAGGTGCGTGAAACGCTTCCTGCCGTTGAGTTTTGTATAGGCAGTATGCCGAGCTCACACTCCCCCGAGAGGACGCTCTTTATAACGTCTTCAAAATCCGCAAAAAAGCGGGGGCTGCCGTTTGGCAAAAGCTTTCTTGCCGCCTCCTCGGAATACGAGCCTGCCGTTCCCGGAACTGCGACCTCGGCGCTTGCCGAAAGGTCGAGCGTCTTATGCTCGATATGCCTGTTTGCCGCAAAAAAGCGCTGATACTGCTTTGATTTGGATATGTCCATAAGCGTTGTGAAGAGCACCTCGGCAGAGTTTTCAAGCCCCTTCGGGGCATTATTTCTTACCCTTTCGATTATCTCTTTCTCACGCCCCGCCTGGAACACCTCCATATTATTCTCTATCTTGTACTGTGCTACGTCAAGACAAAGTGCCATACGCCTTGCAAAAAGCTCTTCTATCTGTCTGTCCGTCTGATTTATTTGTTCTCTTAATTCTTGTAAGTCCATAGTAAAGCTCTTTTCTGTAAATTTGTCAAACCCTTAAGCCGAACACAAGCATAGCTATATTGAAGAACACAAACGTTGTCGCCGTATCTACGATAGTTGTGATAAGCGGTGCTGCCATTATCGCAGGGTCGAGCTTGACCCTTTTAGCAAGCATAGGCAGCATACAGCCGATGAGCTTTGACATTATAACTGTACAAATTATCGCCCCGCTGACGCATATCGCCATTTTGAGCGGGTCAGACGAGCTCTCGACAAAGTAGGTGTAGGTTATATATATCCTGACCCCGTTTACCAGCGCAAGTATCGAGCTTACGATAAGCGCTATGCGAAATTCCTTGAACACGACCTTGAAGAAATCTCTAAGGTGTATCTCCCCTACCGACATACCACGTATGACCATAGTAGAGGTCTGCGAGCCGCAGTTTCCGCCCGTTCCGGTAAGCATCGGTATAAACGAAACAAGCAGCGGAACAGCCGCAAAAGCCGCCTCGTATTTTGTGATGATAGTGCCCGTGAGCGTTGCAGAGAGCATAAGGATAAGCAGCCACATTATCCTGTTCTTTGCGTGGGTAAAAACGCTTGTCTTGAAATACTCGTCCTCAGCGGGTGCTACGGCAGCCATTTTCGAGAAGTCCTCGGTTGTCTCGTCCTCGATAACGTCCATTACATCGTCGAAGGTGATGATCCCGACGAGCCTGTTCTCCTTATCGACAACAGGAAGTGCCAAAAAGTCATATTTTGAGAACTGCTTTGCAACTATCTCCCTGTCCTCTAAGGTATCTACAGAGATAACGTTTGTATCCATTATCTCCTCGATCCTTTCATCGTCATCAGAGGTCAAAAGATCGAGGACACTCAGCACGCCGATAAGCTTTCTTGATTCGGTAACATACAGCGTATATACCGTTTCCTTGACAACGCCTACCTCCTTGATCTTTCTCAGCCCCTCGCTGACCGTCATATCCTTTGTGAGGTAGACATACTCGGTCGTCATTATTGAGCCCGCCGAGTCCTTGGGGTATTTTAAGATCTGGTTTATCTGCCGTCTTGTCTCGCTGTCTGTCGTCTTTAGTATACGTGAGACGACGTTTGCAGGCATTTCCTCGATGATATCGACGGTATCGTCGATAAACAGGTCATCAAATACCGCCTCAAGCTCCTTATCGGAAAAGGCGTTTATAAGCGTCATCTGCATATCGCTCTCCATATACGAGAAAACGTCTGCGGCAACGTCCTTGGGGAGCAGCCTGAAAAGCAGGGGAAGCTCGGTCTTGTCCTTCTCGGTGTTTTCGTAGTAGTAGCGCAGGATATCGGCGATATCCGCCTCGTTCATATCTACAAAAAGCTCTTTGATCTTCTTTACGTCCTTGGAATCCAACAGCTCCAGGATCTCTTCGTTCATAAGTATCAGCCCTTTCGTGAAAAGTTTTCACGAGCAGGTATATAAGCACACGGACAGCTGCTGCCCGAATGAAATATGCCTATCCCGTTTTCGACCAACGTCGTCCATGTTTTCAACTCCTTCTAAGCGGTGTTACGGGCGGTTTACTCACCCGTACATTGTATGCCAAAAGCGTTGTGAATGCTAAGAGCATACACTAATATTTTACTATATCACGAAAGATTTGTCAAGTATTTTGTCAGGCGTTTCTATGCAGGCGTGGGGCTTTTCTTTACTCTTAGGTTAGCACGTTTATCACTGTTTTGCAATTGGCAAAAGCTACAAGCCTTCAAAATAAAAAATGCAACAAATGATAATATACACTAAATTGCCCGAAAGCCCGCCCGAAAAGTAAAAAAGCCCCCGGCACAGCAAGGGGCTTTGATACACATTTACACTTTCACTTACATTCTTACTTACATTGACATTATCACTTTCATTATCATTATCACTATCACTATCATTATCAGGCAGATTTGCTAAAAAGAATTTAGCAAAAAATGCTTTTGCTTTTTTGTTTTAGCATTTGCTTTTTTGTTTTAGCAAATGCTAAGCTTTGGCAGAAAAAAAAAGCATCAGCTGTTTTCTATCTCGTCACGCCACTCATCTGTTACCGTTTTATTCGCACGAAGCTGCATGATAGGTGCGCTCATAGCGTTAAAGATAGCTTTTGTTCCTGCTGCGGTCGCCTTGTAGTTTACTGCCCTCTCTTCAGATATGCCGACATCTCTTGCAGCGGTCACGGCGTCGATATTTGCACCGATGAAGATAAACTCCCAGCCGTATTTATTCTTTTCCTTCTCTATCATTCGCTTGATCTTTGGCTGCGAATATATACGGGAGGCATTTTCCATACCGTCTGTTGTGATAACGAATACCGTGTGCTCGGGAACGTCCTCTTTTCTTGCGTATTTGTGGATATTTGAGATATGCTTTACAGCCCCGCCGAGTGCGTCATAGAGGGCTGTGCAGCCACGGACGAAGTAATCGTCCCTTGTCATAGGTCTTATCTCGCTCAGCTTAACCCTGTCGTAGATGACCTCACTCCTGTCATCAAAGAGCACGACCGATACATAAGCCTCGCCCTCCTGCGTTCTCTGCTTTTCGATCATCGAGTTGAAGCCGCCTACAGTATCTGCCTCAAGGCCGGACATAGAACCGCTCCTGTCCAAAATAAATACCATTTCCGTTATGCCGTTGCCTGTCTTTTTCATAATACATCTTCCTTTCCTTATCTGCGAGGGGCTTTCCCTTGCTCTGATAATATAATATCACATCGGAAAAGAAAAGTGGTCGCATAGCAAGCGACAAATGCCTCAGCTGTTTTGCTTTGACCTTTTTAGCAGAAAATGTGCTACTGAGGCCATCGCCCCGAAAAGCAGGGCGGCGCTCATGCCCGCTGCGGCGGCGGTGAAGCCGCCTGTGAAAACGCCCAGAAGCCCGTCCTCGGCGACGGCTTTTTTAACCCCCTCGGAAAGGTTATAGCCAAAGCCTGTCAGAGGGACGGTCGCCCCGGCGCCCGCTAAGTCGATAAGCGGCTCATAAAGCCCCAGAGCACCCAGTGCAACGCCCGCCACAACATATGCTACAAGTATCCTTGCGGGGGTGAGCTTGGTAAAGTCGATAAGCACCTGCCCGATAAGGCAAAGCAGCCCGCCTATCAAAAATGCGTAGATATACTCCATATTCTACCCCTCCCTATGAGACAGCCAGACGGCGTGTGATATTGACGGAATGCTCTCGCCCTGCTGGGTGAGAGTTGGCGACATGAGCGCACCTGTTGCGGCTAGGAGAATATTTTGCAGCTCGCCGCTTTCAAGCCTTGGCAGAAGATAAGCGCAGCTTACCGATGCCGCACAGCCGCAGCCGCTGCCGCCCGAATGAACGTCCTGCCGCTCGGCATCATACAGCAGGCAGCCGCAGTCGATATGCCGCTTTGATATATCTACCCCGTCACGGGCAAAAAGCTTACATAAAAGCTGCGAGCCTATCTGCCCTAAGTCGCCCGTGACGATATGATCGAAGCTTTCGGGTGACATTCCGCTTTCGTTAAAAAACGATGAGAGCGTGTCATATGCAGCAGGCGCCATAGCAGCGCCCATATTCGCAGCATCGGTAACGCCCATATCAACTATCCTGCCTATCTTAAAGCCACGGATATACGGGGCTTTTTCCTTTGGCGTGACGATAGCTGCGCCTGCGGCGGTAGCTGTTCTCTGTGTGGTAGGTGCACGCTGGCCGCCGTATTCGATAGGCATACGGTACTGCCGCTCGGCAGAATAAAAATGTGATGAGGTGACGGCGAGAGTTTTCTGCGTTACCCCAAAGGAGCAAAACATCCCCGCCAAAAGCAGCCCTTCGGTAAAGGTCGAGCAGGCAGAATATATGCCCAAAATGCTTGTGGCGCTGTCTCTGTGCCCGAAGGAAGTTGCGACGCATTGGTTTAAAAGATCGCCGCCGATTATCAGGTCGATATCAGACGGGGCAAGCCCCGCCTTTTCGGTGACAAGGGCGGCGGTCTGCCTTTGCAGCTCGCTTTCCGCCTGCTCATAGGTGGTCTTGCCGAAGTATTCGTCCTCATTTATGTCATCAAAGTAATTGCCGAGCGGCCCCTCGCCCTCGGAGGAGCCGCCTATCGCTGCGAAGGATAATATACTCGGCGGCGTATCAAAGATCTTTAGCATACTCTATCGCCCTTTTCTTTAGTTTTTATTATTATCAGCAAAGCGCCCAAAATTATTCATTACTTGAAAAAAAGAAAGATGTGTGATATAATACAGAGGGTGAGGATATGAAGATAAGAAAATATGATGAGAATACCGACTTTGATAAAATAAATAGTTGGGTCGATAATGAATACACCCACGCTTTGTGGTGCGCCTGCCGCACGGCTTTTCCGCTTGAAAGGGAGGGCTTTGAGGGGCTTTTATGTGATATAAAGGCAAGCTGTGGTGATGAGCCGTTTTGTGCGGAAGATGACAGCGGTGAAACTGTAGGTTTTTTCTGTTATTCACAAACCCCAGACACGCAAGAGGGTATGCTCAAATTCGTGATAGTTTCAAAGGACAAGCGAGGCAAGGGACTGGGCAAGGAAATGCTCACTTATGCGCTGCGCCTTGCATTTGGTGAAAGAGCGGCAAAAAGCGTTCAGCTTATGGTGTTTTCACAAAATGAGAGGGCAATAAGATGCTATGAAAGCGTCGGCTTTAAAGTGCGGCATACCGAAGAGAATGTATTTTGCTATAAAAATGAAAAATGGTCAAGGTGCAATATGGTCATAGAAAAAGAGGACTTTTCAGGATAAGAGGGTGAGAAAATGCAGAAGATAAACATTCAGGCAAAGACCGATGAGATACTAAAAGGCATAGAAAAATCGGGCGAGCGCAAGACGCTTTTGCTGCACAGCTGCTGTGCGCCGTGTTCAAGCTACTGCCTTGAATATCTGTCAAGGTATTTTGAGATAACGGATATGTTTTATAACCCCAATATCTACCCGCCCGAGGAGTATGACAAGCGTGCACGTGAGCTTGAGCGGCTAATAAGTGAGATGCCGCTTGAGAACGATGTGCATTTTCTGCCGACCGAATATGACGAGCGGGAGTTTTATGATGCTGTCAAGGGTCTGGAGCACTTAGGTGAGGGCAGCGAGAGGTGTCACGCCTGCTTCAGATTACGGCTTGAACGTGCGGCAAAATATGCTAAGGAAAACGGCTTTGATTATTTCACAACGACGCTTTCTATCTCGCCCTACAAAAACGCTCAGGCGCTTTACGATATATCAGAGGAGATCTCGGAAAAATACGATATTGCGTTTTTGCCGTCGGATTTCAAAAAGAAAAACGGCTATAAGCGCTCGATAGAGCTGTCACACGAATACGGCCTCTACAGGCAGGATTACTGCGGCTGCATATTCTCAAAGCGTGAGAGCGAGCAAAGAAAACAGGAAAAGGAGCAGCAAAATGGCTAAAAGCAAGGACAAGGACATAAAAACAAACGCCATGCGTATCCTCGACAGAGAAAGGATAGCGTACAGGGTAAACACATACGAGTGCGAGGATTTTATAGACGGTGTGCATATTGCCGATATGCTCGGGCAGAGCAGGGAGCAGTCCTTCAAGACGCTTGCGGGAAAGGGCAAGGACAACGAGATCTGCGTTTTTGTTATACCCGTTGACAAGGAGCTTGACCTTAAGGCCGCAGCAAGGGCGGCGGGCAAAAAAAGCGTTGAGCTATTGCACGTAAAGGACATAAATGCCGCTACGGGCTACATAAGGGGCGGCGTTTCGCCGATAGGTATGAAAAAGCTGTTTTTGACGGTAATTGACGAAAGTGTCAAGCAGTTTAACGAGGTGATAATAAGCGGCGGCAGACTCGGCTCACAGATCCTACTAAGCCCCGATGACCTTATCAAAGTAACAAGGGCGAGGGTCGATAGCATAACGGCGTAGGGAATAGGTAATAAGTAATAGGGAATAAGAAATACAAAAAACACTTCGGGAGAACTGTTTCCCGAAGTGATTTTAATTTTAGCACGCCTTACCTATTACCTATTAACTATTACCTAAAATATAAACTATTACCTAATATAAGGGCTAGATCTTAAGCTCTATGCTGAGCCATTTGCCACGAAGCAGGCGGATAAGGAAGATAACTCCCCTAAAGCACAGCTCGCCGCACATAGCTATCCATATGCCCTTTAGACCCCATAGCTTTACAAGGAAGAATGACGAGGTTATACGCACGCCCCACATACTTATAAGGCTCAAAATACTAGGCACAAGGGTATCGCCTGCACCACGCAGAGCGCCCGCACAGACGATAGACGCCCCGTACAGCGGCTCTGCAAATACCTCGATACGAAGCACGAGAGTTCCCAGCGCTGCGACCTCGGCACTTGATGTCAAAAGTGAGAAAACAAACGGCGAGATAAAATACATCAGCACGCCCGACACCGCCATTATAGATGCGCCGATTATCACGCAGATATACGCATAGCTTTTTGCCTGCGCCTTGTCGCCTGCACCTATGCTCTGCCCGACAAGGGTAGTCGCCGCAGAGCCTATACCGTAGCCCGGCATATAGCAAAGGCTCTCGGCCGTTACAGCGAGCGAATTTGCGGCGAGCGAAACTGTCCCCAAGGGGGCTGCGATATAGGTAGCTGCCACGTAGGCCAAGCACATTATCGTATGCTCAAATGCCGAGGGAACGGCTATTTTAAGAGCTGTGCTTATACACCTTTTACCGGCAGCGCTGCTGCCGAGCTTAAAGGCGAGAATATCGCTCCTCACAGCCGCATAGTAGAGCATAGCAAGGGATATGCACACCTCGGAAAGCGCCGTGCCGAGTGCTGCGCCCTTGACGCCCATACCAAAGCCGAAAATGAAGATACTGTTGAACACAACGTCGAGCAGGCAGAGAAGCGTATTGAGTATGCTCGGCGTTTTCATATTGCCCGAGCATTGGAGCACGCTGCCGCAGACGTATCTTAGCTGCTCAAAGGGCAGCGCAAGCGCAAAGATGAAAAAGTAAGCCGAGGCGTCCTTATAAAGCGCCCTATCGCCACGAAGCCACGAGGGCAGCGGCGAGGCTATAAGAACAGACACCGCAAGCAGGACAAGGCTAAACAGCAGGCAACATTTTAGTGCCGTCCTGAATACTCCCCTGGCATCGTCACAACGCTTTGCGCCGACAAGCTGCGCTATCTGCACCGAAAAGCCTGTGGCCGAGGATATGCACAGCCCGCCTATCAGCCAGGTGGTAGTGCTCACAAGCCCTATGGCAGCCGTTGCGTGAGCGCCCATATTGCCGACCATGGCGGCATCTATATACTGCATTATTATCGAGCTTATCTCCGCCATTATGGCAGGTATGCTAAGGCGCACCACCCTGCCTATTGCCACCCTTGTATCTGAAGAAAAAGTAGTCATCACATTACCTCACAATATAATTTATTATAGCATATGCCGGTATTTTTTTCAAATACAAAATAAGAAGTAAATATATAAAAAATATGTCCGATCTTTCATAGCGAAATATTATCTTTTTCTATAAAACTATTGATTTTTGTTATGCTTTGAGCTATAATGTGAGTATAGAAGTATCGACCTTAGACATCGCTACGGCGAGAGGAGAAAAATGAAAAATGTAGAAGCTTTTGAGAATGCAAGAAGAAGGGCACAGGCTCTTGTGGCTAAGATGACAGTCGAGGAGGCGGCATCGCAGCTAAGATACGATTCACCTGCTATAGAGCGGCTCGGTATCCCCGCATACAACTGGTGGAACGAGGCGCTGCACGGCCTTGCAAGAAACGGCATATCGACCGTTTTCCCGCAGGCGATAGCGCTTGCGGCGGGGTTTGACAGTGAGCTCGCCTTTGAGGTCGCAGACATCACCTCGACAGAGACAAGGGCAAAATACAACGCCTTTTCAAGGCTTGGTGACAGGGATATCTACAAGGGGCTTACTATGTGGGCGCCTAACATCAACATATTCCGTGACCCCCGCTGGGGCAGAGGGCAGGAGACCTACGGCGAAGACCCGTTCCTGACCGCAGAGCTGGGCAAGGCATATGTTAAGGGCTTGCAGGGCGAGGGCGATGTTATGAAGACTGCCGCCTGTGCAAAGCACTTTGCAGTTCACTCGGGGCCCGAGGGGGTAAGGCACGAATTTGATGCAAGGGTATCAGACTTCGACCTTGAGGACACCTATCTTTACGCATTTGAGGAGCTTATAAAGCAAGCAGACGTTGAGGGCGTTATGGGCGCATACAACCGTGTAAACGGCGAGCCCGCCTGTGCAAGCGAATACCTTATGAGCAAGCTTCACGAATGGGGCTTTGCGGGGTATTTCGTTTCCGACTGCTGGGCTATAAACGACTTCCACACTCACCACCTAGTAACGTCAAATGCCGTTGAAAGTGCCGCTATGGCGCTGAATGCGGGGTGCGATGTAAACTGCGGCTGCTGCTATGTGAACCTGTTGGCGGCACTCCGGCAGGGGCTTGTGACAGAGGAGAAAATAAGAGAGGCGGCTGTACACCTCTTTACTACAAGGATAAAGCTCGGTATGCTTGAGGAGAGCACGCCGTTTGACGATATCCCCTACAGCGTTGTGGCGTGCGATGAGCACAAGCAAAAGGCTTATGAAGCCGCAAGCAAGGGGCTTGTAATGCTTAAAAACAACGGGCTTCTGCCGCTTGATAGGGAAAAAATAAAAACTATCGCCGTGATAGGCCCCACAGCAGGCAGCGTTGCAGTACTTGACGGCAACTACAACGGCACATCAGACACCTACCACACCTTCCTTGGCGGCATAAGAGAGGGCTTTTCGGGGCGTGTGCTGTATTCCGAGGGCTGCCACTTATTCAAGGACAGGGTATCTGTCTTAGCACAGCCTGATGACAGGCTCAGCGAGGCTTACACGGTAGCGTCACTGTCCGATGTAGTAATTCTATGCTTGGGGCTTGATGCCTCTATCGAGGGCGAGGAGGGCGACACGGGCAACGAATTTGCCTCGGGCGACAAGCCCGCACTTACCCTTCCCGAAAGCCAGAGGCGGCTCATAGAGTGCGTCAAAAAGGCAGGAAAGCCCGTCATAGCCGTAGTTGCGGCAGGAAGTGCGATAAACACAGAGACCGAGTTTGATGCGCTTATACACGCCTGGTACAGCGGCTCTGAAGGCGGCAGGGCGCTTGCTGATATCATTTTCGGCAAGGTCTCCCCGTCAGGAAAGCTGCCCGTTAGCTTCTATGAGAATACAGATAAGCTGCCCGAGTTTACAGACTACTCTATGGCAGGCAGGACCTACCGTTACATTAAGGATAACGAAAACGTCCTCTACCCGTTCGGCTTTGGGCTCACATATTCGAGTGTAGAGGTGACAGGCCTTTCGTTTGAGGGCGGCAGAGCAAATGTCAGCTTTAAAAACACAGGGCTGCGTGACACGCAGGACGTTATCGAGCTATACCTTAAAGCAAATGACGAACAGTGCAGCGAGAACTACCACCTGTGCGGCTTTGCAAGGGTAGACACAAAGGCAGGCTGTGAGGGAAGCGTTTCGATCAATATCCCCGAGAGGGCTATGACCTTTGTAACGCCGGGGGGCAAGAGAGTAAGGGCTGAAAGCTTTACGCTATATGCCTCGACACACCAGCCCGACCCCTTGAGCTGTAAGCTAAATGGCACAGAATTTGTATCTGTAAGCGTTCAAATTTGAGCAAAGTTATAAATTTTCGGCTTTTCACTTGAATAATGCAGAATAATTTATTATAATAGTAATTGTGGTCATTCCCTCACATATTTTGTGGGGGAATGAGTATTTTTAAGAATATCTGAAAATGATTGGAATGATAAAATGGATAACATAACTCAAAACCCCTTGGGCAGCGAGCCTGTCGGCAGGCTCATGCTCAAATTCTCGATACCGAGCATTATCGCTATGCTGGTAGGCGCCTTGTATAATATAGTCGATCAGCTATTTATCGGGCAAAAGGTCGGTATGCTCGGCAACGCCGCTACGAATGTCGCCTTCCCGCTTTCGACCTCGTGCATAGCGCTTGCGCTTTTGTTCGGCATTGGCGGCGCTTCCGCCTTTAACCTGACCCTCGGCGAGGGCAAAAGAGACAAGGCGCCGTTTTTTATGGGCAACGCCGTAACTATGCTCATCATAAGCGGTGTAGTGCTGATGACAGTAACGCTTTTGTTTTTAAGCCCGCTGCTTAGGCTTTTCGGCTCACCCGATGAGGTAATGCCGTATGCGCTCGATTATGTCGGCATAACGGCCTTCGGCTTTCCGTTTTTGGTGCTGACTACGGGCGGCTCACACCTTGTAAGGGCTGACGGCAGCCCGATGATGACAATGCTTTGCTCGCTGACAGGTGCTGTGATAAACACGGTGCTTGACGCTGTATTCGTTATAGGCTTTGACTGGGGAATGAAGGGCGCAGCGATAGCAACTGTCATAGGGCAGGTGATCTCGGCGCTGATGATAATTCTTTATCTTGTTTTTATGATAAAGACAGTCAAGCTTGAAAAGCGCCACCTTATCCCCTCTGTCAAGTACTGCAAGAGGATATTCGCTATCGGTATGGCATCATTTTTTAACCAGATAGCTATGATGATAGTGCAGATAGTTTTAAATAATTCCCTTCGCATATACGGCGCCAAGAGCGTTTACGGGGCGAGCATACCGCTCTCCTGTGCGGGGATAGTTATGAAGATAAGCCAGCTCGTTTTCTCGATCGTAATAGGCCTCTCACAGGGCACGCAGCCTATAGAGAGCTTCAACTACGGTGCTAAAAACTATGACAGGGTGAAAAAGGCATACTTTATGGCAAGCGGCATAGCTGTGGGCTTCTCGTTTATATGCTTTATAATGTTTCAGACCTTTCCAAAGCAGATACTTTCTGTTTTCGGCAACGGCTCGAAGGAATACTTTGATTTCGGTACAAGGTTTTTAAAGAGGTTTCTGTTCTTTAGCTGGCTGGTTGCGCTTCAGCCCGTTACCTCGACCTTTTTCACATCTATCGGCAAGTCGAT
Organism: Ruminococcus sp.; assembly: GCA_017442845.1. Lineage (GTDB taxonomy): Bacteria > Bacillota > Clostridia > Oscillospirales > Ruminococcaceae > NK3A76. The sequence continues at coordinate 14,435 of JAFRYW010000245.1, forward strand.
AAAGGGCGTGTTCCTCTCGCTAACAAGGCAGATAATCTTCTTTTTGCCGGCACTGCTGATACTCCCCCGCTTCTTGGGCGTTGACGGGATAGTTTATGCAGGGCCGATAGGCGACTTTATCTCATCTGTGATAGCGATAGTGATGTGCATTTTTGAGTTTAGGGAAATGAACAGGCTAAGCCTAAACAAGCAGTAATAAATATCCCCCCTAGGTAATAAACTTATCTCGGGGGTGTTTTTTTGAAGGGACAAAGCTTTTACAAGGGCTCGGCAATACTGATATTTATGGTGGCCGTCACAAAAATAATGGGACTTGCCTACAAGCTGATGCTGACAAATCTTTTGGGCGGGACGGGTATGGCTTATTATCAAAGCGTATACGCTGTGTTTACGCCTGTATATGCGGTGATGATAGGCGGCATACCCTCGGCAGTGGCGATAATGACGGCAGAATCCTTCGCCCTCGGCAGATACAAAAACGCCCGCAAGATCCGCAGAACGGCGCTTTTGTTTTTTACAGGCCTGGGGCTTTTATGCAGTGCGGGGATGGCGCTTTTATCAAAAACGCTTTCGGGTGCGCTGCTAGGCTCTCAAAGCATGGCGCCGGGGCTTATTGCAGTGTCGCCGACTGTTGTGCTGTGCTGCGTCATATCAGTCTACAGAGGGTATTTTGAGGGGCTTTGCGATATGGTGCCTACAGCCGTATCGGAGATAATAGAGACGGTCTTCAAGCTGATCCTTGGTCTTTTATTTGCATTTGAAGCCTACAAATGGGCGGGGGCAAGGCTTGATACACATTACACCCTATCGCTGACGGCGGCGGCTTCAATACTTGGGGTATCGCTGTCATCATTTTTTGCGTGTATTTATCTGCTCATTCGGCTTAAACTAAAGGGCGACGGCATAAGCACAAGAATGCTCGCAAGGGACATCTGCACCGACAGCCGCAGACACATTACAGGCGACCTTTTGCACTACGCTATGCCGATAGCCCTTACCACGGCGATAAGCACACTTATAAATATGGCAGACCTGCTTACCGTTCCAAAGCTTTTGCGATATTTGCAGGGGCATGGGGCGCTTGGGCTTGCTGTGCTTGACGGCTCGGGCGTGGCGGCAAAGGACGCAGCGGAGTTTATCTACGGCTCCTTCACGGCACTTGCGCTGACTGTCACGGGAATGATACCCGGCTTTACAGCTATGCTCGGCAAGCCCGCCCTTCCCGAGATCTCACGTGCAAGGGCTAAAAATGACAGAAAAGCCCTAAAAAAGGGGCTTGACGATATACTCTTCCTATCCTCGGTGATAGCCTTTCCCGCTTCGTTCGGGCTGACGGTGTTCTCCCGTGAGGTGCTCATATTTTTGTTCCCCTCACGTACATATGAAGTGGCAGTTTCGGTACAGCCGTTTGCTATTCTTTCGGCAGGGCTGGTTTTCGGCTGCTTTTTGCCGCCTGTATTTGCACTTTTGCAGGCTCTTGGCAGGCCGAGGGTGTGTGTTAAGGCTATGCTCATATCCTGCGGGGTCAAGGTAATAGGCAATATCACGCTTATGCTTATCCCCGGGGCGGGCATCTCGGGGGCTGCGGCAGCGCTTGTTTTGGCTGACATAACGGCATTTATCATAGCA
>JAFRYW010000246.1 GCA_017442845.1 Ruminococcus sp.
AGCCGCCGTAAGGCGGCTTGCCCCTCGGAGCATCGAGCTAAGATTTAGTTCATCGCTTCGGGGGGCATATCGGGGGCTTTCCGGTCGCCCCCGAACCCCTTCGGTAATGCACCCTCTACAATACTGCCGAAGGGGAATAAAAAAGGTACCGCAATAATTTGCAGTACCTTTGTGGTCGGTCTTTATATAAGCTCTGCCTTGTAGCCCTTTTGCTCGAGCAGGTCGATAATGCCGCCTTCGCCGATAAAGTGTGCAAGGCCTACCATAAAGAATGTGTTTTTGTGCTCCTTTAGCAGCTTGTCGGCACATTCTGCCATGCCCTTGTTGCGCTCATAGAGTAATGCTTGGTTGTATTCGTCGAGCGCTGCCTTCTGCTTGTCGGTAAGGGCGCCGTAGGTCTCCTCGTCTGCCTGCGTAAAATACGCCTCGGTAGCGGAAATGTCGCCCTTTTTCCAGACCTCATAGGTGTCGGTCAGGTTTTTCTTGAGGGTCTCAAGGTTATCGACCGTGTAGGCGCTTAGCAGCACATCGTATACATCGTCCGAAAGCCCTGTAAATATTCCCATTTGCAGCTCAAAGCTCTCTGCCTCAAAGATCTCCTTGCCGTCATCGTGTGCCTTTTGGACGATGTGCATATCTATGCCCTTCTGCGTATCGAGCCCGCCCTCGGCGCTGATCAGCTGCTCGCACAGCATATCGAGCATCCAGGGCTTATAGTGCTTCATAATATCCATATTATAGCCGTAGTGTGCAAAGAACCCCGTCAGCCCGTCGCAGGTCTCCTTTGAAAGGTGAAGCGCTATGTTTTCAGCCTTGTCCTCGTACATACTCTCGTTCATTAACGTAAGCTGCGATGCAAGGTCTGCCCCGTTTTCTATAACGTCAAACTCACACGCCACAACGTCTGCGCTCTCATACGCCGTCATTATCCTGTCGGGCAGCGGGTAGCATTCATCGGTAAGTGCGTGCATAGAGCCTATCAGCGTCATTTCGTTCCCCTCGGGGGTGGTTATTTTCCACATAAGGGGGGTTATGCTGCTTTGCTCGTTTGAAGCGGCGCTCTCGTCAGCAGACGAGCTTTCCTGCGGAAGCGTTACCGTTGCCTTGGTGGTGGTTGCCTCTGCTGCTGAGGAGCTCTCGGTCTTTGATGAGCTATCCCCCTTAGCCCCGCAGGAGCAGAGCAGTACAGCTGCCGTTATTGCCGATAAAAATGCGTGAGTTTTTTTAAGCATTTGCGTTTCTCCTTGATAGTTAGTGCTTATTCCTCGACAGGCTCGTTCTTTTTCCTGCGCTTGCCGAAGGAAAGTGTCATTGTGAATATCTTGTCGCTTGTAAATACCCTTACTGCGAAGCTCATACATATAACAAGCAGCACCGCCTGATATGCAAACCCCGCCCAGAAGAGCGTCATATTGCCGAACATTACATTCTGTGTTGCCATAAACGTGTGCGTAAAGGGTATAGCATATACCGCATATTTGAGCACAGGGCTGAGTGTCGAAATATCTACAAACATCGAGAGCATATAGGGTATCATAGCCATTATCATTATAGGCATGATGTATGACTGTGTGCTCTTTATATCCTTAGCGAGCACGCCGAGAACGAGCGAGATAGAAAGTGTGATAAGTATCGTCATAAACATCTGAAGCCCTACGAGCACATAGTCGCCCGCCGAAAGGGTAAGCCCCAGGTTCTCTAAGATCTTGTCAAGCCCGTCGATGTCACCTGCCATGCTTGAAACGCTCTCGGTCATCTTGCTCATGCCGTACATATAAACTATCGCATTTAGCCCCGCAACAACACCTGCTGCGAGCATTTTTGCAGTAAGCACCGAGAGCCTTGAAACAGGTGCTGACAGCAGCGTTTCAAGCGTTTTGTCGATTTTCTCGTTAGCAACTGCGTTCAGGATCATCTGCGAGGAATAGATCACAAGCACGAATACCATTATCGGCAAAAACATATTGCTCATCTGCGTTGCGGCTATGATGACAGTCGCTGCGATATCCTCGCTCTTGCCGTTTACGATAGTCTTTTCCTCTACCTTGATAGGGGCTTCAAGCATTGTCACCTCGTTATCCTTCAAAGCGCCCGACTGCACCTTGGAGGAATAGAATGCACTCTTAACAGCCGCATTTATAAGGTTCAGCGCATTTGAAGAGCCCGTCGATACGTTTGACATAGTTGAGAGCGAGGTCATCTTTGTGATGTACAAAAGCTCTGCCTGCTCACTGTTTTCGATATGTGCAGCAAACCCCTCGGGGATTATCACCACATTCTTTATATCAAGCCTGTCAAGCTCTGATGAGTAGTCATCGCCCTTTATCTCGACGTATTTTACCTCATTCTTTTCCCCGCCTGCGGGGTTTTCCAAGAAATTGAGCACCGCTTTGGTAAATTCGGTGTCGTCAAGGCTGCAGATCGTTATAGAGCCGCTCTCTTCTTCTGCCTCCTCCATAGCGCCCGACATAGCCTCGCCTGCCATTATCATTACCATTACGCTGAATATCATTGTCATTATAGTGGTGATAGTCAGCATTTCCTTAAGCTCCTTTTTGAAAAGATGCATAAATTTCATTACTGCTTCACCACCCTTTCAAATACCTCCTCAAGGTTCTGGGCATCATACTTTTCGATAAGCTCTCTGGGCTTGCCAACCTCTAAAAGGTGCCCCTTAGCGATTATGCCCACCCTGTCGGAAACATATTCTATCTCAAGCATATTGTGTGACGAGAGCAAAAAGCTCATTCCCTGCTCGGCCGCAAGGGTCTTTAGCATTCTTCTTACCTCAAGGGCGTTTATGATGTCAAGCCCCGAGGTCGGCTCATCAAATATCGCAAGTGCAGGCTGCGGCATTATTGCACGTGCTATAAGCAGCTTTCTTGCCATACCTCTTGAATAGCCGCCAATCTTATCGTTTAGCCTGTCGCCAAGCCCGCAGATCTCCTTAGCACGCTCGACATAGGTGTCGGCGCTGGCCTTATCGGGGGCATATATGCCCGCCATGAATTTGAGGTAGTCTATACCCTTCATATTCTTATAAGCGCCCGCCTCGTCGGGAAGGTAGGTTATATTCTCCCTGACCTTTTCAGGCTCGTAAGAATACTGTGCCCTGCCACGACAGCGTCACCCTCTGTTGCCTTCAAAAGGGTAGCTATCATTCTTATAGTAGTAGTTTTGCCCGCACCGTTGGGGCCGATAAGTGCGAAGATCTCGCCCTTATTGACATCAAAGCTCACCTTCTCGGAAGCATAAACACCGGGCTTATACTGCTTTGAAAGCGCCTTGACCTCCAATACCTTATCCATATTTCCACTCTCCCTTTAAAATATAATTATGGTTATATACTTGACACACCAATTAAAATGCCTTAGATAACGGGGTTCGGGGCGAAGCCCTCCCCATACTCTCCCGAGCTCGCCGTGAGCGAGGGTTTGGGGGCAAAACTGTGGTGTGTCAAAGGGATAACCATAAAATATAATATTTTCCCATAAGCTTATTTTACCATACAAAAACGATTTCGTCAACAATTTTTTAAAAAATATATGTTCATACCGTTCATATACGATATATACAGTATATACTATATTTTCGCATTCGTCAAGAGGGAGAGGAAAAATTTTTTTGCAGTGCTGCTGCGAAGGGGTTCGGGGGCGACCGCAAAGCCCTCGAAATAGGGCGTGAGACAAGCTTTGACTCTTAACTTAGCTTTGGGCGTGAAACAAGCATAAAAGCCTGCATAACAAGCAATAAGATAAGGCTTGGTTCATTGCTTCGAGGGGCAAGCCGCCTGCGGCGGCTATCGGGGGGCTTTGCCTGCCTTCGCAGTAGGCAAGTGCCCCCCAGACCCCCTTCGCAGCTGCTTCTCACCTATTACCTATTACCTATTCCCTATTACCTAATAAAAAAGCGCCGCCGTGTGCTAACGGCAGCGCCTTTGTTTTGATGCTTAGTGTGCCTCAACGTCTGTGAAGGATAAGCCTACCTGCTTGCCCTCGTAGGTGGCGTTGAAGGTGAATTTTGTGTCCTTGAAGGCCGCATTGTCGCCCGAGATGTCGAATACGCCGCCCAGGTTCTTGGTGATGTATATCTTCTGAATGTCGTTCGGGTGGTTTGAATCGTAGATCTGTAAAACATACTCGTTGTGGTTGTCAGAATCCTGTATAAGGCCTATGGCATTAACAGCGTGGCTGTTGTCGATGATCGTAACTACCGGCACGCCCTTGCTCAGCTGCTGCTGAAGCCTTTCAAAGCCCTCGCTGCCGCCGATCAGGTTGTATTCGTCCTTGCTGTCGTCCCACTGCATAGCGTTGTAGTGGTAGAGTGCCTTTAGGAACTCAAGCTCGTCCTTTGAATATGCTTTGGCGATCTTTTCGGCGCCCTTTGCTATGTCGAGTGCCAAAAACTCTACCTTCGGCCATTCAAGCCCCTCGATCTCATACTCTATAGCCTTCCAGCCGCTGTCCTCGGCATCGCTCTTGACAGAAGGCTCGACCTGCAATACCGAGCCGGAGCTGTCATAGTCAAGATACTCTGAAACATTTGCAAACTTGCTGCTGAGCGCACTTACCGTGATCTTTGAGAGCGGGTCGTTTGAGTTGTACTTGTCAGCATACTTTGTGCCCGAGAGGTCGTAGCCCTCGGCGCTTACCTTGTCCTTGGCATCGTCCTTAGGGTCAACATCGGGCAGGCTCATTTTGACGTTGCCCAGGTACCAGTCTCTTGCCATGAGCGCCATGCCGAAGTCCATATTTCTTGTGGTAGTCGTTCTGAAATTCTTGAATGCGAAGCCGTTTGCGTCGGGGGTGAAGTTTGTGTTGAAGAGCGAATAACCCCTTACGCTGTCGGTAGTGTCGTTGTAGTTTACTATATCGTAATTGAGCGCTGTCTCGATCTGCTTGTAAACATCGCCCAGCGCATTTGCGTCAGATGCGGTGAAGTATTTTCCGCCCGTCTCGCTCGCCATTTCCTGGAGCCATTCTCTGTCAACGCTCTTTCCGAGGCCGACTGTGAGGATAATGATGTTTTTCTTCTTTGCGAGTGCTGCAAGCTGCTGTGCGGTCTTGGGGCTCACCTCGTCCGACTGGCCGTCTGTCAGCATTACAACTATATTTCTGTATGAGCTGTCAGCGCTCTGCGTAAACTCTGCAAGGCAGCTCTCGAGTGCTTTCTGGCTGTATGTACCGGTAAAGTTCTTCTCGCCGAAGCTTTCGTTCCTGATCCTGTCAAGTGCTGATGAAGCCTTGCTCTTGTCCGTTGTGAACGGCACGAGGTTTGTATACTCTGCGGTGTATTTGCTTATCATTATCTCAACATTGTCCTTGATCATATCGATAAGCGAGTTTGCAAAATCTATCCTCTTAAAGTCAACGTCGTTCTCGGGCGTTGTGAAGGTGTCCTGAACGAAGCTCTTTGAATACATCGAGCCCGAGTCATCAACAAGGAAGGCTATCCTCGTGGTCGCCTGCTGGTTTGCGGTCTTTTCAACGCCGACAACATAGGTCGTGAACTTGTCTATGTCGGCAGAGATCGTGTTATCCGCCGTGTTGACCCTTGAATCGACCTTTTCATATTTAAGGGTAGATGAGTCAAAGCTCAAAACTGTCAGATCCTCGGGCTTAAGGCCGAGATTTTGTATCTTCTCTGTGTCCAGCTTGAAGGTGACTGTGGCGCTTTTGAAATTATACTCGCCGTAAACGTCATACGCCTTGCTGACGATAGAGCCGTTGACCGCTATACCGAAAAGATCAAGCTCCTCGACAGTTGTATTGCAGATGTTGGCGGTGCCCTTGAGGTCTACAGTGATCTGCCCCTCAGATCTTGTAACGCTTACCTCCTGCTGCGAATCCGACTTGCCGTCCGTGGTCGCCGAGCTGCGGGGGTTTAGCCCTACCATGATCTCATAGCCGTCAAGCAGCGTGTCGCCGTCGGTGTCGTTCTTGAGCGGGTCTGTCCCCAGGGCGAGCTCGTCGCCGTCGGATATGCCGTCGCCGTCTGTATCCTCGCTCTGTATATTTGTTTTTTGTGAGGCCTCGTTTTTGTTTGTTACGCCGTCGCCGTCCCAGTCGCCGTCATCGGGGAAGTCGGGCTCGCCTATGAGCGTATTGGTGTCAAGCAGCGCAACTGCGTTTTTCGCCCTTGCTATCCTGTCCTGCTCCTGATTTTTCTTTACGGTGATAAATGAGGTGACTATGCCCCCCACAACGATAACTGCCGCCGCAGAGAGGATTATTCTCTTTCTCCTCGCCTTTATCGCCAGGTTCTCACCGAGTGATTTGCTCCTTGGTATTTGGTTCTTTGCCATGTCTTATCTATTCCTCCAAAATCAAATGTTGCCTTAAGTGTTCTAAGCCTCAACAAGCGTTTCATTCACGAGCTCGTAAAGCTCCTGCGCTGCTGCAGCCGTGTCCTTGTCGCCAGAGACTATCTCGTTTATCAGCTCATCGAATTTTTCCATAAACGCCGCCGTTTCCGTGTAGGGGGAGAGCAGCTTTACCGACGGGGTGTGCTTTTTTCTCATATTGTCAGCGTCCTGCTGGATCCCGTCGATCATATCGTTCGCTTCAAGCACCTCTAAAGCGCTCTTGCTCGCAGGAACTCCGTTTTCAAGCCCCCTCAGCTTGCTCATCTCACGGGAGCTTAGCAAGAACTCAACTAGCCTTGCCGCCGCCTCGGGGTATTTGGTATTTTTACTTATGCAGTAAAACGAGGTGGGCTTTGCGTACCAGCCGTAGACCTCCGCACCGCTTTTTTCCGGGTAGTCTGCCACCAGGATCTCGTTGCCCTTGTCTCTGCACGGGGCCACGTAATATTCGGCGTCTGAGATCCACATTACCGTGCCCGCCGCCTTGCCGTCCTCAAGATCCTTCCTGTCACGGTCATCGGGCAGCCTTGTAACGCCCTTATCAAGCATATCCTTATAGAAATCGAACATCACCTTGATGTCCTGTGGCTCAAAGCCTATGTTCCCCTCGCCGTCAAGGAAGCGCTTGCCGGTCTCCTGCTCGGCATACGCTATGCAAAAGTGCCATGCCGAGCTTTTTGAGAGCCTTAGCATATAAAGCCCGTCCTTGCCGAGCACCCCTGCCGCCGCAAAGTAATCCTCCCAGCTTTTCGGCTCGGCTATGCCGTAGCTGTCAAGCAGGGTCTTGTTAAGGTAAACGGTCTGTGCATTCATCGAGATAGGTATGCCGATGAGCTTGCCGTCTATCTTGCCGTAGTCGAGAACGCTCTCGTCAAAGCTGTCAAGGTTTATAATATCCGAGAGCTTTTCGAGGTCGTAGAACTCAAACCCGTTGCCGGTGTATTCATAGAGCCAGCCGAAGTTCATCTGCATAACGTCGGCCTCGTCGCCCGAAAGGATCTTGGTATCCATTCTTGACTTATAGCCCGCCCATTCGGCGTATCGTGGGTAGACGGATATGCCCTCGTTCTCGCTTTCAAAGATCTCTATCGCCTCGGTGGTGTATCTGTGCCTTACGTCCTTTCCCCACCAGGAAAAGGAGAGCTTTGTGTTGGAATTATGCTCGTAGCTGTCAAGGTTTTGCGTGCAGGAGCAGCAGAGGGTGAGCATAACAGCCGCTATCGCTGCCGACGCAGCCTTTTTAAGCCTTATCATTGACCGTCACCGTCCTTCACCTTTTCAGTTCTCCTGTAAACGGTAAAGCAGCCGCCGCCCTTTTGCTTTGAAGACCTTAGCGCCTCGTCGGCGTTGCCGAGCAGCCCCTCATAGGTGTTGCTCGAAAGCGGGTAGAGGGCTGCGCCCACGCTGACGGAGATCTTATACCTGTGCTCCTCATCGGCATAGCTGCTGTTAAGGCTCTCGCACAGCTCTGCACACCTGTGCTCGAGCGTTGAGAGGCACTTG
>JAFRYW010000247.1 GCA_017442845.1 Ruminococcus sp.
ATTTTCTATTCCAATTATAACATAGCAGATATTCAGAATTTATACAACTGTACTTTTTCATGAAAAATGCGGCATACCCGCTGAGGCAGGTACGCCGCGATAATCAATCTAAACTATTTATCCTCTCTTTGACTTTCGCAAATCTCTCATTACCGTTAAGAGCCGAATAGCACTCCTTGCTCAGCATATCATCAAGAATTATCTGCGCTCGAGAGCGAGAATCTGCCGTATGCCATATTGTCTGTCCCACCGAACCTCGTACAAGCGGTGTAGTGTAGGTGTACCATTCGGGCAGCTCATAGTAATTTTCGAGATAGTCGCAAGCCTTTTCACTATAGGCAAGGGCTTCATCAAGTCTGTCAAGCGAGATAAGGTCGGGTATCACAGTTTCAAAATATCTCTCTGAAACTGTTAAATTGAATAATCCATTGTCCCCCTCGTCAAACACAAGAGCCTGAATATCCTCTATCACCTTCATAAGCCTTATGCGTTCCTCAGCGGTATAAACAGGATCAATACCCGTGCCTTCTATCATCATCGCCTGAATGTAATATTGCAGACAGCCCACCGAGCTGCAAATACGTCTTCCGTAATGGTCAAGCAGCTCGTCGCCCCGCAGCGCTGACTGGATATTCTCATCATAGCAGCTTTCTATTGGCGGCAAAGTCTCAAGTATTTTTCTTCCCTTTTCAAGATCGTTAAAGTCATTACAGTAAAGATTGGCAAGCCTTATCTTTACTCTGAGGCGCAGATCGTCATCGGTGCAGCCTGAAAGTATCTTCTCACCAAGACTGCGTATTTCCTGCTTGTGTTTCTCCCTGTTTTCTTCCCAATCGGGATTTCCCGCACTTTTTTCGCCTGACTTAAACAGTGCTTCCATTAAGGCGTTCATCAGCTCATAGCTGTGGGGAAAATCCTTCAGCCCCGCACGGGCGATCTCTATGCAGTCGTTCACTCTGCCGCTTTTTATTGCCGCTTCAAAGTCGTTCATATACTGCTCATGCTTCTCCCTGCGCTTTTCGCTGTCCACACCAAGCAGCGTTTCAATGCTCACTCCGAAATACTCTGCGATTATCGGCAAAAGCGATATATCAGGGCTTGTCTGACCGTTTTCCCAGCGGCTGACCGCCTGCGTCGATACCGAGAAAGCCTCGGCAGCCTGCTCCTGTGTAAGCTCATGCTCACGGCGAAGCTTCTTAAATACCTCGCTGAAATTTATGTTCATAAGTGTTACCTCCGTATGTTTTATTCCGACGTCGTTATAATTATTATAGCAGATTTTCCGGGAAGGTCAATCACTTATTTGATGATTAAAAATCAACTAAAGTGAGAATCGGTAGGTTTACGCCACGTCATTCCACATATGAAATTTTAGGCTCCAAATCAAGAAAAAATTCGGATTTTGGAATATACCGCATGAGCCCCTTTTATCTGATATAATAGATAATGAAGGGTGATATTAGCACTAATACCACGCCTTTTTACGCAGTAATTCAGCCGTAGCCCTATCTTTCTTCGCTTTCCACTCAGCGTTAGAGTACGGACTTCGGCGTAAAAAATGAAAGGGAGAGATGCAACATGGCAAAGGCTAACAAGATTGTTCGTGATGAACTTAAAGTAAGAGGTGTCCGCCACTGGGAGTTGGCGCACGAGCTCGGCATATCGGAGCAGACACTTGTCCGTTGGCTGAGATTTGAGCTTAGCGAGGACAAGCAGCTCGATATGCTGGAGAAAATTGAGGAGATAGCAAAACGAAAGGAGATTGCGATTGACGATTAAACAAAAGAGAGAAATTATTGCGGCGGTGTCCGCATTGTTGGAGAAGATGATACCCGTCGAGGATGATACCCCGACCATTACTGTGAGCAAGCCTGCGCTGCCCGAAATGCTGACGGTCAAAGAGTGCGCTGCGCTTGTAACTGGTCTGACCGAGCATACCGTCCGAATGCTCGTGAAGCAGGGTAAGGTGAGATACATAAGGTGCGGGCAAGGTACTCGCGGGAAGATTCTCGTCAGCAAGGACAGCCTGCTGAAATATCTCGGCGCAGTGTGCGCATAAGAAAATCGGGCGGCAGCCTGATGAGAAAAGCGAGCGACAGCTCGCGCAAAAGGGGTGCAGAGGAACCGCTGCCGCAAAGGCTTTTGTCGCTCCGTTCAGGAGTGACAAAAGTATCTTTGCGTTGATAGTGTCAGTCGATTTCAGCGAAAACTTCGTACCCCCACGAAAGGAGAAATGCATATTAAGAGAAGCATAAGCGGACGCATCGACAAGGGTAGTATAGGTCATAACAACCGAGATTTTATCGCACCTAATGTCGATAAGAGCCGCACGCATAAAAACATAACTCTTGTCAAGGAAGATATTCAAACCGTATATCACGAACTTTTCGATAAGGCGCTTGATGATTATAATGCTCGGCAAAAGCGAAAAGACCGCCGCATCAAAAACTACTACGAGCACATCAACCGAAGCAAGCAGGAGAAGCCATTTTATGAGGTGATCTTCCAGATCGGCAACACAGAGGATACCCACTGCGGCAGTCCCGAAGCCGTCCTCGCGACAAAAGCTCTGCGGCATTTTGTCGATGGATTTCAGCAGCGCAATCCGCATATCAGAGTATTTAATGCGGTGATACATCTTGACGAGGAAACGCCCCACGTCCACATCAATTTTATTCCGTTTGCCACGAATCAAACGAGAGGGCTTTCTACGCGCAACTCGCTGTCGAAGGCTCTGGAGCAGCAGGGGTTCAAGGGTGAGGGCAAAAACAAGACCTGCACCATGCAGTGGGTCGAACATGAAAAGCAGATACTTGCCGACACAATGCAGGGCTACGGTATCGAGTGGGAGAGGCTCGGCACGCATGAGCAGCACCTGGACGTTCTCGATTATAAAAAGAAGATGAGGGCAAGGGAAGTTGCTCTCTTGGAAAACAAAGTCGAGTGTACTCAGCATCAGTTGGAGTCAACCGAGCGTGTCCTACGTGATGCTGATAATGCTATCGAGAGGCTTGATAAAGAGTATGCGAAGAAGTCCGATGCCGTGGAAAAGATCGATGCCGACCTTGAAGTGAAATCCGCCGAGTTACAGAATACCAATGAACAGCTTGCTGTCAATCAGCAGTTGTTGCTCGTGACCACCGAAAAAGTCTCGCAAATCAGCGATATTGACAGCATTAACGTTAAACGCTCCATGCTCGGGGACAAGGTCACGCTGTCGGAAATGGACTATAACAGCATAGTTGAACTCGCAAAAAAGGAGTTGGCTGCCGAACATTATTCGTCTGAAAAAGATGACGAGATATATCGCCTGAACGAGATACTGCAAGCCCTCAACAAAGAAAAAGCCTTATGGGTGGACGAGCGGTCGGCACTCCATAAGACGATAGATAAATTGAGGTCGCAAGTGCGGGGGCTGACAGATCAACTCTCTGCGCTCAAGGCGAAATATGATAGGGTCATACAGTTTATTGATAGTCTCGGGTTGAAAGAAAAGCTCGATCATTTCCTGCACCCATTTTATAATAGGAAGAAAAGTAGGTAGAACAATTCCAGACCCCGCGCTGTACACAGAAATTTAACGCAATCGCTGTATTGCTTTACCATGCGAAACGTGGTATAATGGAAGTGTAGAGATGTCATGGGTCTGATAAGGAGGAATCAGACATGGCAAACATAAGAAAAAGAGGAAATACATATCAGATCAGAGTCGGCTGCGGTTATAACGCTAAGGGTGAGCAGATCTCGCGCTCGATGACGTGGCGCCCGCCTGCCGGCATGACCGAGAAGCAGGCGGAAAAGGAAGTTCAGAAGCAGGCTATTCTGTTCGAGGAACGTTGTATTAACGGACAAGCAAGTGCCAATATCAAGTTTGAGGATTTCGCCGAGCAGTGGTTCAAGGAATATGCGGAGCTTAATCTCCGCAGCACCTCGCTTGAAAGAATGAACAATCTAAAAACCCGAGTTTACCCCGCTATCGGACACATGAGGCTTGACAAGATAACCGCAAGGCAGATTCAGCAGTTCATCAATGATCTCGCAAAGAACGGGAAGAATCTCCGCAGCGGGAAACCGCTTTCGAGAAAGACCGTCGTTCATCACCTGAGCTTCATCAGTGACGTGTTCGGGTACGCGGTCAAGATGGATATGCTCTCGGAGAACCCCTGCGCGAAGGTCAGCGTGCCGAAGGGCGAGAAAAAGGAGAAGGAAATCTATACGCTTGAAGAGGTCGAACAGCTTTTTGTTCTCCTGGAAAAGGCTCCGATAAAGTACCGCACGTTCTTCACGCTTGCAATTTACAGCGGATTCCGCCGGGGAGAACTGTTGGGGTTGGAATGGAAGGACGTTGACTTTGATAATAACGTCATCAGCGTAAGGCGCACGTCGAACTATACGAAGGCTCGCGGCACTTATACCGACACGACGAAAACGAAGAAGTCTCAGCGCTCGCTCAAATTCCCACAGCTCGTCATGGACTTGCTGAAAGATTATAAGTCGGTGCAGGACAAGCAGCGTATCGCGATGGGGACGGCGTGGACGTACACCGACCGCCTGTTCGTGCAGGACTGTGGTCTGCCCATGAACAACAACACACCTTATATATGGTTCATGAGGTTTTGCGAGAAAAACAACTTCCGCTTCTGCGACATACACTCCCTGCGTCATTTTTATGCCAGCTCGCTCATCAACGAGGGTGTTGACGCGGCTGCGGTGTCGAGCGCGTTAGGACATAGCGTTTATCGGAACGACGACCACCATTTATTGCCACACGTTTCAGCAAGCGCAGGCAAGGGCAGGAGATGCAATAGCGAACGTCCTCGACTTCTCCAAAAAGAAGTCCGAGCCCGACCCGACCGAGCCGCCCAAGATAACAATGAAAAAGACGCAGGCAGGTTAAAAGCTGCACGAAGATACAACAATGGACAAGCGATGGACAAACGCTGTTTCCAAGCATAACAAAAAGCCCCGAAACCGTGTAGTTTCAAGGCTTTTAAGTGGTGCGGCAAATGGGACTTGAACCCATACGTCAAAGACACACGCCCCTCAAACGTGCCTGTCTGCCTATTCCAGCACTGCCGCTTGACAGATAATATTATATCACATTGAAAATCTCTTGTCAAGTGTTTTTTTAAAAAAATTTCCTTTTTTCCTATTTTTTTGATCAGCCTCTTGACAAATACGCTCAAATAGTGTAAAATTACACTAAAGGAGTGAATTTACTATGACACGTGATGAATACATACAGAGGGCTGACACGCAGCTAAAGCTTGTCAGAACAGAATATGAGCTGACGCAGGACGAAATGGCGGCGTGTATCGGCATATCGAAAAAAACTCTCGTCGGGGTAGAGAAGGGGCGTGGGTCGCTCGGGTGGACGGGGGCTGTGGCGCTGTGCTCGCTGTTTTCGCAAAGCAGCGTTTTGCAAAACACCTTCGGCGGCGATATGCAGGATATTCTAAAAGCCCTCGCCTTCGAGAGAGTGCAGCCAAAATACCCCAAAACAATGGGCGGCCGAGTTTGGTGGGAGGAGACCGAGCAGGGCAGCGGCTGGCATATACAGCGAAACTACATCTCCCGCCACTACAGGGTGCTCACCGATGATGACAGGCACGTTTTTTCGTCATTCGACCTTGACGCTGCAAGGGCTGCGGCGGCTGAATATGAAAGGGAAAGCTCAAAATGAAAAACGATGTTCGCCTTTACAATATGATAATGCCGCTGTGGCTGCTGCTCGCTTTGCCCGTTATGTGGCTGCCGACGCTTGCGGGCAATTTTCTTATCGACGGCATAGTCTTGGCGGTTTTGCTCAAAATAAAGAAAAAGCAAAACAAAAAGGCAATATGGAAAAGCTGCATTTTAAAGGTGTGGGCTTTCGGTATGCTTTCAGATCTAATAGGCGGCGGTGCACTTATCATTCTTGATGTGCTGCTTGATGCAGCAGGCGCCCACAAGGCCGCCTCGGCGATAATGCTAAACCCCTGGGTCGATCCATTGGCGGTTTTGTGCGTGGCGGCGTGTATGGTGCTGTCATCGGTGCTTATCTACATCTTTGACAGCAAAACAGCCTTCAAAAAAACATTTGACGATGAGAGTGAGCGCAGGTGGTTCGCCCTTGCCTTTGCGATAATAACAACGCCGTGGCTCTTCGCATCATCGATAGTTGTGTGGTGAGGAGTGATCATATGAAAGCTCTCAGGAATAAAAAAGCCTTGCTGTTTTTGTGGTTTTTAGCTGTCAATTATGCCTTTATGTGCTGGGCGGCAATGTGCGGGGGAAGGCTTTTCCCTCACCTGACAGATCTGCAAACTGTGTTTTTGCTGCTCGGCTCGGTCAGGGCTGCGGCGGTGATGATTTTCTTTGTAAAGCCGCTCAAAACTCATAAAGAGCAGCACTCATATATGCGCTTTGCGATCATTCTGATAATAATTATCTATGCATTTTGGCTTACCGTAGCAAACAACATATTTGAATATTTTTATTATGAAATATTTAAGCGTCACAAAAGCATTTATCAACTTTTCTTTTGTTGACAAAATCAGAGTAATTTGGTATAATATTCTTGATACAATAATAGGATCAGGAGGAAAAATATATGAACACCGATAAAAGAAAGGTCGTGCTCATCGGCACGGGCATGGTAGGAATGAGCTTTGCATACTCGCTTGTAAATCAGGGCGGTATATGCAACGAGCTTGTGCTTATCGATGTAAACAAGAAAAGGGCGATAGGCGAGGCTATGGACTTGAACCACGGGCTTGCCTTCGCAAAATCGAATATGAAGATCTACTGCGGCGAGTACAGCGACTGCAAGGACGCTGACATTGTTGTCATCGCAGCAGGTGTCGCTCAAAAGGAGGGTGAAACACGCCTTGACCTTTTAAAGCGCAACACCGAGGTCTTCCGCTCGATCATAACCCCCGTTGTAAAGTCGGGCTTTGACGGCATATTCGTTGTCGCCACAAACCCCGTTGACATTATGACAAGGGTGACCTATGAGCTTTCACGCTTCGGCGCATCTAAGGTCATCGGCACGGGCACGAGCCTTGATACGGCAAGGCTTCGCTATCTTTTGGGCGATTACTTTACCGTTGACCCTAAGAACATTCACGCATACGTTATCGGCGAGCACGGCGATTCCGAGTTCGTTCCGCTCTCGCAGGTGATGCTTGCAACAAAGCGTGTTCAGGGCATTTTGGACGATGAAAAAAACGGCTACACCTACGAGGGTATGCAGCGCATAGAGGAGGAGGTACGCACCGCTGCCTACAAGATCATCGAGGCTAAGAGCGCTACCTACTACGGCATAGGCATAGCCCTTACCCGAATAGTAAAAGCAATACTGGGCGATGAGAACAGCGTGCTCACCGTGTCGGCAAAGCTTTCGGGCGAGTACGGCACAAAGGGCGTGTTCATCGGCGTGCCGAGCATTATCGGCAGAAACGGCGTCAAGGAGATCGTAGAGCTTGAGCTTACCGACAGCGAGAAGGAGAAGTTCCTCTCCTCCGCAAAGGTGCTGAACGATGCCTTTGAAGGCCTCGGGATCTGAAATGATAACTCCCCTTTTACTTTTGTGCAGCTTCGATAAATTGGGATTTAGCGGAGCTTCGCTCCGCTAGTTAATAGTTAATAGTTAATAGGTAATAGGTAATAAGTATGGTGTCGGCTGCGCCGACAAATGCCCATTCGGGCAGCCGCCGCAGGCGCACCTCACCTATTACCTATTCCCTATTACCTATTACCTACTAAGATAAATTCCTATTTATCATAGGTACACATTTTCAAAAGCGGTGTATAATAAAAAGCAAGCCTGCGAGCAGAAAACGCTCGCAGGCTTTATTTTTATGCCTCTTTATCCCTTATAAAGCGGGCCGTAGTTTGCGCAGGCTCTGAAATCTGCGCCCTCCTTGTCCATACCGAAGGCGTTCCAAGCAGCGGGGCGGAAAATATCCGTCTCGGGAACATTGTGCATGGCCACAGGTATGCGTAGGATAGATGCAAGGGTTATAAGGTCTGCACCTATATGCCCGTAGCTGATAGCGCCGTGGTTTGCACCCCAGTTGTTCATAACATCATATGCAGTCTTGAAGGGGCTGCCCTCCTTGCCGTCTGTCCTCGGTGCGAACCAGGTGCAGGGCCATGTGTAGTCTGTCCTCTTCCATAGCTTGTCGTTTACATCATCGGGGAGCTTGACTGTATAGCCCTCACAGATCTGAAGCATAGGCCCCAAGCCCTTTACGAGGTTGAGCCTTATCATAGTTGCGGGCATCTCGCAGTCGGTAACAAAGCGTGATGAATAGCCGCCGCCTCTGAAATAGCCGAGGTCTGCGGGGTTCCATGTCGTCTTTGCCATGATAGCGTCAATGTCCTTGTCTTTAATCTCATACCAGGGCTTCATTACGCTGTTGCCTGCTTCGTCCTTAGCGCCGCCGTTTGCGTCAAGGCAGGCAGCGCCCGAATTGATAAGGTGTATAAAGCCGCCGGCTGCCGCCGCCTTGCCCTCGATGTCATAGCCCGTAGCCCTCTTAACAGCCTCGGGCGACCAGTATGTGCGCACGTCCGCAAAGATCTGTGCACGGTTTGTGAGCAGCTTCATAAACAGCATACTAATGCCGTTTAGCACATCATTTTCCGTTGCGAAAACATAGGGCTCTCTTGCGCCGTTCCAGTCAAAGGTGGTGTTGAGCATAGCCTCGGGGAAGTCGCAGTTGGGGTAGAAGTCAGTCCACTGTCTCTGCCCCTGAAAGCCCGCTGCGATAGCGTTATGGCCTACAGCCTCCTCCTCGCAGCCCTTGGGAAGCTTGTCGTTGCCGTTCATAAGATCCTTGATTATGCACATCATCTTGACAACAAATTCCCACTGCTCGTCCTTTACCTCACGGGACTTTTGCACCTCCTCGGGGTTCTTGTCAAAGCCCTCGATGCACTTTTCCTTTGTCCATGCGAGCGCCTTTTTGTATTCCTCCTCGTCATAGATGCCCTCGGTCATTCGTCTGATGATCTCGACCTCGTCAACGCTCTCGACACGCATACCCAAATACTCCTCGATAAACTCGGGGCTGATGATCGAGCCGCCTATGCCCATTGTGATAGAGCCTATCTGCAAATATGACTTGCCCCTCATAGTTGCCGCCGCAACAGCAGCCCTGCCGAAGCGCAGCAGCTTTTCCTTAACGTCTGCGGGTATCTCCTTATCGTCAGCCTC
Source organism: Ruminococcus sp. (assembly GCA_017442845.1). GTDB lineage: Bacteria > Bacillota > Clostridia > Oscillospirales > Ruminococcaceae > NK3A76. The sequence goes on from JAFRYW010000247.1 coordinate 9,203, forward strand.
CTGAACATCACGCCCGTAGATACCGAATGCTGGCAAGCCCTTCTGTGCGTGGGTAGCAAGCACAGATGCAAGGTATACAGCACCGGGGCGCTCCGTCCCGTTAAAGCCCCATACTGCCTTTATCGTGCGGGTGTCCATATCCATAGTTTCCGAGCCGTAGCACCAGCAGGGGGTAACGGTAAGGGTAATGTCAACGCCCGCCTTCTTGAACTTCTCGGCGCACGCCGCCGCCTCGGCGACTCTTCCGATAGTCGTGTCAGCTATGATGACCTTTACGGGCTCGCCGTTTGAGTATCTCAGTTTTTCCTCAAATAGCTTTTTTGCCGCCTGTGCCATACCCATAGTCTGCTCCTCAAGTGAGCCACGGACATTAAGGTAGCCTCTTCTTCCGTCGATCGTCGGGCGAATACCTATCACGGGGTAATCGCCGATAAGTCTGCTTTTTGCCATTATACATCTTCCTTCCTAAAATATATTTAGCCGAAATTATTTGCTGTTATCCTTTTTAAGGCAACACCGCACGACCATTGTGTGTCAGTATACGGTTGTTCAGCTTTGCTGAACACGCCGAATTTTCGTCAGAATGCCCATTTTTGCCGCAGTTTTACTGGCGTAAAACAAGGTAAAATTGGGTATTATGGCGGAAATTCGGCAAGCAGATGGCACAAGTCAGAACCGGTGGTTGTGCGGTGTTGCCTTAAATGCCCTCTTTATCCCCTTGATGATAAGAATAATATCTATGACAGCCATTAGAGCTGCCCCGCCTATCGGCAGCATAAAGGTGAGCGCAGGAGCCGGGTGCCCGTTCATCTCGGGGGCGGGCTGTTGCAAATTTATATCAAGCATAAGCCCCAGGCCGAACAGCAGCGCTGTGATGACAAGCTCTATGATCAGTACCTTTATGACCTTGCCCATTTTTGCACACCGCCCTTTATCCTATAAGCTTATCAAAGAACGCCCTTTTGCGCTCAAACTCCCCCACCCTGTCGGGGTCGGGTGAAAAGTGCTTCAGCTGCTCGGTCTGCGCTATCAGCGCCCTTGCCCGTGCCATATCCGCTATCTCGCCGAGCGTTATAAGCTGTATCGCCGCATTTCCGAGGACTGTTGCCTCAATGGGGCCTGCCGAGACATTTATCCCGAGGCTGTCAGCCGCCATTTGGCATAAAAAGCCGTCCTTAGTGCCGCCGCCTACTATATAGAGGGTGTCATATCTCTGCCCCGTGCATTTTTGCAGCCGCTCGACCGTCCACGCATATTTCATCGCCAAGCTCTCGTAGATGCACCTTACCACCTCGCCGTCGCTCTCGGGTACGGGCTGGCCTGTTTTCTTGCAGTATTCTCTTATGCGCTTTGGTATATCGCCCGCCGTGCCAAAGTCGGGGCAGTCGGGGTCGATAAGGCATTTTAGCCCCTGACACTCCCTCGCCATTTTCTCCATATCGGCAAACGAATAGTCCTTGCCCTCACGCTGCCACTGCCGCCTGCTCTCCTGAATGAGCCACAGGCCTATGATGTTGTTAAGCAGCGTTGTCGTACCGCCAAAGCCGCCCTCGTTTGTGAGGTTCAAGCTTTGGGTAGTTTCGTTTATAAGCGGCTTTTCAAGCTCGGTTCCGAGCAGCGACCACGTGCCGCAGGAGAGAAATGCAAAGTCCTTCTCATTTGAAGGCACAGCCGCAGCTGCGTCCTGCGTGTCGTGCCCGCAGGCTGCTATCACGGGCACCTTGGGAAGCCCCAGCTCCTCGCATATCTCGGCGCTTAGCTCACCTATCACCGTGCCGCTCCTCACAACGGGTGCAAACAGCCCCCTGTCAAAGCCGAAGGCGTCTATCACATCATAGCTCCAGTCGCCCTTTACCTGATCGAACAGCTGCGAGGTCGAGGCGATAGAGTATTCAGAGACCTCCTTGCCCGTTAAAAAGTAAGCAAGCAGGTCGGGCATAAACAAAAGCCTTTTTGCACGCTTTAAAAGCTGCGGCTTTTTCTCCTTAAGGGCCAGAAGCTGGAACGCCGTGTTTATCTCCATTAGCTGGTTGCCTGTTTTAAGATAGAGCTCACTGTTTGATATGTATTTTTCGCTTGCCTTTAACATTCCACGTGTGCGGGTGTCTCGGTAGTGAACGGGGTTTTGCACAAGCTCGCCGTTTTCATCTAAAAGCCCGAAATCGACGCCCCAGGTGTTTATTGAAACGCTGTCAAACCCGCCCGAGAGCTTTGCCTTGGTAAGCCCCTGCTTGATCTCAAAGAAAAGTCGCAGCACGTCCCAGTAAAACGTTCCGCCCAGCATTACGGGGTCGTTTGAAAAGCGGTGCACCTCGTTAAATGTCAGCGCACTGCCGTCAAAGCCGACAACAACTGCCCTGCCGCCCGATGCGCCGAAGTCGAAGGCTAAAACCTGTTTTGGCATAATACCCACCCTTTCGTTTTAAGTATTCTAATTCACTGTCCTGTATGAAACTCATAAAACTCCCTTGCCGAGTCTCTTATCATTTTGTCAACTGCTTCGTTTTCAGAAATACTTTTAAGGATATTTATGTATTCCTCCTTGTTTTCAACCCCGTTTATACAGCGGTTAAGCATCCAGACCGTCTGCATAGCAGGGCTTCTCTTTAACGAGTCTGCAAGCAGAGGAACATATTTCGGGTAGAAGCCTTCAATAAAATGCACCATAGCCCCCGGCATACCAAAATCATCAAGAGGGTGTCTCTCCATTATGCCGAGCAGATCTTTAACTATCTCAAAGCCTGCACCTTCTGCCTGAAGCCTGCTCATTATCTCTTCCATATCGGCTTCAAAATTATCAGAGCCTACAAGCCCTTCTAACTCCTTAAGCAGTTCATCTGTCACAATATCCCCTCCGTACCTGAATTATTCACTATTCACTTACTCCGTGTACTTGTTCTTATACTTTTTGTACCCAGGGTGCTTGCCCGTAACGCCGTAGGCGGGGCGCATAGCGATAAGCTTGTCGATGTTCTCACGGTCTATGTCCTTAACGCCGCCGAGAAGCCTTGCGTTTAAGGAGATCTGCGCCTGAAGCTCAAGCGTTTCCATTCTGTAATATGCCGTGATAAGGTCAGCCCCGACTGTAAGTGCGCCGTGGTTTTCCAAAAGCATTACATCATGCTCCTGCAAATACGGCGCTATCGCCTCTGGCACCTCGTAGGTCGAGGGGGTGCCGTAGGGGGTGAGCGGTATAGAGCCCACCACGATAACAGTCTCGATCATGCAGTAGTCATCAAGCGGTATCTGTGCGCAGGCAAAGCCTGTTGCCGTAGGCGGGTGTGCGTGAACCACCGCCCCCACATCGGGCCTGTCGTGGTAGCATCTTAAATGCATCTTGACCTCGCTTGACGGCTTAAAGCCCGGCTCTGCCTCTAAAATATTAAAGTCATCGTCGATAAGGCCTATGTTCTTTGTTGTGATGAAAGCCTTGCTCATTCCCGTCTGTGTTGCAAGATATTTGCCCTCTGCGACCTTGACCGTGATATTGCCGTCATTAGCAGCCACCCAGCCCTTTTGCCACATTTTATGGCAAATATCCACCATTTGCTCTTTTATTTCCTCGTACATACAGCTCTTCCTTTCATATGTAAAATTATACAAGAATATTATACTACATTTTTCACTGCAAGTCTATACATATCACGCCTTTTTCAAATTTCTTTTTTTAATATGTAAAAAAATGCCCCCTGCTTTTATGCAATATCCCGAAATTATACGCTATGATTGAAAAGTTAATAAATATATGATATGATGAATGTGTATGTAAAATATTAAACTTACCTGGAGGAAATACTATGAAGCTTATCAAAAAATTGACCTCGCTTGTATGTGCAGCGGCAATGCTTTCGGCGGCGCAGCCCGCTATGCCCGCTATACAAACTCAGGCAGCAGCGACAACACCTCAGCAGATACTCGACAGAATGGGTATCGGCTGGAATTTGGGCAACAGCCTTGACGTTCCCGCCTCGGGCAGCAGCTCAGAGACCCTGTGGGGCAACCCTAAGACCACAAGGGAGCTTATAGAGTTTGTCCACGACCAGGGCTTTTCGAGCATACGCATACCCGTATCGTGGGGGCATCATATGAACAACACCACCCACAAGATCGACGCCAGCTATATGGCACGTGTCAAGGAGGTAGTAGATTACGCCTATGATGACGGAATGTATGTTATCATAAACATTCACCACGACAACGACATAAGAAGCGGCTCGTCAAACTTCTTCTACCCCTCAAGCACCTACAAGAGCCAGTCGGAGACCTTTGTTAAGGCGGTGTGGAGCCAGGTCAGCGAGACCTTCAAGGACTACGACCAGCACCTTATCTTCGAGACGCTCAACGAGCCAAGGCTCGCAGGCACAAGTGACGAGTGGTGGTTCCCCGTAAACAACCCGAACTCAAACGTCAAGTCTGCTGTAAGTATCATCAACACCCTGAATCAGGACGCTGTAGATGTTATCAGGGCATCGGGCGGCAACAACAAGACAAGGCTGATAATGTGCCCGGGCTACGACGCTTCACTTGACGGGGCTATCGTTTCAGGCTTCAAGCTGCCGACTGATGAGAGCGGTATGGTCGGCGTTTCTATACACGCATATGTACCCTACAACTACGCTATGAACACGGGGAACGGCGCTGTTAGCAGCTATAATGACGATATGAAAAAAGAGCTTGCAAGCATATTCTCGACCATAAAGAGCAAGGTCAAGGACAAGGGAATGGCCTGCTACATAGGCGAGTTCGGTGCTACCAACAAGGGTAACGACACCGAGCGCTGCAAGTGGGCTGAGGACTACACCGCACAGGCAAAGGCTCTTGGCATACCCGTGCTGCTGTGGGACAACAACGCCTACAACGTCGGCGCAGAGAATTTCGGCCTTATCGAGCGCACAGAGCTCACAGTCAAATACAAAAGCTACCTTGCCTCTCTTATGAAGGCTTACCCCAAGGCTGCACACACGCCGGGCGATGCTGACGAAAGCGGCGAGATAGATGTTTCCGATGTTCTTATGATACAGCAGTACACCGCAGGCTGGAACGTAGCTATAAACCTTGAAAACGCCGACGTTGACGGCGACGGCTCCGCCGACATTTCCGACGCTTTGCTGATACAGCAAAAAATAGCAGGGTGGAACGTAGAGCTTAAGTAGGCAGAGCCTTAAGTGTGATAAAAGAGGTATCGACCGCAGTTCACAGGCCGATACCTCTTTTATTGTTTTGGCATATTGCGTGCCGTTTGCTCTTGCTCTAAGCGGGATTCTATCTGCTTTACGATATCGCTCATTTTAATGTCGAGCGCTATGGCAAGACGGTAGAGCGTTTCAAGCGTCGGCTTGCGCTCTCCTCTTTCGATAGCGCTCAGATGAGTCCTGCCGATGTCTGCAAGGCCGCTCATGACCTCCTGAGACAGTCCTTTTTGCTTTCTTATCCGTGATATGGTGTTTCCTACTATCACAGGGTCAAGCATTGGTTTGTTCATATTATCACCTCAAGTATAGGATACTATAATCTGAGTTGAATTATGAATACATATGTTGACAATTGAACGCATTTGTGTTATAATTTCTTTCGGGAGGGATGTGTTATGTATTGCAAATACTGTGGTGCTGCTCGTGACCCGTATCTCAAATTCTGTACCAAATGCGGCAGAGAGCAGCAGATGGATCCTGTCAATTCGACCGTACACTGTAAGTTCTGCGGAGAGGCGATCACCGAGAGACAGCAGTTTTGCCATAACTGCGGAAGGGAGCAGAACCTTCTCGAGCAGTCAGGCGATAGGCTCGTAGCATATAACTATAAGGAGAACAGGAAGCCTGTCATACTAACGCTGATACTATGTATAGCGATGATAGCCGCACCGTTTATAAAAATGTTTTATTTTGATTTTACTACCATAGGCATTGATAAAGAACCGGCGTATTCATTTATCGGCATCACAGACATCGGCTCTGATATAACCGCCAAAAACATCACCGGCAGCAAGGAGCTTGACGATGATGATAAAAAAAGCAGCTATCCTGCCGAAATGCTAAGCGATAAATACGATATCGACCTTGCACATTCAAGCCTCGGCAGGGTGGAAATGTCGCCGGCTATCGTTACGGTGATAACTGTGTTTTATATCCTGACACTTATTTCATACTTTGCAGCCCTCATAGCACTTGCGGTAGCCTTTGCGCAGCTTGTCACAAACGACGGTGATGATAACAGGCTGTACAGCTGTGCAAGGTCATCAGCAGCTTTTGTGCTTCTTGGCGATCTGAGCCAGCTTATTTTCGCAGTGATGATCGACCGCTCATATATAGCCGTTCTTGAAAAGCTCAAGGAAGACGGCCTGAAGGTAGACCCCGGTGCACTTATAATGATAAAGCCGGAGTTCATTATCTTCTGCGTGCTTGCGATAATAGCTTACGTTATCGGCAGCGTGTTCCTGAAGAAGGGGCAGAAATACTACAAGGTCAAATATTTCGGGCGCAAGGCACGCCCAGGCGCAGCAGGCGGCACACCTAACTCTTAACGATTTGTAAACTCGCTTGCAAATCATAAAAGAATATGCTATAATAAGGTCAGCACCCGGTAAGGAAATGGGTGCCGATCTTTTTTATAAAGAAAAAAGGAGAAAAGCCTATGTCTTTTGAAAAAATACTTGTCCTGGATTTCGGCGGGCAGTACAATCAGCTTATCGCAAGGCGTGTGCGTGACAATAACGTGTATGCCGAGATAAAAAGCTTTGAGACGCCGCTTGATGAGATACGTGCGGCAGGCTATAAGGGCATCATCTTTACAGGCGGCCCGAACTCTGTTTATGACGAGAGCTCGCCGCACTATACTAAAGATATTTTAGACCTCGGCGTGCCCGTGCTCGGCATATGCTACGGCGCACAGCTTATGGCGTGGATGTGCGGCGGGGCTGTTGAAAGCTGCGTCAAGAGCGAATACGGCAAGATCGAGATAGAGAATACCAAGCCTGAAAGCCTGCTTTTTAAAGGCGTTGATAACAAGAGCATAGTGTGGATGAGCCACACCGACTTTATCGCAAAGGCACCCGAGGGCTTTGAGATCACCTCGCACTCGGCAGACTGCCCGTGTGCTTCAATGGAAAACACAGCAAAGAAGCTTTATGCCGTTCAGTTCCACCCCGAGGTGACACATTCGCAGTTCGGCAAGCAGTTTTTGCACAATTTCCTCTTTGAGGTGTGCGGCTGCAAGGGCGACTGGGTAATGGACGACTTTATCGAGCGCACAGTCGAGAGCCTTCGTGAGCAGATAGGCGACAAGAAGGTAGTGCTGGGGCTTTCGGGCGGCGTTGATTCGTCTGTTGCGGCGGGTCTTCTGAGCCGTGCTGTAGGCAAGCAGCTCACCTGCGTATTTGTAGACCAGGGGCTTATGAGAAAGGACGAGGGCGACTTTGTTGAGGAGACCTTCACACGCCTTTTTGATATGAATTTTGTAAGGGTAAACTGCGGGGCGCAGTTTATCAGCAAGCTTAAGGGCATAACCGACCCCGAGCAGAAGAGAAAGACCATAGGCTCTGAATTCTATAAGGTGTTCTGGGAGGAGATAAGAAAGCAGGCTGACGGCGGCTTCTTTGCGCAGGGCACTATCTACCCTGACAGGATAGAGAGCGGCAAGGGCGATGCCGCCACGATCAAGACACATCACAATCAGGTAAAAATGCCCGAGGACATAACCTTTGACGGCGTTATCGAGCCGCTGGGCGACCTGTTCAAGGACGAGGTAAGGCGTGTCGGCGAGAAGCTCGGCATACCGAGAGAGCTTGTCTGGAGGCAGCCTTTCCCGGGCCCCGGATTAGGCGTTCGCATCATCGGCGAGATTACCGAGGAAAAGATAAAGGTGTTGCAGGAGGCCGATGCGGTATTCCGTGACGAGATCAAAAAGAGCGGCATAGAGGACACCCTCAGCCAGTTCTTTGCAGTGCTGCCAGATGTTCAGACGGTAGGCGTTATGGGCGACCACCGCACCTACGACCACCTGATAGCTATACGTGCTGTAACGACCGACGATTTTATGACTGCTGACTGGGCAAAGATCCCGTATGACATACTTGCCCGCATATCAAACCGTCTCACAAACGAGGTCGAGCACGTCAACAGGGTAGTTTATGACATCACCTCCAAGCCGCCGGGAACGGTGGAGTGGGAATGATGCAAATCCGTTTACAAACAGCGTAAATACGTTGTTTCTGCTGTTATCATGATAACAGTGGCAACGATTTGGCAACATTTCTCGATTATCGGCAACAGTTATAATTATTCTGTCTGAAAAGATAAGAGCTATCTGATTCGTATTTGAATCGGATAGCTCTTTTTGTTTTTACAGCTTTGTGAAATACCATAGAAAGGTATAATCGTTGAAATCAAACCTGTTGCCGTTATCATCGATCACATATATACCGTCAATGATATAGGAATACTCATACTCAGCTCCGACTTTGAAGCTGCCTTCTTTGGGAATATGGTGACATCTGCACTTATCCATTGTTCCCCTCTTTCAATGCTCTGCGTTCAGCTTCATTCCTCTCCGCCTCCGACCTCGGATACCTGTACCTCCACTGGTCATACTCCTCACGGGTGATCTCACCATTGCGGTACTTCTGAGCCATTTCCTCCCACGGTTCGAGAAGACCTGTCATTTTGGCAAAGGTCGAGCCGTTCTGCCTGTTGATGCGGATACATATTTCTTCGTCCAGACGGTCGATCTTGAAGCCGTACAAGTCCTCCAAGGCAAACAGCGTGTGCATAAGCCCGGTGTAGCTGTCGATATTCGGAACGTTCAGAGCTTCGGTCGATACGTCCAGTGCATCAGCAAGCTGTGCCACAAGGTCAGCTTTGGGAGTGCGTGAACCTGATTCGTACTGTGCCATACGAATATCGGCTGTCCGTTCCGAGAAGCCCACCTGCAAGCCTAAAAACTTCTGTGTCATACCTCTGAGGTTTCGGAGAAACCTGATTCTTTCACCTATTGCCATACTGTTGTCCTCCATTTTCAATCGGCAGACGATCTGCGCCGCCATTTTTCACAAATCCATTATAACATATCCGCTTAGTGTTTGTCAAGATAGTAGAAATAAATTTGTTTAGTATTTTAGGTCTTGACATAACGCAAAATGTTTAGTATAATATAATCGGTACTTAACGATTTAGAGTTAAGTCGAAGAAAGGAGATACTCATAATGACAGATAAAAATTTTATGAGAGTAGAAGATGTTGCCAGGGAGCTTGATGTATCCAAGTCCTATGCATATAAGATAGTGCAGAAGCTCAACAAGGAGCTTGAAGCCAAGGGATATATCACGATCTCGGGCAGAGTGA
>JAFRYW010000002.1 GCA_017442845.1 Ruminococcus sp.
AGAGCAGCTTTCTTGCGTGAAGCTTTCCACGCTGCTCGGGAACTGTCGCAACGTGCCCGACAAGCACTACTCCGTCTATTATATACTGTATCGTCGCAGTAGTATAGTCGCCCAAAAGGAATGACTGTGCAAGCCCACGCCTTACCCTGTGCGACATATCAGTGAGCCAAAGCTCATAGCTGTTAGCTATCGCAGGGAAAGACGAGGCCAGAATTTTGTACACATCATTAAGTGAGGGCACATCATCTACCGAAAGCTTTGGCATATCGCCCCGTGCCCTAAAGCGAAACTGTGTTCTTTTATCCGTCTTATACTCGGGCAAGCCCTCCAAAAGTGCGGGGATATAGCCCTTTTCAAGCTCACAGGACATAGGCTTGTTCATTGATATGAACATAGTAAGCTCTGCGATCTCACTCTCCGAGAGCCGGCAGCCCTCAAAGGTAGACATAAGCATTGATGAATTAAAAAGCACGATCACGCCAAGCTCCTTCTCATCATTTTTGATAAGAAAGAAACGGCAAAAATCATACTCACCGCCGTATGCCTGATAATGCGAACGAATACGCCTTGAATAGTGATCGTGCCGCATCAGTGGTATTAAAGAGTCAAGCGAAGTGATTTGAGTTATCATAGTTCAAATATCCTTTTTGAAAGCTCCCCCGCAAGCGCCCTTACACTCACAAGGTCGTTTTTACTAATAACACAGGACGGGCTGTGAAGATACCTGCACGGAACCGATATCGCCGCAGTCATAACGCCGCCCCGTGATCTATGGATAGCGCCTGCATCGTTTCCGCCTGCGACCATTGTTTTGGTCTGAACGGGGATATTTTCCTGCCTGCCTGTCTCAAAGGCAAGGGAATAAAGCGTTTTATCATAGAGCGTGCTCCTGTCCATAAATGAAACGACTGCCCCCTTGTCAAGCTCACAGACACGCTTATCATCACTGCTTGCAGGTATATCGGCAGCGGTCGTCGCCTCCAGGACTATTGCATAGTCGGGGGCTACGGTATATGCGGCGGCGGTCGAGCCCCTAAGCCCGATCTCCTCCTGAACGACAAAGGTAAAGAATGTGTCATACTCTACGCCCTGTCTTATCATATCAAGCATAACAGCGCAGCCCGCACGGTCATCTATAGCCTTTGATTTGAGCCTATCCTTACCGAGTGTGATATAGTTATTATCAAAGCAGATGCTGTCGCCGAGGGAAACGTACCTTTCCGCCTGCTCCTTACTGTCAGCGCCTATGTCGATATAAAGCTTATCAAAGGGCACAGCCCTGCTCTTTTCCTCGCCCTCAAGGTGGTGAAGCGCCTTTCCGCCGACAACGCCGCAGATCTGCTTATCGCCGATAACAACACGCTTGCCGAAAACGATGCGGGGGTCGATACCGCCGACGGGGGCGAATTTTATAAGCCCGTCGGAGGTTATATACGTTACTATAAAGCCGACCTCGTCCATATGCGCCGAGATCATAAGCTTTTTATCGCTTTTCTTTTTGCCTTTGCAAAGGGCTATTATACTTCCGAGAGGGTCGACAGTCACCTCGCACCTTCCTTCTATCTGCGAAAGGATATAGTCTCTGACCCGCCCCTCGTCACCCGAGATACCGTTTATATTGCAGAGAGCTTCAAGCTCGGTAAACATATCCATTACTTCAGCCCTCCTATAAAGCAAGCAAGAAGCCTTGCTGTATTATCAATATCCTTAGTGTCGATCACCTCGGCAGGGGTGTGCATATATCTTTGCGGGATAGATACGGTCACAGTCTTGACGCCGCCCCTTGAAACGGTCATTTCATCAGCGTTAGTGCCCGTCTTGCCATTCATTATCTCAAGCTGATAGGGTATACCGTTTTTCTCAGCGCACTCGATAAGTGAGTGTGAAAGCTCTCTTGACAGCGAAGGGGATATACCTATCATCGGGCCCTTTTCAAGCTCGCCGCATTCCTCCCTATCCTCACCCTGTGTATAGGCAAATGATACATCTACAGCTATTGCGATGTCGGGCTTGATATCAAATGCGCCCGTCTTAGCGCCCATTTCGCCGATCTCCTCTTTAGAGGAAAGAAGCAGGGCGACGTTAACATCAAGGCTCTCGCCCTTCAAAAGCTCAAGCGTTTTGATAAGCGCCGCAACGCCGCAGCGGTCATCAAGCGCCTTAGCACTTATCCTGTCACCAAGAAGCTTGACGGGGGCATTGACTACGCTTACCTTGTCGCCGAGAGTAATGACTTTTTTTGCCTTTTCGGCCGTATAACCTATATCAATATAGATATCGCTCACCTCGGGGAGCTGCTTATTATCCTTTTCAAGATGCGGGGGCGTTGAGGTTATGACACCCCTTACACATTCCTTGCCAAAGACCGTTACCTCGCTTGCGAGGAGCATTCTGCGGTCGATACCGCCCACAGGGGCGACCTTTAAAAAGCCGTCGTCGGTGATATAGGTTACAATAAAGCCTATCTCATCGATATGTGCATCTAAAAGAACAGTTTTTTTAGACCCGTCCGTTTCACGGCCGAAGCGCCAAAAGACAGTATTCCCTGTCTTTTTATCAAAGGCACCCTCCCCATATGGCGAGAGAAGCTCCAGGGCTGCATCAGCTGCCTGCCGCTCCTCGCCCGAAACGCCGAAGGCGGGGGAAAGCCTGCTTATTATTTCAAAAGTATCCATTCGATCTATCCCTTACAATTCATTAACAAGCTGCTTGAAGTGCCTTCCACGCTCCTCAAACATTCTATACATATCAAAGCTTGCACACGCAGGCGAAAGCGAAACGATATCGCCCTCGGAAGCGAGCTTATGAGCTGTCTCGACAGCCTCCTTCATATCGGCAACGATCACAATTTTGGGGCTGCCCTCACTGTAGAGCTTTGATGCCATTACCGCATCACGTATCTTCTCCTTGGTCTGCCCCATAAGTATAAGAAGCTTGCAGCGCTCACAGATATCATCAGCCATAGGCTCAAAGGATATGCCCTTATCAGAGCCGCCCTGGATAAGTATGAGCTTTTGATCGAAGCTTCTAAGACCCGCTAAAACTCTTGTCGGGCTGGAGGCGATAGAGTCGTTATAATACTTAACGCCGTCAAGCTCCCTTACAAACTCGATCCTATGCTCAACGCCGCCAAACTCCTTTGCGACCTTTGCAACAGTCTCGGGCTTGACATCGCCGTATGTCATAGCGATAGCCGTAAGGAAGTTCTCAACATTATGCATTCCCGGGATACGTATATCGGCTTTATTAACATATTCCGTCACCTTGCCGTGGTCGTTATAGCAAAGCATACCGTCCTCACGCAGGAAGGCGCCGCACTCGGGCTTTTCATAGCGTGAAAAATAGCTGAGTCTTCCACGCACGAGCGGGGCCAGATCCTTAGTCGTCTGATTATCATAGGAAAGAACTGTTCTTGAAAAAGCGTTCTGGTGTCTCAAGATATTAGTCTTAGCCTCGATATACTCCTCCATAGTTCCGTGAACGTTAAGGTGGTTGGGGGTGATATTTGTTATACCCGCAACATCGGGCGACTCACGCATAGATATAAGCTGGAAGCTTGAAAGCTCTACTACCGCCATATCAGTATCGGCAATAGTCTCAACTATCGGCAAAAGCGCCTTGCCGATATTGCCGCCAAGGTGAACACGGTTGCCCTCAGCCTTAAGAAATTCGCTGATAAGGGTCGTTGTGGTAGTCTTGCCGTCAGAGCCTGTCATGGCATATATCTTACAGGGGCAGATATCAAAGAAGGTCTCCATTTCGCTGGTTATGATAACGCCTGCCTGCCTTGCCCTTGTCAGGGTCTCGTTATTATAGTAAAAGCCGGGTGTACGGTAAACTATATCGCAGTTAAAAATCTCATCAAGGTAATTCTCACCCAAAGAGAACTCTGCGCCCTTTGCAGAGAACTCCTCAAAAAGCGTCTCGTCAAACTCGTCCTCACTCTTTTTGTCGCAGATAACGACCTTTATACCCTTAGATAAAAACAGCTTGATAAGATCGTTATGGCTTACGCCAACGCCTATAAATGCCACACGCTTATCCTTGATGCTGTTAAAAAATCTCATTGCCTTTGTCATTACATGATTCTCCTTTAAATCGATAGTTTTCCTATCCTATTATATAATAAAAAGGAAAAAATATCAAGGGTTTTTGCTTTAACTTTATATATTTTTAATTTTGAGACAGGCGTTATGAACTAATAAGGCAAAATTTTGCTCAAAAAGGTTTATTATTTTGATAAAATGCCAAAAATCAATAAAAAAATGTAAACTTAAGGGGTAAGCTATTGTAAACCGTGTCAGTTTATAGTATAATAACAGTAGATATTTATAGACGGAGGTAGATTTATGTCAATTCAAAATGAAAAGAAGGTACTGTTTGACGTTCAGACAAGAGTTGCTCCCCTAGGGCTTATCGCCATGAAGGGTGCAAGCGACCTTGGCGAGAAGGTCAACTCTTACCTTACAAGGTGGGCAGAGGAAGCCGGCTACAATTATGACACCTTCCTTGTCGAGGCCGACTGTCCGAGATTTTCCTCGGGCGACGGAAAGGGTCTTATCAAGCAGACTATAAGAGGAAACGATCTCTTTATCCTGTGCGACATGGGCAACTACAGCATCAAGTACGACTACTTCGGGCACGAGAACTGGATGTCGCCCGATGACCACTATCAGGATCTTAAGAGGATCATTCAGGCGGCAAGCGGCAAGGCGCACAGAATAAACATCATCATGCCCTCCCTCTACGGCGGCAGACAGCACAGAAGAAACTACAGAGAGAGCCTTGACTGTGCAGTCGCTTTACAGGAGCTCCAGTCAATGGGCGTATCGAACGTTTTGACCTTTGATGCGCATGACCCGAGGGTGCAGAATGCTGTTCCGCTTATGGGCTTTGACAACATCATCCCCTCCTACCAGGTGCTAAAGTCGATGTTCAAAAACCTTAAGGATTTCAAGCCCAATAAGGAGCATTTTATGATAGTATCCCCCGACGAGGGCGCTATCAACAGGAATATGTACTACGCATCTGTTTTGGGCGTTGATATGGGTATGTTCTACAAGAGGCGTGACTACTCGGTAGTAGTTAACGGCAGAAACCCGATAGTTGCACACGAGTATATGGGCAACGATGTTACAGGCAAGGATATCTTCATAGCAGACGACATCATATCCTCCGGCGAGAGTATGCTTGAGGTCGCAGCAGAGCTCAAGAAGAGAAACGCAGGCAAGATCTACTGCTATGCTACCTACGCTATTTTCACAAACGGCTTTGAGAAATTCGACAAGATGTATGCTGACGGCGTTATCGACGGCGTCTTCGGTACAAACCTCACCTACCGCAGCCCCGAGCTTTTATCGAAGCCGTGGTTCTATGAGGTCGACTGTGCTAAATACATCGCATACTTTATCACAACGCTCAACCACGATATGTCGATTTCCGAAGTTATCGACCCGCACGAAAAGATACAGAACCTTCTTAAAAAATATGACATGATCTGATATAAAGAAAAGCATCAAAGGCTGTGCAGCACCGCGCTGTACAGCCTTTTTCGTTATGACCGCACTTGCAAAAAACAGGAGAATATGCTATACTTTTGATATATTCCCTATCAAAGAGGTGAAAATGATGATAAAAATAGCCGTAGCCGATGATGAGCAGGATATGCTTAAGCTTGTTTGCCGCAGGGTCGAGGAAGAATTCTCACAAATAGGCTTTGAGTTTGAAATATTCCCGTTTAACAGCGGAAATGCCCTGCTTGATGCTTTCAAAAGCGGAAATTCTTTTGATATACTTTTCCTTGATATTCAGCTTTCCGACTGCACGGGTATGGAGCTTGCCAAAAATCTCAGAAATGACGGCCACGGCTTTCTGCTCGTTTTTGTCACATCATTTGATAACTATGTTTTTGAGGCTTTTGATTATGATGCGCAGGGCTATCTTCGCAAATCAGAGCTTGACGAGCGGCTTGGCAGCACCGTACAAAGGCTGATAAAAAAGTACACCGATGACCACAGAGAGACTGTACTTCACAACCTTGACGGGCAGCTGAGGATCGCGATAAACGATATAGCTTTTTTTGAATCTCATGGTCACACTATCACTATGACTAACTGCCGCAAAAACACCTTTACTTTTACAGGCTCTCTTTCAAGGCTTGAAAAAGAATATGCTAACTTCGGCTTTTTCAGGGTACATTCGGGCTATCTGGTAAATCTTAAGCATATATACTCGGTAGAAAAAAGCAGTGCCGTGATAAAGCTTGCAGACAACACACTAAATATCCCCATAAGCAGAAGCAGGATAAAGGCGCTTAAGCTTGCCTATCAGCAAATGATACGGGGCGTGTGAATGAGTGCTTATAAATAGAAACGAGGGTGAGCAATGACCGAGACAATACTTTATCTTATATCAAACGCCGTTCATCTGTATGCGGTGTTTATGCTTTTTAAGGCTGTGCTTGGCGAGAGCAGGCTCTCTCCTCTCACCGAAAAGCTCACATATGTGGCATATTATGCGGTAAACTGCTCGGTCTATCTCTTTACCGACAGTTCGCTGCTAAATCTGATAAGCAACCTTGTGCCTATGCTCATTATTATGCTCCAGTACCGCCGACCGCTGAGAACTATGGTCTTTCTCACACTCGCCCTTGCCGCAGTCGGTATGATGATAGACTGGATAGTATCTGTGATCGCGGGCAGCTCTATACTTGCCACCTCAAACACGCTGCAAAGCATAGCCTTCCTCGGTCTTGCATTTGTTTTCCGCGCACTTTTTGTCAAGGATGAGAGCGGTATCGGCATATCGACAGAAGCTTTCCTGCCGATACTCAGCATTTTCACAACGATAGTCATAGCTGTAATGATAGGTCCCGATATTGATATAAAGGGGCTGTTTATAGCGGCATCTCTGCTTATCATAGACCTTCTTATGATATATACCTACGATAAGCTCATTGACAAAATGCGGCTGCAAATCACACTCAAAAGCATAGAAAACGCAAACAAGACCTACCGCGACCAGCTTGAAATTATGAATATCTCTCAAAGCAAGCTGCGTTTTCTGCGCCACGATATGAAAAATCACCTGGCAGTGCTTAGTCACCTTATACAAAGTAATGAGCCCTCTCAGGCGCTTGAATATATCGGTAGAATGAACGAGAGCCTTAGTGCAGGCACAAGCTTTATATCAACAGGTGTGCCTGAGCTTGACGGGCTGATAAACTATAAGATAGCCTTAGCTAATGAGAGGGGCATAGCCTTCAGATGCGAGCTTGCCTTCCCCGAGCAGACGGGTATTGATGTGTTTGACCTGACCGCACTGCTCGGCAACCTGCTTGACAACGCCCTTGATGCGAGCAAGCGCGCCCAAAGCCCGCAGATTGAGCTTACAGCAGGGGTAAAGCGCGGGTATCTCAGCATTATTGTTTCAAACCGCATAGACAGCTCGGTGTTGGAAAGCAACCCAAAGCTTATGACCACAAAGGGCGATAAGCTCTCTCACGGGCTTGGCACACGCTCTGTCAGGCAGATATGCGAGAAATATGACGGATCGCTTGATCATTATGAGCGTGACGGGCTGTTTGTGGCAGATATTCTGTTAAAAATACCAAACAGGAACTAAACCCTACCAAATATGAAACGGCTATTGAAAAACGATCACGCCTGAGGTATAATGCTTATTAGCAATTTACAGGAGGCATTTTTATGAAGAGTAAGGTAAACCCTGCCGCATTTATCGTTGTGGGTGTGATACTGGTGCTGATCTCGGCATTTCTTGTTTACAGCCACAAAAACACCACAGAAAAATACCAAAAGGACGGCATTGAAGTAGACTGTGTGACTATCGAAATAAAATCGGGGCGCAAGGGCAAGCAGACAGTTACGGGCGCTTACATAAACGACAAGGGCGAAACAGTCACCGCAGAGGTCACAAGAAACGCTAAATCCTATGTCGGAGAGGAATACAAGGGCTATATCCTCCCGGGCACGCCCAATAAGGTATACTGCCCGCTTGATGAGTCGACCGACAAAGTAATGGTCATAGCCTTTTACGGCGCAGGCGCAGCAGGCGGTCTGCTGCTGATAATAGGTATCATCGTATCAATAGTCAGAAAGAGAGGTAGCATTTACTGAATAGGCGGAGCGGTAATTTTTTAAGGCATATAATGCGGCATACCTGCATGGGTGTGCCGCATTTTTCTTTTGTAAAAAAACTCACTTGACAAGATAGGCAAATAGATTTATAATATTGATAAGAAAACATCAAAAAGGCGGTGAGAGTATGATATTTGCCTGCATAGCAGCGGGGGGAACGGGCAGCAGAATGGGGCTCGATATACCAAAGCAATTTGCAAAAATAAACGGAAAGCCAATTATCATATATACACTGGAAAAGTTTTTGGCTGTAGGAGAAATAGACAAAATATACATAGGCTGCCACAAGGACTGGGCGCAGTATCTGAGAGATATGATCAAGGAGCAGACAGACGCCTTTGATAAAGCAGAGGTCATTGACGGCGGAAAGGACAGAAACGAAACTATTTTCGGGTGCGCCGAGATCATAGCAAAGCAGTACGGAAGAAGCGGGCACATATTTATAACCCACGACGGGGTAAGGCCGTTTGTTACGCCAAAGATAATAAAGGAAAACATAGACGCCTGCAAGCAGTTTGGCTCGGTAGGCACTTACGTTGCAGCGACCGACACGATCGCCATATCCCCCGACGGGGTAAGTGTGCAGAGCGTGCCCGAGCGCAAAACACTTTTTAATGCACAGACCCCGCAGACGTTTATGCTTGACAGGCTTATGGACGCATACGAAAGCCTTGACGATGACAAGCGTGCTGCGATCACCGACACCTGCTCGGTAATGACGCTGACAGGCGAAAAAATACACATTGTTAACGGCGATTACAGAAACATCAAGATAACAACTATAAGCGACCTTACAGCGGCTAAGGCACTGGCTTACAGGAAATAAGCAAAAAACACATATTTGTGCTTTTGTGGCACAAATATGTGTTTTGCTTTATATCGTTCTGAAATGCTGATAAACTACTGTCACAAGCAGCATTATAAGCTGATAGATACATACAGCAGTCGCCGAGAGCTCGCCGATATTGCTGAAAACTATCATACCCACAGTCAGCGCTGCACCAAGGGCAGCAGCGGCATACTGGAAGATCATTCCGTTAGCTGCGACAGCACGGAGGTTCCTTGCCATTACCGCCAGCATAGCAAGCGACGGGAACTTGCCCGAGGTAAGGCAGCCTGCCGTCACCTTTTCCTTATAGCCAGTCTTTGCCTCGACTATCTTATGGTAGCGGAAGGGTATCACATAAAGCATAGAATCATCAACGCCGAACAGGTTGCACATAAACGAGGAATTAAGGAAGCCGTCTACCACGTTGACCGAAACGTGGACACCCTCATATTCAAGCTTATGCAGAGCCTCTCTGACCTCTTCATCTGCTAAGACCCTGACTACAAAAAGCGTTGAAACTATACCGGATATCGAAAGGTAGAGCACCTGATCGTTCTTTGCATACTCAGCCTCCTTGGCAAGTGTGGGCAGCCCCTCGATAGAGTGGTTCTCCATAAGCTCCCTCGTGCCGAGAAGAACACGCTTATTACGTATCCAGCCGCATATGCCCTGCCCGTCCTCGACCATATAGCTTTCTACGGGGTAGAGCATTTCCGTCTTGCCCTTTAACATTCTGTAGAAGGTGGGCTGCAAAACACTGCCTGCGGCAAAGCTGAGGCTTGCCGACATAAGGATACATTCCTCGATAGATGTACGGCTGGTGATCTTCAGATTTACCAGATCTACAGTTCCGTTCGGGAAGAGCCTTGATGCCTCGGTCACGATACAGTCGGTCTCGGCAAGCTCCTGAACAGCCTCGTAGCCCAGGATCACGGCATTATTTTTAGATGCCTTCTGAGCCGCCCTAAACAGCGGGAAATTGACTGCTAGCATCATAGAAAGTGACGAGCATATACAAAGCGTGCCAGAAAGTGCGGAAAACGCCATAAGCAGCTTATCGGTAGTGCCGCTTGCATTTTTATCAAAGAAATACACCACAGCGCCAATAGCCACAGATAACGCCAAAACGCACAGCGTAAGCGGTCTCGCAGTCTTATCGGCGATATCTGAGCAATAGGAGCTTCTCATAAAGCCATTCACAAAATCGGTCTTTCTGGCGCATATCGCTTTCGGCAAAGGGGAATCGGCAAGCTTCTCGGCAGCCTCACGGCTTTTGATCATACCGACTGCATATTTTTCAAAGTCGCCCGATACATAGCGGAAATTCTCCTCGGTGCGCTTAGCTATAACGATCTTGCCGAGGGTATTTGCAGCAAGGCACAGAATACCGCAGCAGATATAGATGTTAAAATAATTCTCCCTAACGATACCGGGTGAAAACAGCGTAACTACGCCAAGTATAACAGATACAGTCACGCCGATAGAGGCAAGCGAATCAGCATCGGGCTTACCCGAGAGCAGGCTTTTAAGCCCCGAAACCACAACAGTATAGCCCACAAAAACAGCTATCAGCCCCATTAGAGTATTAGTAAACGCAAAGGCCGAAGGGCTGAGAGACTTATCAAACACCTGCACCGTTTTCCAGCCGAGGTCATTTGCCATTGTTATAAACAGGCTGACAGCGCCGCAGACAGCGGTTATGCCGAAGCGAAGCACCAGGTCATCCTTAAGCTTTGTTATGTAAGACCTGATCTTTTTAGTATCCTCAAATGACTCATATTCCATTTTTACAGGACTCTCACCCTCATCATGAGGGTCATCCTCGGGGACAGGGTCGGCGTTGTCCTTATCAGTCTCGTCAGGGGTTTTAAGCACGAAGCGCTCGACCTTATCCTTACGCTTTTGTTCCAAAAGCTCGCTTTTTTCCTCATCGGTGGGGGCGCCCTCAAGCTTTTCCTCCTCGACCTTATCTATACGGCCGGTGTTCGGGAGGATCTTGCCCGTCAGGTTCATATCTATATCATTTATAGTAGCTCTGTTGACAGGTGGAACATTAGAGCTTTTTGTAAGCGTGCCGTGCTCACGGCGAAGCTCCATTATCCTGCCGACCTCTTCTAAGTCTTCATCTATCTCCTCATCAGAAAGTGAAGCACCGTTATCCGCCTCATCACCGTTAAAGCTGATATCCTCAGGCTCGGCCTTTTCCTCCTGCGCCGCACCAAGCTCCCTGATCTGCTCTTTTTTCTCTTCGGCCTCGGGGGCTTTGATATCCTCTTTTACCTCGGGCTTTTCCTCGCCCTTAGCAAGGTCGGGGGCTGTGTGAGACTTAGTGCTGTACTCCTCTATAATATCCTCAACGGAAAACTTATCCGCCACTTATCAGTCACTCCTTTTAAAACAGCGTTATTTTTTCAGCGCACGCTGTCTTACAACTTCATACATAAATATCCCCGCAGCAACGGAAGCATTGAGCGAGGTGATCTTCCCCTTCATAGGAAGTGAGAGCAGCCCATCACATTTTTCCTTTGTAAGGCGGCTCATACCATACCCCTCAGAACCTATTACCAAGGCGATAGGCCCTGTGAGCGACTCATCGGCATAGCTCCTGCCGCTGCCGTCCGTGCCATAGATCCAGACGCCGTTTTTCTTTAGAAGATCTATCGTCTGCGCTATATTTGAGACCCTTGCGACAGGCAGCCAGCTTGCTGCCCCCGCCGAGGTCTTGAAAACAGTTTGGTTGAGCGAGGCGCTGCGCCTTTTGGGGATTATGACGCCGTGAGCGCCCGCAGTTTCCGCAGTTCTGATGATAGCACCGAGGTTATGCGGGTCCTCGATCTCGTCACAGATTATTATGAACGGATCCTCGCCCCTTTGTGCAGCTATCTCCAAAAGCTCCTCGGGCGTCTTATACTCGGCGCAGGCGCCCATAGCTATAACGCCCTGATGAGACATACCGTCACACATTGATGTGAGCTTTTGCTCACTTACCTGCTTTATAGGTATATTCCTGTCTCTTGCAAGCTTAAGGATAAGCTTTACCGACCCCTCAGCCTCGGGGTTTACAAATATAAGGTCTATGAGCTTATCCGCCTTGAGTGCCTCGATAACGGGGTTTCGCCCGACTATCAAGCCACGCTCCTCGGGGGTCTCTGACGGCCTCCTGTCATTATCTATATTCTTTCTCATCTCTTAACTCCTAAAGTACATAATAAACCATTTTCTATTATAACATATTTTTTCTCAAATGCCAATAGATTTTATCTAAAATTCATTTTTTCATAATTTTTAACCGCAAAGCTTGTGTTTATGGCGTTTTACAGGGTATGTCATTTTTTGACAGATCTTTTATTAGACAAAGAGCCATCCGACACAAAAGTTTAATTTGAACTTAATGATTTGTTCATTATATTTGTATGATTTATTTATATTTTTTAAAAGCTTTGCCGTTACATTTTAATTCCAGTCCAATTTATCTCCCGAATGTTGAAAACTGCGTGAGAAAGTTTAAAATTGTTGAAAACCACTTTGATTTTGTTGAAAACCTTGCAGATTTTGATTTTTCAGGCTTCAAAAGTGTTTAAAAGTCTGTTGAAACCGTTGAAAAACTAGCGTTTTCGGCGCTTTGCGTCTTGTTGAAAAAAAGCCCCCGGATCGGTAGGTAATATAATAATACCCGCTTATGAAAGAATATTATCTTTTTTAAACTCTGATTTTATGAAATATTTGTTAATAAAAAGCTTATAATTTTTTCGCTCCTTGTCAACCGCCGAAAAGGCTGAAAAAACCGCCAATATGAATTTGTTCGGCCAAAAGTTTACATAAAAAGCCCTTGACAAACTATCAGCGTGTTGTCAGGAATTTGATAGCACGTTCTATCGAATCCTTGGAGTTTTTCCAGTCGCCGTCCTTGCCGGAATTGCGGTAGTCATACATATTACAGTAGTGGGTAACGTCCTCGATGAGGATATCAAGCTGCTTTTTCACAAGTGCGTTGCAGGCGTCTATAAATGCCGAGCGGCTGCCCTTATCAATGCTCTCGCTCATAGAAACGAGCAGGTCGTAGTGCGGCAGGCAGAGCATCTCCTGCTGCGAAAACAGTTCACGGAATTCCTTTTGCTTGGAATACAGCTCAAGAGTCGTTACCATAAGGCGGCTCATTCCCCACTCGATCTTATTGCAGACAAAGCAGTCATTATTTATGGCAGATACCTTTTTCTGCTTGGCGGTCTTCCCCTCAAAAATGCTCTTGCGGGCAAATACGTTTTTATCTAAGCTCTGCAAATGAGTTTGCAGCATCAGCGCAAGTGACAGGCGGTTCTTGCACGCCCTCATCTGCTCAAAGTGGGTCTTGCAAAAGCCCTGCTTGTTGGTCTCTATTCTGACATCGGGCTCCATCATAGCAGCGCCCATTATATAATCAACAGTTCTCTGCTCGAGCATATCACGCATAGTGCATATAGGGCAGCCGCATTTTGGCTCAAATATCTCACTTACGGGGATAGTAAGTATGCTTTCTCTCATAGTTTCCTCCAAAATTAAGTTTATCGTTACAAATATTCAAGTTATTTATAGTATAATATATTTTAAGGATTTTTGCAAGTATTTTCACAAAAAGAGGGGTAGAAATGGATTATAGGATAAAGGGAAATGACATTATTATAAAGCAGCCCGACTTTGAGCTTGCGCAGACGCTTGACTGCGGGCAGGCGTTTAGGTGGGAGATGCAGAGCGACGGATCTTTTACGGGGGCTTACCTTAACAGGCCGCTGCACATAAGCACACTTGATATAAGTGACAGCACATTCATTTTACATAACACGACCGAGGACGAGCTGCTTAGTATTTGGTATGACTACTTTGACCTAGGAACTGATTACAATGAAATAAAGCGCAGGCTCAGCGAGGACGAAACACTTAGCAAGGCTTGCGGCTTTGCCTACGGTATAAGGATACTTAAGCAGGACAGCTGGGAGGCTCTTTCATCATTTATAATATCGCAAAACAACAATATCCCCAGGATCAAGGGGATAATCGGGCGGCTTGTCGAGCACTACGGGGCGTACCCCGGGGTCGGCGATATGGCGGACGAGACAGCCGAGAGCCTTGCCTTTTTAAGGGCGGGCTTTAGAGCCAAATACTTAGTTGATGCCGTCGATAAGCTTTACCGTGGTGAGCTTTCGATAGACGGGATAAAGGCAGCCCCGCTTGACGAGGCCGCAAAAAAGCTTATGACGATAAAGGGCGTAGGCCCCAAGGTAGCAAGCTGTGCACTGCTGTTCGGGTTTTACAAGCTTGATGCCTTCCCTATTGATGTATGGGTAAAAAGGGTAATGGCTGATTTCTACCCGAACGGGCTGCCTGAGTGCACAAAGGGAATAGAGGGCGTTGCACAGCAGTATCTGTTCCACTACATAAGAAAGATCTACGGAAGGGTGGAATAGGCCACGGAATTTGATTTATAGAAAAAATAACACAAAAAGCCCGAGCACGGCGCTCGGGCTTATACTATTTATTTGCTTTTCTGTGAAGGCTTCTGAACTCTGCGGGGGAAAGCATCTCGTGGCGCTTGAAAACAGCGCAGAAATAGCTGCAATCGTTATAGCCGACCATTGATGCGATTTCGTTGATATTCCACTTGCCCTCCAAGAGCAGGATCTTAGCCTGCTGAACACGCTTTCTTGCGAGGTATTCAAACGGGCGTATGCTTAGGCACTCCTTAAACAGCCTGCAAAGGTACTGCGGGGAAAGATCGACAAGGTCTGCAAGCTCAACGAGCGTGATATCGTTCTTATAGTTCTTATCTATATACTCCATAACAGGGGCGAGCTGGTTGAGCTTAGCGCTTTCCTGCGAGCCGTTTTGAAGGTTAACTACCCTGTGCAGCTCCATAAAAAACTGATAAAGCAGCACCGAGCACTGTATGCCGCAGTAATAATAGTTAGTCTTCATAAGATACAGCATTTTCTTGAATATAGCATCAAGCTGGCTAAGATCGTGTATCGTGAAAACACGGGCATTATCAAGCTTTATAAAGCCCAGGATATTGCCGACCTCGTTGCCCGCAAAGGTTATCCAGTGGGTCTCCCACACCTCATCTGTGGGGTAATACTCATGCGGCTTGCCCTCGGGAAGGAAAAAGCCCGTGCCTGCGCCGATCTCATATGTCTCGCCGTCAAGAATAAGAACGCCCTTTCCCCTTACGCAATATATTATCTGATGATTAGGGTAGCCGGCTTCTCTAATAAAATGAAACTCCTGATCTCTCGCACCCGCACCGAGAACGTACATAGGAAGGCCTGCCTCTTCACCCAGAACAGGATAGCAATAATCGGTCATCTTTGTCACCCTTTCGTTTTATATATCAAAACTATACGTTTCATATTATCTTATTTTATAATAACACAACATTAGCCAAATGTCAAGAGTTTTGTATGCTTTTATCATATTTTTAATGAATATTAAGTATTTTTATTACGTTTATACAAATATTAGTCGATTTTTTATAGATAATTTACATAAAATGGATTTTGGGCGAATATTCATATACTTTAAAATATTCTGCAAATAAAATAGCGAAAAGATCGTTGTAATTTATAAAAAAACGTGATATAATAAAAGTGATCAAAAAGAAAGGTGAGCTAATATGAAAAAGATCTTCACAATACTCAGAAATGCTGCCTCAACGCTCTGTGCTGCTGCTATCATAGGCAGCTGCGGTATAAGTGCTGCTGCGAACGATAAGGAATATGACCTTGTCAGCTCGCCTGTTCCCGAAAAAATACTCGTAATGGGCGACTCTATCGCCACGGGCTATGGGCTTGACGGGTATGACAAGGGCAGAGAAAATGTTCAAAGCTATTCAAATATGCTAAAGGACGAGTTTTCTTCAGAGCTTAAGGTCGGCAAGGAGGAGCTTATCAACAAAGCGATAGACGGGCAGACCTCATGGGAGCTGCTTGAGGACATAAAGAAGGGCGAATACGACAGCTACCTTAAGAGCAGCGATCTTATACTCATTTCAATAGGCGGAAATGACCTTTTACACACACTGTATGGGTATTTTTCAGAAAACACCGACTACGGCGTAAGCCTAAAGGACTTGATGACAGATCATTCCGTCGGCGACTTGGTAGAGATCTATTCGGGGCTTTCCAAGGTGCTTGAGCAAAAGATCGAGGAATACGGCGATAACCTAAAGGAAATGTCTGCATACATCAAGGGCGTGACAGATGCGAGGGTCATACTGCAAACACTTTACAACCCGCTTGACACAACCGAAAAGCCGAAGCTGTTCATGGCATTTGTAAAAAGCAAGATCAACGGGCTCAATGAAAAGATACTTGAAAACGAAAAGGACGAAAACGGGGCCAGCAATTACTCGGTCGCCGACGTTTTTGAAGCATTTGCAGGGCAGGGCGACACGCTTACAAATATAAAAAAGATAGATATACACCCAAATGCAGACGGGCACAAAAAGATCTACGAAACGCTTGACCCCATCATAAGGGAAACGAGCTACACGATCGAGGTCGAGAAGCCAAAGGCCGAGCCTGCACAGAGCGCCCCCAAAGCTGAAAAGGACGAGCTGAGTGACGGTACAAAGACCGCTCTGCTCATCGGCGGCGGCGCAGTGCTGATAGCCATAGTAGTAGGTGTTATGACATATGCAAAACGGAAAGGGAACTGATAATGAAGCTTTTTATAGCGTCGGACATTCACGGCTCGGCAAAATGGTGCAAAAAAATGATAGCTGCATTTGACAACAGCGGGGCTGAAAGGCTGCTGCTTTTAGGCGATATTCTTTATCACGGGCCGAGGAACGACCTTCCCGAGGAATATGCCCCAAAGGAAGTTACCAAGCTTTTAAACCCGCTAAAGGAAAGAATAATTTGTGTCAGAGGGAACTGCGACACAGAGGTCGATCAAATGGTGCTTTCATTTCCGATAATGGCAGAATATGCGTGGATCTGCGACGAAACAACGAGGATATTTGCGACCCACGGGCACAGGTTCTCGCCCGACTCTCCCCCACCGTTATGCGAGGGTGATGTACTGCTGTACGGGCACACACACATTCCCGAAAACTCCATGCACTTGAGCTTCAGGGCTGTAAACCCCGGCTCGGTATCCATTCCAAAAGACGGGTCGGCACACAGCGCAGTGATCTATGAAAACGGCGAGTTTACACATATCGAGCTATAAAAGCACCCCCGAGGGAATAAGCGCAGCAGCGAACACAAAGCTTGGATCAAAAAAAGCTTCTGTATCGCTGCTTCGCTTAAGCCCTCGGGGGTGAATAGCTTTACATATTATTCCTTGCAAATTCTTCGACCTCGGCCTCGTCTATCTTTCCCGAAAAGACCTTTCCTTCGATGATCTCGGTGTCGGGATCGACGCTGTTCTTTAAAAACTGCACCGTCTTGCCAAAGCCGGAGCCGCCCGACGTCGCAAACAGCACGATACGCTTGCCGCCGAAGCTGTTAGCCTCCAAAAAAGAATTAACTATAGTAGGTGCGACATACCACCATATAGGAAAGCCTAGAAAAACCGTCTCGACCGCTTCAAGATCAACCACCTCATTTGTGACCTCGGGGCGGAAGGATTTATCGCTCATTTCAATGGTCGTGCGTGACTCCTTATTACGCCAGTTAAGGTCTTCCCTTGTATATTCCTCTCTGGGGCAGATCCTATGAAGCTTTGAATCTATCGTTTTTGCGATGATCTGTGCTACCCTTTCGGTATTGCTGCCTGCCGAAAAATAAACTGTCAAATATCTGTTATCCATATAAAAACCTCCTCAACAGATCAAACCTTCAGCTTGCCGACCTTTTCTCTGAGCGAATTAGCCTGAACGGAAAGCTGCTCGCATGAGGTAGCGGTATGGATAGCTGTTACAGAGTTCTGTGCAACTACCTCGGAGATCTGCTCGATACCTGCTGTGGTCTGTGCTATAGCTGTAGCCTGATCGGTAGAATTCTGCGCTATATCCGAAACGATCTGGTTGACCTCCTCGGACATTTTTCTTACCTCGGTCATCTTCTGTGCGCTCTCATTTGCAGCCTTAAAGCCACGGTTTACAGCAGCCAGGGTCTGTGATATAAGGTTAGCGGAATCCTGCGCCGCCTGTGAGGATTTATTTGCAAGATCGACTACCTCATCAGCAACAACTGCGAAGCCCTTGCCCGCATCGCCTGCCCTGGCAGCCTCGATAGAAGCATTAAGCGCAAGGATATTTGTCTGGAAGGAGATATCCTCGATCGTTTTGATGATAGTGCTGATCTCATTTGACTTTACCTTGACCTCGGTGATAGCTGTGAGCATATTCTGCATCTCTACCTCCTGCTGGCTTACACGCTCAGCAGATGTATTGGAGATCTTAGCAGCATATGCAGCATTCTTAGCAGTGTTTTCAGCCTGCTCCGCTACCTTTGACATGGTAGTATTAAGCTCCTCAACAGCAGTTGACTGCTTAGTAGAGCCGTCTGCAAGTGCAGCGGAGTCGTTTGAGATCTGCTGAACGCCTGTCAGAACATCTGACGCCGCAACGTTGATCTCGGTAATCAGCTTGCCGAGGGTGCTGTTGATCTCGGAGAATGCCTCATTTATCTTTTCAAAATCGCCGTTGAACTCAATATCCGAGGAGACTGAGAAGTCGCCCTTTGCCATACCCTGAAGGTTCTCGGTGATAGAGTTGATATACTGCTGAAGCTTGCTTACAGCAAGCGAGAGCGAGGCTGTCATATCCTCAGTCTCATCATTAGTATACTTGATCTCGGCATCGGAATGGATATCGCCGTATGAAAGAAGGTTGAGCCTCTGTGCGGAATACTCAACAGAGCCTGTGATCTTATTAGATACCTTAAAGGCTACAACGACCTCGAGGAATATAAGGAAAACAGCCATTCCGACAGAAATATATATAGCCCTCAAAACACCCGTCAGTGCATCTTTATATGAGCCGATAACGCAAACGCTCCACCCGTCGCTGCCCTCGATAGGCTGATAATACGCCCCGAAGGATTCACCGTTTGAGTTCAGCCTTGTATTGCCGTCCTCACCTACTATCATTTTCTTTGAAAGCTCACCGTACACCTTATCATTATCGGAAATATAGTTCTTTCTTTCCTCGACAAGAGAGGTATCGCTCGAGGCTATGACCGTACCCTCTTTATCAAGCACGAGCACGAGACGGTCATCATCGGTCTTTGATTTAAGGCCGTTTGAGAAGAGCTCTGATTTAAGGGCACCGTAAAGCACCCTGCCGTCGGGCATTTTAGTACCCACCATAGTTGTGATGCTATTATCGGTAAGCCTTACTACGGGGCTGGAGATATATGTCTCGCCTGCCAAGGCACGCTTAAAATACTCACGCTCGGAAATATCGGTGTTGTTGAGCGTTGAACCGTCCTGCGCCGCTATACTGAAATCCTGAAAATATGTAGTGACGACCAGCTCGCTCAAAATCTTTCTGATCTCATCATCAGAGAGCGAGGGGTCTACAAGCTTAGGGTAAGCAGCTGTGCTCTCAATCTGCATCTTTATGGTATTTGTCATAGAGGACAGATTTGTAACATAAGCGTCAGACAGCGACTCAAGCTCCTCATCAAACTTATTCATCTGTATAGTCTGCGTAATAAGCGTAGATGCAAGAGTCATTACCGTAGCACAGACAACGACCGAGATAATGCCAAGGCGCATTATCCTGTATTTTATTTTAGTTTTTCTTCCTAACATATCATATCACCGTATCCAATAAATTTATATATGGTTATATACTTGACACACCAATTAAAATGCCTTAGATAATGGGGTTCGGGGCGAAGCCCTCCCCATACTCTCCCGATCTCGCTGTGAGCGAATGCTCACAGTTAAGCGAGGGTTTGGGGGCAAAACTGTGGTGTGTCAAAGGGATAACCATAAATTTATATTATTGACCATTATTTATTATAGCACATAATAACAAAAATTGCAATACAAAACCACAATAATTTATAATTTTATCTAAAAAACGGCAGCCTTGACATAAGAATGACTTTGTGATATAATATCCTAGGTCATTTTTTGAAGGGAGGCGTGAGTTATGGCGCTGTGCTTTGCAGATTTTGAGTTTACCTGCGGCGGAAATATCGTCAGGGGCGAGGTCGAGCTATTGAGCATAGGGCTTGTCATAACAGATGACAGCGCCGAAACGATACTTGACACCTTCTATGACACCGTTCGCCCGATAAAACACCCAAAGCTCACAAAGCAGTGCAGAAAGCTGACAGGGCTCAATCAGGCGACGATAGACGCATCGTTTGATGCCCACTTCGTTTGCAGCAGGGCAAACGCTCTTCTTGACAGCTACGGGGTCGAAAGGATATTTGTTTGGGGAAACTATGACACGGTAGGGCTTTACTCTACATTACATATATATGAGCGCTCAGCACTTGATATCTTGCCGATAGAAAGAACAGCCGAGGCTGTTTACGATGTGCAAAAGGATGTTATGAAGCGCTTTGGCACTACAGACATCATAAACGTCAAGGATCTTTCCTCGGCGCTTGATTTTGAGCCGAACGGAAGCTTTCACAATGCTCTTGTTGATGCACAGGCGCTTTTATGTATATACTCACACTCGCTGACCCCTGACAAGGGGTGTGAGAGGGTATACGATCTTCTCAACGAAAGAAAGCAGCTAAAGCTTGAGCGGGAAAAGCTTCAGCGCCAGGCTGTCGAGCAGCGCCGACAGGAGGTCATCAAAACGATGACCGATAAGGAAAAGGCACTATACAGCTCGCTTGTCGAGAACGGCAACAAGCGGGGGGCAAGCCTGCTGATCAAGCTTCACGCAAAGGTAGAAGAGAGCTACAAAAGGCTTCCCGAGGGGTGTGAGATAGTGGCGCTTAGCTATACTGACAGCAGGCAGCACAGTGTTCTTAAGCTTATTGACAAAAAGGGCTTCAATATCCCCGAGAACAGCGAGATAACGTACAAAAGCTACAAATACGAGGATAAGGAAAAGATGATCCTTGAAAGCTTTGAGCAGCGCCAAAGCAGCAAGCCGGCAAGGAAAAGAAAAAAGAGGATAAGAACATAAAAGACCCCTGCGAGGTGCAGAGGTCTTTTTTATTACTTGCTCATAGTGCCGAAGGCGAGCTCGGCTGCGGAAATATCCATATTAGCCTTCAAGCGGTAAAGCGAAATATGCTTGCACGCCAAGTCGATAAGGCCGAGCGTTCTTGCCAGAGCAGCAGGGTCACCGGGGCGGTAGACCTGCTGCAAAAGCATTTCATATGCAGCGGCAGAGGTTATGCTCTCGATACTGTTTTGCTCGCCACGCTCGATAATGCATATCGCTTTAAGCGGGGCTGACATATTGCAGCCAAGATCATGCTTGCCGTTATACGGCGTGCCATAGACTGTAACGCCGCTGTCAGTTACCTTTAATAGCGGCTTATCATCATTTACCATAACTGCACGCTCACCAAGAAGCTGACGCCACAGGCGGGTGTGGGTAGATTTGCCCGTTCCGCTTTTTGCTGTAAAAAGGTATGCCTGCCCGTCAACCGCTATGACAGAGCCATGGAACAAAAAGGTATTATATTCCGTCATCTTTACAGCAAGCTTTCGATATGCTGCAAGCGTTTCAAGATAAGGCGCTTCAAACTCCTTAGTCCTTAGCCCCTCAATCTCACGCTCACGCCTTGATTTTTCACGCTCAAACTCGATATCGTCCTCAGCTGTGGCTATCACAAATTCAGGCTCACCCTCAAAGGCGTAATCCTTATATAGATCGTATATCCTATCATAGACCGCTTCAAGGCCGAAGCACACATCTGCTATTTTATATGTTCTCATTTTTTATCCCTTATTTCTATTGATATTTTCCCGCTTACCTTTGGCAAGGGCACTCGGTATTTTTCCTTAAGCTCGGGCCCGCAGGAATGTGTGCCGACACCTGCCTGAGCAAAATCCAAGCAAAGGACTGTGCCGCTGTCCTGCACAAGCTCATAATTATGGCGCTTTGCCGCAAGCTCCTCCTGAGTATAGCGTGAGGCGTTAAAGGAAAAGCTGTCGCCCGTGACGCAAATGTCCGTTTTTTTGCCCTGTAGAACAAGATGAGTACAGCCGTAGTGAGAAGAGTTTTCCTGCGGCTTGATATACGGCTCATACATCTGCTCTACCCTTTGTGTAAAGCTGCCGATATAAGAGGCGTTATGCTTATCTATATAGCTCTCATACGGGCCGAAGCCATAGTAGGAGACAGTATCAAAGCCCCTGTCAACGAACGTTCTCAGCCCAAAGCGGGGCAGGAAGGTGAGCTTGTTGCTGTCAGACTCAAATTCGCAGGATATATCAAGCCTTCCCGAGGGGCTCACGGTGTACTCTGCACGCACTCTCCCGAACGGCTCGAAAATGCTCTTGCCAAAGCCCAAATATGCCTTGATGACGGCCGATGAGCCGACCCTCTCGCAGGACATAGCGTAAAGCTTTGTGGTGTAGTTATTCAGATATACCCTATACCAGTCACCGTTCATAATATCATTATCGGTCGGGGCACGGAAGAAATTAAAGCTAAGCGGCTTATCTAAGATCTCCTCTCCGTGAACGATAATACCTTCAAGCACTCCCCTGCGCTTTGAAAAAACAAACTCTCTGCCCGCTGCACCTATCTTGATCTCAAGGGGCTCTTCGGTGATAACGACCTCGCCGCTATCCAAAGCTGTCTCTTTTTCTGTACCTTTAGCAAAAGTGAGCTGATCGAAGCATATCTCATCGCCCCTGCTGCAATACCCGGTATCAAGCTTAGAGGTGAAAACAAAGCGGATATAGGCATCATTTTCAAACTGCTGCTTGGTAACGTTTATAAACACCTCACAGCTCCCGCCCGGGGCAAGAGTGTAATCGACCTTACCCTCAAAAAGTGTGCCGTTTATATCCGTGATCTCATAACGGCAATCGAGCAGGTCGCTCGCACTTACAAAGTGAAGCATATTCCTGAAGGTGAATGTACCCCTTGTCTGCCCCGCAGTAACTCTGACGGGACGGTAGACCTGTGCGACCTCCTTTAAGCCTGTATGGGGCGTTCTGTCGGGGTAGCAAAGGCCGTCACAGCAGAAGTTCCCGTCGTTATGCAGTTCATCAAAATCGCCGCCGTAGCCGTATTTAGGGGTGCCGTTTTCATCATAGCCTATCGGGAAGGCGTGGTCGCACCACTCCCAGACCAGGCCGCCGATAAAGCGGTCGCTTGACATAAATGTATCAAAATAATCCTGAAGATCTCCCGAGGAATTGCCCATAGCGTGAGAATACTCACAGAGGATATACGGGCGGCTGTCCTTACCGGAGGAGATATACTCCTGCATAGCCTCGGTAGAGGGGTACATTTCAGAGACCATATCAAGAACATCGTCAGGTGTGCCGTCAAGGTTATGCGTGCTCTCATAGTGAACGGGGCGTGTGGTGTCTATGCTCTTGATAAGCTCGGCACCCGCCTTGAAATTCGTTCCCCAGCCGCTCTCATTACCGAGCGACCAGAATATAACGCACGGGCGGTTTAGATCACGTGTAACAAGAAGCCTTTCTCTGTCAAGTATCGCCTCTTTGAAAAGCTCATTTGATGCACTAAGAGCGATACCGTTATATGTGCCGCCGTCTCTGTCCCATTTAAGGTTTTGGTACACGTTTACATTACCGTGCATCTCAACATCTGCTTCATCTATCACATAGAAGCCGTATTCATCACACAGCTTATAGAACTCGGGGGCATTCGGGTAATGCGAGGTGCGAATACTGTTGATATTATGGCGCTTCATAAGAATCAGGTCACGGATAAGCTTGTCCCTATCGGCGGCATAGCCCGTATCGGGGTAGCTGTCGTGGCGGTTTACACCTAAAAGCTTAATGTGCTTACCGTTTATCTTGAAGATGCCGTTGTCAATAGCTACAGTTCTGAAGCCTACCTTCTCTGCAACAAGCTCATTTTCCGTCCTGATGAGCAGGTTATAAAGATAAGGGCTCTCAGCGCTCCACAGTTTAATATTTTCACATTTTGCCGAGAACGATCCGCCGTCATCAATCTTGCCTGCGGCTAAAACATTCTCATTATCGCAAAGCATTATCTCTGCCGATATCCCACGAACAGATATTTCAAAATTTCCATCGGCATCCGCTTTGATGCGGTA
Source organism: Ruminococcus sp. (assembly GCA_017442845.1). Lineage (GTDB taxonomy): Bacteria > Bacillota > Clostridia > Oscillospirales > Ruminococcaceae > NK3A76. The sequence goes on from JAFRYW010000002.1 coordinate 24,153, forward strand.
GCTCTCAAGGCGCTTTTCAGGACGTGACAGCATATAGACATCACGGAATATCCCCGACAGGCGGAATTTATCCTGATCCTCCATATACGTGCCGAAGCACCATTTTAAGACTGCAACGGTTATTGTATTATCGCCCTTGGTGAGCTTATCGGTTATATCAAACTGCGAGGTGGAATGTGAGACCTGCGAGAAGCCTGCAAAGCTGCCGTTTACATACAGGTAAAAGCAGCTATCGCCCCCCTCAAAGGTAAGGATACGCCTTAAGCCGTCGGGGGCAAAGCTATACCCCCTCTGATAAACGCCCACGGGAATATCATCGGGAACATACGGCGGGTCAAAGGGTATGGGGTAATTTACGTTTGTATACTGCGGCTTATCAAAGCCCGAAAGCTGCCAGTTTGAGGGAACAGTTATCTCCCCCTCGGCTCTGAGCCCGACAAAGTCATCGGGCAGATCGATAATGCTTTCATAATAAGTAAAGCCCCATTTGCCGTTTAAAAGCTCAAAGCGAGACGACCTCTCACGCTGTGAAAAAGCGTTTTCATCAAGCGCAAAGGGGATAAAATAATTAGTCGGGGGCAGCGTGCCGATATGAAGCCTCTCGGGGGATTCGTGGTATATCATAAAGCTCTTCGCAGAGCCTTTGGCTGCTATCCTTGAAATATCCATAAAGTTGACCGCCTTTCTCAGTGATAAATAATCAATTATAATTATAACAGTTATTTACCCTCTTGTCAACAAAAAAGACCGCCCTAAAAGAACGGTCTTGATCATATCATTTCATGTATGCCTCATTTATCCTAAGCTCGCCCTTATAGATACGCTCTCTTAGCTCATCTATCGGCACGGGCTTTGAGAAGAGATAGCCCTGAACAAGCTCGCAGCCGATAGATGCAAGAAAATCAAACTGCTCCTTATCCTCAACGCCCTCGGTGAGAGAGCGCATTTCCAGCTGCCTTGTAAGGTCAACTATATTACCAAGGATAGGCCTTGATCTATCGTTTTGTGAAAAATCAGAGAGGAACTTCATATCTATTTTGAGCAGGTCAAAATGATGATCCTTCAAAGCATTGAGTGATGAATAGCCGCTTCCGAAATCATCGAGCCAGACCTTATAGCCAAGATCCCTAAGATCCTTCATGGCAGACTTTAAGAAATCCTGCCGGTCGGTAAGGGCACTCTCGGTGATCTCAATGTCGATATACTCCTGCGGGGTGTCAAATTCCTTTGCACAGCTCTTGAGCACGCCGACAATATCGCAAAGCTCAAAATCAAGGCGTGAGAAATTTATCGACACGGGCGCAAAGGGCAAATTCTCATCAGCCGAGCGGCGATATTCCTTGCAGACCTCTCTTATGATGCAGGAATCAAGCTTATGGATCTGCCTATACTCCTCAAGCACCTCAATAAACGCCCCGGGCGGCAGCAGACCGTAGGTAGGGTCGATCCACCTGGCAAGTGCCTCAAGCCCGACGACCGATTTATCCTTAGTCGATACAACGGGCTGATAGTAGACCTTAATATACCCATTTTCGATAGCATTGTCGATATTATTGACGATATACTGCTTCTGTCTGAACCTTGCATCAAGCTGCTTGTCATATAGCTTATAACCCAGTTCATAGTGCTTCTTTATACTGTTGCAGGCAAAGCGTGCCCTATCGCAGGCAAGCGAGAGGTCGGTATTATCATCATTTGAGGGGCGGTATGCGCCGCATTTGAGCTCAAGATGCACCTCACGCTCAAAGCTGTGGATCCTCTCGCATAGCTCAAGTATCACCGCTTCACTGCCCTCATATGCTGTAAGAACAACAAAATGATCGTCGGAAAAGCGTGAGACCAATGCTTCACTAAAGCCGGCCTCGATCATCTTAGCAACGCTTTTGAGCAGGGCATTACCCTCGTGAAAGCCGTATTTTTCATTATAGTACTTGAAATTTACAATATCAAAAAACAGAAAGACCAAACTATTCTTATCCACCGAAGGGTCGTGAAGCAGCTTATCACCCTCGGTACGGAAATAGACCATATTGTGTATCCCGGTAAGCTCATCTTCAACAGAGATTTTTGAAAGGTATGAGTTTACGTCCTCAAGGTTTTCCTCCTTTATCGCCTGAGAGATAGTCTTATTATAGTTGCTTATACAAAAAAGCAGAGTTGACAGCCACATTGTAAAGCCATTGATCTTGATGCCGTCGCCAAGGCCTGTCTTAACAGTGGAAAAATCAACAACGCCGACAAATTTGCCGACAGTTTGCAGATCGATCATTGTGCTGATCTTATAGTAGAAAACAAGATACGATGCCGTGAGCACCAAAAAGCCCACATACGGCCTCCACACGAGAAGGCAAATGACAAAAAGCTCCATTGTAAGGAAGGTAAGCACCTGGCCGCCCGTCTTAAAGGTGTTGGCTGAGATAACGATACCGAAATTTATACATTCAAAGGAGAAGATATACATAACCGATAGGCTCTCCCACTTTTTATCGACACCGTTTATAAGCAGAAGCACCGAGAAAACGATCATTGAGATGCCCGCAAGCATTAAAATGATATAGTTTTGCAGGTCGGAGGGGGTCTTTACCTCCGGGGAATACTCCGATAGCATTTTCACCTCAAAAATGCAGACCGCAAGCGACATTACAATGACAGCTATCGCCGCAAAGCGGAATTTTCGGCTATCGTACAGCGCCCTGACCGCAAAAAGCAGCATAAGTAACCCTGAGCTGAGCAGCAAAAAATAGTTTGAATAGTATTTCTCGGTAAGCGACCAGATCTGGCTTTGAAGCTGCCCCTGTATGATAGTTCTGGTCATTCTTACGATCATCCACAGCTCAAGGACGATAACTACGACAGACATATATATACTGGCACGCATATTGGTGTGGTAGAAAAACCTTTTTACATGATCGCTCTGTTTATCGAGACCCAGCCATTTTTTGATAGTTTCTGCCATTAGGTTATTCCTCCTTTGTTAAAGAAATGCAAAAGCCGGAGCTATTTAGTATATTATAAGTCATTTATTAAAAAAAGTCAACAACGAATTTAAAAATATAGACAAAATATAGGCAACCAGCCTTGACAAACTATGCAAAACATACTATAATATATTAAATCAGTAAATTCTATATCAAAGAGGTG
>JAFRYW010000248.1 GCA_017442845.1 Ruminococcus sp.
CAGCCGCCTTTATAATTCGTGGGCGAAGCCCACCACCTCAATTGTGCATTGTGCATTGTGAATTGTGCATTGATATAAATTCCAATTTATCTATTCTTCTCACAACCTATTATAAGCCATTTGCCCCTGCTTGTCAACGTGGAAAAATATACAATTTGAAAAACTGACCGATAGTCATTTTGTGCAATCATACAAAAATGTGACCGACGGTCAGTTTTCTATTGACTTAATATGGAAATGGTGCTATACTGTCTAATGTAGAGAAAAGTGACTATCGGTCATTTTGTATATAGAATAGACGGAGATGATAAGAATGAGAAAAATAGGAAGAGCGATAGTTAAGCTTCGCATACCTATACTTATACTTTCGCTGCTGCTTTTGGTGCCGGCGTTTATAGGAATGGTAAATACGAGGATCAACTACGATATCCTCTCCTACCTCCCCGAGGATATAGATTCTATGAAGGGGCAGGATATAATGCTCAAGGACTTTGGCAAGGGCGGCTTTGCCTATGTCATTATCGAGGGAATGGACGATAAGGGCGTTGCAGAGCTTAAGTCGCAGTTTGAGGAGATAGATGTCGTAAGCGATGTTATATGGTATGACAGTATCGCAGACCTCTCGATCCCGAAGGAGGTGCTGCCCGACGATATCTACCAGATCTTCAACAGCGATAAGGACGATTCGACGCTTATGATGGTCTTTTTTGCAAGCACCGGCTCGTCTGACGAATCGCTCGAGGCGATAGCGCAGATGAGAAAGCTCGCCGATAAGCAGGTGTTCACAAGCGGTATGGGCGCTGTAGTTGAGGATATCAAGAACCTGACTATCGAAGAGATGACGATGTATGTCATCATAGCGGTGATCCTTATGAGCATAGTTTTAGCAGTTGCTATGGATTCCTTCCTGATACCTGTGTTCTTTATGCTCAATATCGGTATGTCGATCCTTTATAACCTTGGCACTAACCAGATACAGGGCGAGATCTCATTCGTAACGCAGGCGCTTGCGGCGGTGCTGCAGCTCGCAGTAACGGCTGACTACTCGATCTTCCTCTGGCACAGCTATAAGGAGCAGAAGGAAAAGCTCCCCGGAGACAAGAACGAGGCTATGGCTATAGCGATAGGGCAGACCTTCACATCTGTCGTATCAAGCTCTATCACAACGGTTGCGGGCTTTTTGGCGCTTTGCTTTATGACCTTTACGCTTGGGCTCGATATAGGTATTGTAATGGCTAAGGGCGTTGTGCTCGGCGTTATCTGCACGATAACAGTCCTCCCCGCTATGATACTTATTTTTGACAAGCCCCTTGAAAAGACTATGCATAGGGAGGTCATTCCCTCACTTGACAGGGTGTCGGGCTTCATTATCAAGCACAGCTGGGCTTTCTTGGTAGCCTTCTTGGCACTTCTTATCCCTGCAGTTTACGGTGAGACGCATACTAACGTTTACTATAACCTTACAGATACCCTTCCTACAGACCTAAACTCTGTAATAGCAGCCTCAAAGCTCTCTGAGGACTACGGCATAACCTCATCACACATTATAATGTGTGATGAAAATATGAAGCCCGCAGACGCTAATATGATGATTGAGGAAATGAAAAAGGTCGATGGCGTCAAAATGGCGGTCGGGCTCGATTCGGTGCTCGGAATGGTGCCCAGCGAGGCTGTTCCCGACAGGCTCTCCGAGATACTCAAAAACGGCGGCTGGCAGATGATGGTCGTGGGGAGCGAGTATAAGGTCGCCTCTCCCGAGGTCAACAGGCAGGTAGATGAGCTTTCCGACATACTCAAAAGGTACGATAAAAACGGTATGCTCATAGGCGAGGCCGCAGCGACAAAGGATCTTATAAACATCACCGACCGTGACTTTAAGATCGTTAATGCGCTTTCTATCGCTATGGTGTTCGTGATAATAATATTCGCACTTAAGAGCATATCGCTGCCTATCATACTTGTTGCGGCTATAGAGTTTGCGGTGTTTGTAAATATGGGGCTTTCCTGCTACTTAAATACCACGATACCGTTTATAGCGTCGGTAGTTATAGGCTGCATACAGCTCGGCGCTACGGTAGACTATGCTATACTTATGACAACAAGGTATAAGAGCGAGCGCCTTGCGGGCAAGGAAAAGCACGAGGCGGTAACTATAGCCCTCTCAACATCGATGAAGTCGATAATAGTTTCGGCGGTCGGCTTCTTTGCGGCGACCTTTGGCGTGGGCGTTTATTCAAGGGTAGATATGATTTCGCAGATCTGCACGCTGCTCTCAAGGGGCGCTTTGGTAAGTATGGTAACTGTTATATGCATTCTTCCCGCAATGCTGCTGCTGCTCGATAAGGTGATCATCTACACCACCTTTGATATGAAGAGCTTAAGGCATAAAAACGAAAACAGATATTACAAGCTGCCCCCCGTACAGGCGACAGTAGAGAAACAAAACTGATAGAAGGGTGATCAAGATGAAAAAGTGGAACAAGATCCTAGCGGGTATTCTGGCAATACTTATTTCTGCGGGCTCTACAGGGCTTTACGCACACGCAAATAAGAATAAGAGCAGCGAGAGCGCCTCTGCAAGCGTTTCGGCAAGGGCGGACGAGAATGATACTAAGAGCGCAGGCTACTCCGACGGGGCGGCAAGGTCAAAGAAAGAGACAGTCTACGTTTTGACCGATGCTAAGGGCAACAGAACTGATACGATAGTTTCAAACTGGCTGCAAAACCCCGAGGGGCTAAAGGAGCTGCCTGACGTTTCCTCGCTTACAAATATCGAGAATGTAAAGACAGACGAGGGCTTTTCGGCAGACGGGCAGAGCCTTACATGGAACACGCAGGGCGGCGATATTTACTATAAGGGGCATTCCGATGCGGCGCTGCCTGTTGAGATGAGCGTTTCCTATAAGCTTGACGGCAAGGATATCGAGCCTGACGAGCTGCTCGGCAAGTCGGGAAGGGTAACTATCAGATACGATTATAAAAACCTCTCCTCCAAGGAGGTAGAGATAGGCGGCAAAAAGGAAACACTTTACACCCCCTTCGTAATGGCAACGGGGCTTATGCTCGACGGCGAGAAATTCTCACACGTAGAGGTGACAAACGGCAGGCTCGTGACTGACGGAACTAAGAAGATCATCGTCGGCTACGCAGTTCCCGGGCTTACCGAGAGCCTGGGGCTTGAGGATAAGGAGCTTGACTTTGAGATACCCGAGTATTTTGAGGTGACAGCAGATGTCAGCGATTTTGAGATCGGTATGGCTATCACGGTAGGTACGAGCGACCTCTTCTCCGACACCGAGATAAACGGCGACAAGATCGAGGAGGTCAAGGGCAAGCTTGACGAGATAGCAGACGCCTGCGACCAGCTCGCAGACGGAACACAGCAGCTCTATGACGGGCTTGCAGAGCTTAAGGATAAGTCGGGCGACCTGACAGACGGCATCGAAGCTATCGACGAGGGCGCAAAGCAGCTTGATGACGGCGCAAAGCAGCTTGATGACGGCGTTAATACGTTAAACGAGCAGGCGGGCGACGGTATAGATAAGCTTGCAGGCGGTGCCAAGAGCCTTGATGAGGGCGTTTCGCAGTACACAGCGGGCGTTGCACAGGCAAATGAGGGCGCTAAGACGCTGACAGCGAACAACAGCACGCTCATGCAGGGCGTCAAGGACTATACTGGCGGCGTTGATACGGCCTATAAGGGCGCTAAGACGCTTATTGCAAATAACGATACGCTCACTAAGGGTATCGGCGACTACACAGCAGGCGTTAAGCAGGCAGCAGACGGCGCAGCAACGCTTACAAAGAATAACGATACTCTTAATAAGGGTATCAGCGACTACACCTCGGGCGTTGCACAGGCTTATGCGGGGGCTAAAAAGCTGGGTGCCAATAACGATGCGCTCATTAAGGGGATAAATGACTATGCGGGCGGTGTAAAGCAGGCGCTTGCAGGCGCTAAGGAGCTTACAGCCAATAACGATGCACTCACTAAGGGCGTTGCCGACTATACAGACGGCGTTGCACAGGCTTATGCGGGGGCTTCGCAGCTTGTGGGCAACAACAGCGCTATAAACAGCGGGCTTTCGCAGTATACGGCGGGCGTAAGTCAGCTGAGTGCTGCAAGCGCACAGGTGCTTTCAGCAGTTAAGGAAACCTCTAAAATGCTCGGCGAGCAGCTTTCCGATGAAAATAAGGCCGGTATAAAGCAGCTTATCGACGGCTCGGCACAGCTTAATGCGGGCATTTCACAGCTTAATTCCGCAGTTTCGGCAATAGAGCTTCCCGATATGACACAGGCGGGGCAGACGCTCACATCGGCAGCAACACAGATCGGGGCAGATGCTCAGGCGATAGGCACAGACGCACAGTCAATGTCGCAAAACCTTCAGGCGCTTATCGCAGCACACCCCGAGCTTGCACAGGACGAGAACGTGGCGGCGCTTATGGGCTCGCTTTCCGATATAGGCGCAAAGACACAGGATATAGGCACACAGCTTGAGGGCATAAGCGCAGCAGCACAGGGGCTCTCGCAGCTTTCGGCACTTGCAGAGCAGGTAACGGCTCTGAAGCAAAACGTTGCGGCACTTGCAGCAAGCGCAGATACGCTCCTGCCCGCAGCATCGGCAGCGCTTGGCAAGCTTGAGGGCGGCCTTGAGGCTGTCAAGGCGGGCCTTGACAAGCAGGGCGAGACAGCCGAGGATATGGGGCTAATACAGGCCCTCACAGCCCTTAACGGCGGGCTTGCACAGCTTGACGGCAGCAGCGCAGAGCTCACAGCGGGCGTTAACAGCTATACCGCAGGCACAGCGCAGCTTGGCGAGGGCTTAAAGACGCTCAACGATAACTCCGCCGCTGTCAAGAAGGGCGTTAACGACTACACAGCGGGCGCTGCAAGGCTTACGGAGGGCTTAACACAGCTCGACAGCGCATCATCACAGCTCACAGCGGGCGTTAAGGACTATACAGACGGTGCAGCACAGCTTTGTGCAGGGCTTGCAAGGATAGATGAAAACAGTGCAGCGATAGTTAAGGGCGTTTCCGATTATACCGCAGGTGCTAAGGCTGTTGCAGAGGGCGTTAAGACTATAGATCAAAGCTCCGCCGCTCTTGTAAAGGGCATCGGCGATTACACAGCGGGCGCTTCGCAGCTTTCAGACGGGTTAAAGACTATCAATGAGGGCTCTGCAAAGCTTTCGGGCGGCGTTAAGGATTATATCGAAGGTGCCGCACAGCTTGCCTCCGGGCTTGCGACTATCGACAGCAATTCACCTGCCTTAGCAGACGGTGCTTCGCAGCTTGATGAAGGTATGCAGACACTAAAGACCTCGCTCACTGACGGCGTTGCAAAGCTTCTTGACGGAACTAAGCAGCTTGCTGACGGCGCAGATGCACTCGCAGACGGCGCAGATCAGCTCTCCGAGGGCGGCAAGGCGCTTACAGACGGCGTTGATAAGCTCGAGGCAGGCGGCAAGGAATTAAATGACGGAATGCAGAAATTCCGCACCGAGGCAGTAGGCAAGATCCTGGACCTCTACAGCGAGGACATACAGCCGCTCACCGAAAGGGTCAAGGCGCTGACTGATATGAGCGCAGATTATAACAGCTTCTCGGGTCACGCAGACGGCACGCTAAGCGAGGTCAAGTTCATCTATGAGACAGCCGCTGTAAGAAAGAAGAAAAACTAAGCTTATCCCCATCCATTCTATATAAACCTCTTTGGAAAAGAGCCCTGTATTTGCGCACGGGGCTCTTTTTTCAATGTATATCATACCTGTTGTCTCTCACCTAAAGCTTCCTTGCATATAGCTTGTATAAAACTGTATAAATCAGCTGTGTGCACAACTGTTTTCTGATTTAATAATTTAAGGCGATAAAGCGTGTAAACGGCGTATTTTCGGGCTTTTGAGTTAGCTATAGCTTACTCAAAGTGCCCCTTTGCACAAAAATATTGTTATATATTTGTCAAAGTGCTGAAAAATGCACGAAAATAGGAAGATGTCGGAAAAAACGCTTGAAATTATAAAGATAATGTTATATAATAGATACATATAATTGTGTCGGTGCGCCCTTTTGCGCCTGCATAAAAATATACTGTTTTTGTACATTTTATTTTATTGAGGAGGAATATTATGTCAGAAAAAAACTCGGTTCCATTTAACAGCACACCCGAGCAGGAAAAGCAGCTGATGGAGGTCATCAAAAAGCATCACGATCAGCCCGGCGGCCTTATGCCTACACTTCAGGAGGCACAGGGCATCTACGGCTATCTTCCTATCGAGGTACAGTCAAAGATCGCTGACGGATTGGGAGTATCGCTCTCCGAGGTATTCGGTGTTGCGACCTTCTATTCGCAGTTCTCACTCACCCCCAAGGGCAAGCACAAGATCTCCGTATGCCTTGGTACTGCCTGCTATGTAAAGGGCTCCGACAAGGTGCTCGAGGCAGTTGAGCAGAAGCTCGGCATAAAGAGCGGCGAGTGCACGGAGGACGGAATGTTCTCTATCGATTCCTGCCGCTGCGTAGGTGCCTGCGGCCTTGCACCTGTTATGCTCGTAGACGAGGACGTTTACGGCAAGCTTACCGCTAAAGAGGTCGGTAAGATACTTGACAGCTACAACTAACAGGGGAGGGATACTGCATTATGACTATTGAAAAGTTAAATGAAATAAAAGCTGCCCGTGCGGATATCGTAAGGGTCAGAACTATAGTTGCCGAGGAGGGCGAAAAGCTCGCCAAGGAAACGCAGTACCGTAAGCAGATCTTAGTCTGCGGCGGTACAGGCTGTACTTCCTCGGGAAGTATGAAGATACTTGAAACACTCAACGCAGAGCTGAAGGCTCAGGGCATCGAGGACGAGATCCTTGTTGTAAGGACAGGCTGCTTCGGCCTTTGCTCCTTGGGCCCGATCGTTATAGTTTACCCCGAGGGCTCGTTCTATGCACAGGCTACCCCCGAGGGCGTTAAGAGGATCGTTGATGAGCACCTCTTAAAGGGCGAGGTCTGCAAGGATCTTCTTTATAAGGAGACCGTTAAGGACGACGGCTCTATAATCTCACTTTATGAGACAAACTTCTATAAGAAGCAGAAGAGAATAGCTCTTAGGAACTGCGGCGTTATCGACCCTGAGAATATCGACGAGTATATCGCTACAGAGGGCTATCAGGCTCTTTATAAGGTGCTTGACTCTATGACACCCGACCAGGTCGCTCAGGAGGTGCTCGATTCCGGCCTTAGAGGAAGAGGCGGCGCAGGCTTCCCCACAGGAAGAAAGTGGATGTTCACAAAGGACGCCCCCGGCGATGTTAAGTATGTTGCCTGCAACGCTGACGAGGGTGACCCCGGCGCATTTATGGATAGGTCTATCCTTGAGGGTGACCCGCACGCTATCATCGAGGCTATGTCTATCGCAGCTTACACAGTAGGCGCACAGAAGGGCTTCGTTTATGTAAGAGCTGAGTACCCTGTTGCTGTACACAGATTGCAGATCGCTATAGATCAGGCAAGAGAGTATGGCCTGCTCGGTGAGAATATCTTCGGCAAGGGCTTTAATTTCGATATCGAGATCCGTCTCGGCGCAGGCGCTTTCGTCTGCGGTGAGGAGACTGCACTTCTTACCTCTATCGAGGGTAACAGAGGTGAGCCCAGGCCCCGTCCGCCTTTCCCGGCTGTTAAGGGTCTTTTCGGCAAGCCTACACTTCTCAACAACGTTGAGACATATGCAAATATCGCACAGATCATCAGACACGGCGCATCGTGGTATAACTCTATTGGTACCGAGACATCTAAGGGTACTAAGGTATTCGCTCTCGGCGGCAAGATCACAAACGTAGGCCTTGTTGAGATACCTATGGGTACAACTCTGCGTGAGATCATCGAGGAGATCGGCGGCGGTATCCCGAACGGCAAGAAATTCAAGGCAGCACAGACAGGCGGCCCTTCCGGCGGCTGTATCCCTGCTGAGCATATAGATACACCTATCGACTATGAGTCGCTCGCTAAGCTGGGCTCTATGATGGGCTCGGGCGGTCTTATCGTTATGGACGAGGATAACTGTATGGTAGACGTTTCCAAGTTCTACTTAGAGTTTACAGTTGATGAGTCCTGCGGTAAGTGCACACCTTGCAGGATAGGTACAAGAAAGCTCCACCAGCTTCTTGAAAAGATAACAAAGGGCAAGGCTACTATGGCAGATCTCGACCTTATCGACGATCTTGCAAACCATATGAAGAGCTCTTCACTCTGCGCTCTCGGCCAGTCTGCTCCTAACCCTGTTCTTTCTACGCTGCACTATTTCAAGGACGAGTATATCGCCCATATCGAGGGCAAGTGCTGTCCCTCCGGCGTATGTAAGGACCTCTTACAGTACGAGATCATCGAGGACAAGTGCAAGGGCTGTACGCTTTGTGCAAGAAACTGCCCTGCAAAGGCTATAACAGGTACTGTAAAGCAGCCTCACGTCATAGATCAGGAAAAGTGCATCAAGTGCGGTGTCTGCATGGGCAACTGTAAGTTCGGTGCTATCATCAAGAAGTAAGGTCGAGGAGGGTAATTATATTTATGGAAAATCAAATGTTACATTGTAAAATAAACGGTATTCCTGTAGAGGTGCCCGCAGGCTCTACTATACTTGATGCGGCTAAGGTCGCTAATGTAGAGATCCCTACACTTTGCTACCTCAAGGATATCAACTGCATAGGCGCTTGCCGTATATGCGTAGTTGAGGCTACAGGCGCAAGAGGCCTCGTAGCTGCCTGCACACACCCCGTTTCCGAGGGTATGGAGGTGCAGACAAACACACCTAAGGTAAGACAGTCAAGAAAGACAACTCTTGAGCTGCTGCTTTCAAACCACAATAAAAAGTGCCTTTCCTGCGAAAGAGCCGAGAACTGCGAGCTACAGAAGCTCTGCACCGCTTACGGCGTTGATGAGGACAGGTTCCAGCACGAGGAAATGAACAAGGAGATCGACGACTCCTCCGCATATATCGTAAGAGATAACAACAAGTGCATCAACTGCGGCAGATGTACAGCTGTCTGCAAGAATGTTCAGGGCATCTCTGTTATAGGCTCTATCAGAAGAGGCTTCAATGCTCACGTTGGCTGTGCATTCGATAAGCCCCTGGGCGAGAGCCCCTGCGTAGGCTGCGGCCAGTGCGTAGTTGTATGCCCTGTAGGCGCTCTTACAGTTAAGAGCAGCGAACAGGCTGTATGGGACGCTATCGCAGATGAGACAAAGAAGGTAATATTCTTCACAGCACCTTCCGTAAGAGCACAGCTCGGTGAGGCATTCGGTATGCCCGTAGGCACAAATGTTGAGGGCAAAATGGTAAACGCTATAAAGATGCTCGGCGCAGACCAGGTGTTCAATATGGACGTTACTGCCGACCTTACAATTATGGAAGAGGCTAATGAGCTTATCGAGAGGATCCAGAACGGCGGCACACTGCCTATGTTCACCTCCTGCTGCCCCGGTTGGGTAAAGTTCTGTGAGCATTACTACCCCGACTTCCTGCCGCACCTATCCTCCTGCAAGTCACCTCAGCAGATGTTCGGTGCAGTTATCAAGAGCTACTACGCTCAGAAGGAGGGCATCGATCCTAAGGATCTGTTCGTGGTTTCTGTAATTCCCTGCTCGGCTAAGAAGTTCGAGGTAACAAGAGAAGAGCAGTTCCGTGACGGTATGGAGGATGTTGACGTAGCCCTCACAACAAGAGAGCTCGGCAGAATGATCAAGAGAGCAGGTATCGTATTTACAGACCTTGCTGACGCTAAGTTTGACGACCCGTTCGAGGTAGCATCGAGCGCAGGTACTATCTTCGGCGCTACAGGCGGTGTTATGGAGGCAGCTCTCAGAACTGCTGCTGTTAAGCTTGACGGCGAGTGCAAGGCTATCGACTTTACCGAGGTAAGAGGAACTAAGGGCATCAAGGAGGCTACCTACACGGTAGGCGGCGTAGATGTCAAGGTCGCTGTTGCATCGGGTCTTGCTAATGCAAGAACAGTTATCGAGAGCATTTTGAGCGGCGAGAAGGACTACAATTTCGTTGAGATCATGGCTTGCCCCGGCGGCTGCATCAATGGCGGCGGCCAGCCTGTTGTAAGCGACAGCGTAAGAAATTACGTTGACCTTAAGACAGAAAGGGCTAAGGCACTCTACAATGTTGACAGCTCTATCGAGCTTAGACGTTCGCACGAGAGCCCTGTTATGAAGCTTCTCTATGATGAGTTCTTCGAGAAGCCCGGCTCGCACAAGTCACACGAGCTTCTCCACACAACATATGTTGCAAGAGGCAAATAATAGCTGATCTTAACGCCCGACGGCCATGTCGGGCGTTATTTTTATATAATGCACAAATTATTTTTGAAACTTTGTGCATATTGATACTTTAAATTTACAAAAAATGTGCGATTTATATATTGTAAGCGGCAAGGGGGCGCACACCCGAGCCAAAACAAGCCGCAGAACGGATTCTGCGGGGCAAAATTTTATAAAATACATGGAGGTATTTATTATGAGTATGATAGTAAGAACAAACACAATGGCGTTAAACGCTAACAACGCACTTAACAAGAACAATTCTACAGTAGCGGGCAATCTTGAAAAGCTATCTACAGGCTTTAAGATCAACCGTGCAGCTGACGACGCTTCGGGTCTTGCAATAAGCGAGAAGATGAAGGCACAGATTAAGGCTCTTGACACAGCTTCAAAGAACGCACAGGACGGCGCTTCGCTGATAAAGACAGCTGAGGGCTACATGGGCGAGGTTCATGATATGCTTAACCGTATCGTAGAGCTTGCTGAAAAGTCGGCTAACGGTACGTATGAGACTGTTGATGGCGGCACAACCGAAAAAGGTGCTAATGCAGAGACATATTCTTCTGGTACTGCAAAGAATGCAGGCGTTGACCGTCAGGCTCTTCAGGACGAAGTTAATCAGCTTTGCGCTGAAATCGACAGAATAGCTGAAACAGCAAACTTCAATGAGCTTAAGCTTTTAAATGGCGATATGGACAGCGAAAAGAGAGCATCTATTACTTCTGTTGGAAACGATTCTGTTAATACAACTACAGGAGTGATTACTAAAGCAACTGTTAATGTTCAAGCAGCAGCTGATGCAACAGCAACAGGTTCAGCTCTTACATTGCAGATAGGTGAAACATCTAGTGCTTCCGATAAACTTTCTATTAACATTAGAAGTTTCAAAACCGAGTCACTTTTTACAAGTGTTGCTCAGTATTCAAAAACTGGTGTAACAAAAGAAGCAGGTGTTGTGGCAGCAGGAAGTGGTGAGGTTTCTCTTGTTCAAAGCAACGCTAAAACTGGTAGCAAGGGCGTTTCTGAGAATGCCAAGGGCGTAACCCTTAACATTTCCAACCAGCAGGCTGCATCTGTAGTTGCAGAGGCTGTAAGATCAACGATCAATGACGTTTCCTCGCAGAGAGCATCGCTCGGTGCCCTTGAAAACCGCCTTGACTACACAATGAACAACCTCAATACAGCTTCCGAGAACATCACAGACGCTAACTCTCGTATCCGTGATACAGATATGGCTAAGACCATGATGCAGTATACTCAGGGCAATACCCTTACACAGGCTGCTCAGGCTATGCTTGCTCAGGCAAACCAGGCTCCTTCGTCTGTACTCCAGCTTCTCCAGTAAGCTTGGCGTTTAGGGCTAAAAGTTCAGTAAAACAACTAAAGCTCCCCCTAGGGGGAGCTTTTTTGTGTCAAAAGCAAGCTCCCGCCAATAAATGCAAGAAATGTAAACAATTTTTCCCGATTGTGCAAGTTTTGTGATAATGCTTGCAATTATCAAATATTTATGATAAAATAGACTGTGTGTTTATTTTGAAAATGTTTAGTTAGGAGTGGGAATTTTGCTTGAATTAAAAGGGATAAAAAAGGATTACCCCGCAGGCGACGGGATAGTTCACGCACTTAAAGGCATAGACCTGAAATTCAGAAGCTCAGAGTTTGTGTCTATCTTAGGCCCCTCGGGCTGCGGTAAGACTACAATGCTCAATATCATCGGCGGACTTGATAAGTACACCGAGGGTGACCTCATTATAAACGGCAGATCTACCAAGGATTTTAAGGACAGGGACTGGGACGCCTACAGAAACCATTCAATAGGCTTCGTGTTCCAAAGCTATAACCTGATACCTCACCAGACGGTGCTTAGAAACGTTGAGCTTGCGCTTACGCTTTCGGGCGTTTCTAAGGGCGAGAGAAGGGAAAGGGCTAAAAAGGCACTTGAGGACGTAGGCCTCGGCAGCCAGCTTAACAAGAGCCCGAGCGAGATGTCGGGCGGGCAGATGCAGCGTGTGGCTATTGCCAGAGCGCTCGTAAATAACCCCGATATAATCCTTGCCGACGAGCCTACAGGTGCGCTCGATACAGAGACGAGCGTTCAGGTAATGGAGATATTAAAGGAGATTTCCAAGGACAGGCTGATAGTTATGGTAACGCATAACCCCGAGCTTGCACAGAAGTATTCCTCACGTATCATAAAAATGCTCGACGGCGAGATCAAGGACGATTCTCAGCCGCTTACCGAGGAGGAGGTTGCTGCCGAAAATGCGGCAGATATTAAAAAGCGTGAGGAGGAGGGCAAGACAAAGAAGCCTTCAATGTCCTTCGCTACGAGCTTTTCACTTTCGCTCAAAAACCTCTTCACCAAGAAGGGGAGGACTATACTTACCTCCTTTGCGGGGAGTATCGGTATAATAGGTATAGCGCTCGTTCTGTCTATTTCAGAGGGCTTTACGACCTACATAGACGAGGTGCAGGAGCAGACGCTGTCCTCCTACCCGCTGACGATACGTGACTCGGAAATGGATCTTTCCGATATTATGGAGACCTTTATGGGTATCGACAATAAGGAGCTCTCTCACGAAAAGGACGCTGTGTATAAAAAGAGCGCTATCTATGAGATCATAGACGCCTTCAACCACCTCGAGGCAAAGGAAAACGACCTTAAGAGCTTCAAGGCATTTATCGAGAGCGAAAAGGAAAAGAGTGACGGAAAGCTTAAAAATGCACTCAGCGGCGTTCAGTACAGCTACGGGCTCGACCTGCTCGTTTATACAAAGAATGTTGACGGAAAGATAATCCACTCCGACACCACAGAGCTGATGAACAGCATTATCAAGGAGCATATGGGCATTGATATTGAGGCTATGAATCAGGCTGAGGGTCAGATGATGGGCGGAATGTCCTCTATGGATATGATGTCGTCTATGGGCGGCGGAAACTCAAGGCTGTGGCGTGAAATGCTCCCCGAGGAGGACGGCACGGGCATAAATGAGGTGCTCAAAAGACAGTATGAGCTCGCCTACGGTGAGTGGCCTAAGAACTATAACGAGATCGTGCTCGTGCTCGATGAGAATAACGAGCTCGACGATCTTACGCTCTACGCCCTCGGCTTAGAGACCAAGGAAGATGTCGATAACATTATGAAGGCATCTATGAAGGGCGAAGAGCTCGATATGTCCACAATGGACGCAAAGTGGAGCTATGAAGAGGTCTGCGGAATGACGTTCAAGGTCATTCTCAACTCCTCCTGCTATAAGTATGACGAGGAGAGCGGCACCTATACCGACCTTCGTGAGACAGAGGCGGGCTTGCAGTACCTCTATGACAACGGCTTGGAGCTAAAGGTATCGGGTATCATAAGACCTGACCCCGATGCGGCGGCTACAATGCTCAATGCCGCTGCGGCATATACATCAGACCTTACAAAGTATGTTGTAGGCGAGATGAAAAAGTCAGACGCTATCAAGGCGCAGCTCGATGACCAGACCAAGGACGTTATCACAGGCCTGCCCTTTAAGGATAAGGACGTAGTGCTTGACAACGCACAGAAGACCGAGGAATTTAAGGCGGTTGTATCCAAGCTCGACGAAAAGGGCAAGGCGGAGATGTTCTTTAAGGTGATGAGCACCCCCGATGATGAGACGCTTGCTTCAATGACCCAGGAAAGCATGAAGGGTATGAGCACCGACGATATGAAAGCGGCGCTTACCCAGGTCATGAGCTCGCAAATGGGCATGAGCGAGGATGAGATCGGCGGCTACCTTGCACAGATGAGTGAGGACGAGGTAAAGGAAAGCTTTGAAAAGCTTATGGTCGAGCAGGTCAAGGCTGACTATGCCGCTAAGGTTGAGGAGCAGCTCTCGCAGATGACGCAGCAGCAGCTTGCAGCAGGGCTTGATGATACAGTTAAGTCGCTTACTGAAGAGCAGGGCGCATTCTACTATGACAATATACTCGAATTTTCGACATCAGACTATGAGAGCAACCTTTTGAAGCTCGGCTATATCGACCTTGATAAGCCGACAACGATCAACCTCTATGCCTCGACCTTTGAGAATAAGGACGTTATCGAGGAGGTCATCTCCGACTACAATGACGGCAAGGACGAGGTAGACCAGATCAAATATACCGACTATATCGGGCTTATGATGTCAAGCATAACTACTATCATAAATGCTATCACCTATGTGCTTATCGCATTTGTAGGTATCTCGCTGGTCGTTTCGTCGATAATGATAGGCGTTATCACGCTCATTTCCGTTCAGGAGAGAACGAAGGAGATCGGTATCCTGCGTGCTATCGGTGCTTCAAAGCACGATGTTTCGAGTATGTTCAACGCCGAGACTATCATAATCGGCTTTACCTCGGGGCTTTTGGGCGTCGTGGTGACATACCTGCTCACAATACCGATAAATATTATTATCCACAAGCTAACAGATCTTAACAACCTAAGCGCTTATCTGCCGATACCGGCAGCGATAATACTTATAGCTATAAGCGTTTTGCTGACACTTATTGCGGGCGTTATCCCGTCAAGAAGTGCGGCAAAGAAGGACCCTGTTGTGGCGCTGAGAACAGAATAACGATCAATCTCCCCCGCAAAAGCGGGGGAGATTTTTGCATAAAAAATGCGGCTGACCTTTCCTACAAAGCGGCAGGGGGATATTTGGGCATAATGCTTATTGAAAAATGTGTGCTGATATGGTATGATTAAGTGGGAAATTGTTTCCTTGCTTGAGCGGTTTGCGGGGGCGATAAGAGACTGTGAAAACTGTCGAATATTATTTCGGGGAGTTAAAGCGGACAGTTGAAAGTTACATTTCAACACAAAAAATTGTTGAAAACTCTGTTGAAAATGTTTAAAACAAGCGCCTAAACCGCCGAGTTCACAAGGAAAACGGCTTTATTTTTCAACAACGGTACTAAAAAACGGCTTTCAGTGTACCGTTTTGTAACTTTTATTACAGCCTTGATAATTATCAACATTTTGATTTTGAGGCGGTTTTTTTAGACAATTGGGCTATTTGGTAACTTTCATTTAACTAATACGGAGGCGATTAGATTGGGTCTTAAGACAAAGGCTGCGGCAGCCTTGGCAGCTGCGGTGATGTGTGTTTCGTTCGGTGCGGTGAGCAGGGGGGCGCTGCCCTTTGAGATAACGGCTTTTGCATCGGAAAGCGCACAGGAAGTAAGGAGTATGTCAGACGTCCAGAGCGACTGGATCGGCAACCTGTTCTACACGGGCGAGGCTATAGAGCCCGAGCTTACCCTGCACGACTACAGCAGGGGCTATGTGCTCGTAAAGGGCACAGACTATAGCGTCACATACCAAAACAACATAAGCGCCGGCAGGGCGCAGGCGATAGTAACGGGGCTGGGTATCTATCAGGGGGAAAAGACCTTTGATTTCGAGATCGGCAAGCGGCCGTTTTATATCGACACGCAGGTAACGCTTGATAAGACAGAGTTCGGCTTTACCGGGGCTGAGATAAAGCCCGGCGTAAAGGTAGTGTCGGGCGGGCGTGAGCTTGTGAAGGATACCGACTACACCGTGTCATATCAGGATAATGTGAATATCGGAACGGGCAGAGTTACCGTAAACGGCATAGGCAACTGCGAGGGAAATGCACAGGCGACCTTCTCTATCACGCAGGGGACTATCACCGAGGATAAGGTCACGCTTTCGTCAGCGAGCCTTGCGTTTACAGGAAAGGCGGTAACTCCCGCAGTTACCGTTAAATTCGGCGGCAAGACGCTTGTAAAGGATACGGATTACACTCTGTCCTATTCCTCCAACACCAAGGCAGGCACTGCTAAGGTCACGGTAACGGGCAAGGGCAGCTATAAGGGCACGGCGACAAAGAGCTTTACTATAACCAAGAAGAGCATAGCATCATTAAAGCCCGCCGCTGCGGCTGAAAAGTATGCCTACACGGGCAGTGCGATCACCCCCGATGTAATACTTAAAAACGGCAGCACGACACTTAAAAAGGGCACAGACTATACCCTCACCTACAAGGCAAATAAAGCGATAGGTACAGCAACAATAACCGTAACGGGCAAGGGCAACTATACCGGCACGGCTAAGTGCACCTTCCAGATCGTGCCCAAAAAGGTCACGGGCGTAAAGGTGACAGCAACCTCGGCAACAGCCGCAAAGCTTAGCTGGACAAAGACGGGCAACGCTAAGGGCTATAGGCTGTATGTCTATAACACCTCTACAAAAAAATATCAGAAGATAACCACCATAAGCTCGAATGCGACGGTCAGCTACACCCTAAAGGGCTTAAAGGCGGGCGGTACGTATAAGTATAAGGTAAGGGCTTATAAAAAGGTCAACGGCGTAGTTTACTGGGGCACGCCCAGTGCGGCAGTAACGCTGAAACTCGCTGAAAAGGGAACGCCCGTTGCAAACCACGGCAGGCTGAAGGTGAGCGGCGCTAACATCGTTGATGCAAAGGGCAAAAAGTTCCAGATCATAGGAATGTCTACCCACGGGCTTATGTGGGAGGATTTCTCGAATATCACCTCAAAGGCCTCGCTCAAGGTGCTTAGAGATGACTGGGGCGTTAATACGATAAGGCTTGCTATGTATACAGAGGAGTACGGCGGCTATACTACAGGATCAAACTTTGCATCTCAGGCAAAGCAGAAGGTCATTACAGGCGTCAAGAACGCTACAGACCTTGGAATGTATGTAATAATCGACTGGCATATCCTAAAGGACGGCAACCCCCAGACTCACCAGAAGGAGGCCGTGGCCTTCTTTACCGAAATGGCTAAGAAATATAAGGAACAGAACAACATCATCTATGAGATCTGCAACGAGCCTAACGGCGGCGTTACGTGGGCAAGAAACATCAAGCCCTACTGCCAGGCGGTTGTTAAAGCTATCAGAAAGTATGATAAGAACGCTATAATCGTATGCGGCACGGGTACGTGGAGCCAGGATATCGACCAGGTGCTCGGCAACAAGATAAACGATAAAAACTGCGTTTACACGCTGCATTTCTATGCCAATACGCATACCGACTGGCTGAGAAACAGGGTGTCGAGCTGCTATTCAAAGGGTCTGCCGATTCTCGTAACAGAATTCGGCACCTGCGATGCTTCGGGCAACGGCGGGTACAATGCTTCGCAGACTAAGACGTGGCTCAGTCTGCTTGACAAGCTGATGATCGGCTACTGCAACTGGAGCGCCTGCGGCAAGGCTGAAACAGCGTCTGCCTTCAAGAGCGGCACTAACCTTGCGGCTATCAAAAAGGGTACGAGCGGGCTTACCGAAAGCGGAAAGCTCATACGCTCGCTTTATAGAAAAAGAACGGGTAAATAAACAGTGACATAAAGCGCCTCTGCGGCAATAAGCAGGGGCGCTTTTGTATGTATAGCCAAAAAATAGGTGCGAAAATTCTTTTATTTCAGAAAATTTTCGTTATGATTAAAAAGATGATATGTTTCTTATAATTTTTATATATTTTCCTTGCGAAATGCGTTAAAATGTAATCGTTAACAAACGTAGAGCCCTGCACCGCGCGCAGGGAAATAAAACAAATTGGAGGAAAATGCTATGAAACTGAGAAAACTCATCACAGGCATGACGGCAGCAGCTTTGGCACTTACAATGACAGTGAGCGCATCGGCAGCAACAAATCTTTTTGACATTATGACCCCCGAAACAGAGGTCGCTAAGGGTGAGAAGGGCTTTTACGATATCGGCGCTATGCCTTTCTTTATGTCGCAGAAGTGGGCTTGGAACCAGGGCGACTGGGTGTCCATCACAGATGAGGGCACTATCAAGATAGAGTATTCTATCGGCGCACCTATGGCGGATACGACCCTTTCCGGCAAGGGCACGCTCGGCGATATGGGTATCATGCTTTTGAACCTTCCCGAGGACGGCTTCCCTTACAACGTAAAGATCTCCGACGCTAAGTTCACAGCTGAGGACGGCACAGTTACCGAGCTCAAGAGCGTAAACGAGATCAAGGTAGCAAACCTCGACCCCGAGGGCGGCTTCAGGATCCACATTCGCCCTACAGACGAGGTAGATGAGGCAACAGGCGATGTAAAGAAGAAGGCTTGCCCCGAGGTGGCGGGCTGGGAAGAAGAGGGCAAATTCAACGGCGGCGTTCTTTCTATGACTATCGACCTTAACGTTGAGAGCACAGAAGAGGAAGCGCCCGCAGAGGAGGAAAAGCCCGCAGAGGAGGAAAAGCCCGCAGAGGAAACAAAGCCCGCAGAGGAAGCGAAGCCCGCAGAGGAGGCAGCAGCTGCAGGCGGCGAGGCTCAGGCAGCACAGTCTAATGCACAGACAGGTGCAGCCTCCAACCTTATCCTTGCAGGTATGGCAATGGCAGCAGCAGGCATCGTAGCAAGCAAGAAGAGAAAGTGATCTTACCGGAGGTGGCATAAATTATGAAAGCATTTAAAAGAGTTGCAGCAGGTCTTGTGGCACTCAGCTCGGCCTTGAGTATTGCGGCCTGCGGAAATACATCATCAAGCGATTCCTCCTCGATGCCCGAAAAGGTGCTCAAGGAAGATCAGCAGCAGATAGTTGAGCGTCTCTCACAGAGCATCACAAACCCGAGAAAGCTCGACAATACAACGATCAAGTGGTTCTCTCACTGGGATATCAACCCTACAGAGAGCGCTGACAAGGACATAGGTGTCGATCTTGCACTTTTCAAGACTGCCTACGGCGGCAAGATCGATTGGATGCAGACTACCTGGGACAACTACTTTGATGACCTTGCCAGATACGTAATGGCAAACTCTTCGCCCGACTTTATCGGTGCTGACGATATGAACGTATTCCCCAAGTGCG
This sequence comes from Ruminococcus sp., assembly GCA_017442845.1. Classification (GTDB taxonomy): domain Bacteria; phylum Bacillota; class Clostridia; order Oscillospirales; family Ruminococcaceae; genus NK3A76. Next base: position 19,142 of record JAFRYW010000248.1, read on the forward strand.
CTATCAAGGAAATGATCGAGCCTATAGACGATCATATCAACTTTGATGACCCGCTCTGGTCTGATATGAAGACCGCTTCGGATAAGTTTATGTTCGACGGCAAGCACTATGTTGCAGTGGTAAGAGTTGACCCCAGCTACATATGGGTATATAACAAGAAGATCATCGACGATATCGGTATGGATCAGCCCGCCGACCTCTACAAGGAGGGCAAGTGGAACTGGGATACTATGAGCGAGATGTGCATCGACTTTACAGACGCTGAGAAGGATATGTACGCACTCGACGGCTGGTATTATGAGAACGCACTTCTTGAATCTACAGGTCTCCCGCTTATAGATATGAAGGACGGAAAGATCGTAAACAACATCAAGACACCCGAGCTTGCAAAGGCAGAGGAAATGATGTACAACCTACAGAAGAATGAGGTAGTTTACCCGAAGGATCAGCACGACTGGAAGGTAAGAGGCGATGTATTCGGTACAGGCCTTGCTTCCGGACTTACGCTCTTCTACCCGATAGGCTTCTGGGGCATTGAGAACGCTCCCTCGAGCACCGAGCCCTACGGCAACATAGCAGACGGCGAGGTCATGTTCGTTCCCGTTCCCTGTGCAGCAGATTCCGACAAGCAGTATATTCCTTCAAGAGTACACGCATTCTGCATAGCTAAGGGCGCACAGAACCCCGAGGGCGTTGCAGCTTGGCTCGACTGCACAAGGTATGCAGAGATCGACGAGGCAGCACATCAGATCACGCTCGACCAGCTCGCAGACGATTACGGCTGGACACCCGAGATGCTCGAAATGAGAGACGAGATCTATAAGATGGCAGCAGAGGCGCCCGTATTCGAGTTTGCACAGGGCGTATCTACAGATATATCCAACCTTACCGATAACATAATCAAGGGCACTATGAACCCCGCAGGCACACATACTTGGACAGAGCTTGTTGAGGAGAATGAAAAGGCACTTGACTACTACATCAATAAGGAGCAGGAGTCTGTTAAATAACTAAGTCACCCACCAAAAGCTTTAAGGCAACACCGCACAAAGACCGCCTTAGGGCTTTGCGGTACATCTACTTGCAAATTTTCCGTCATATCACCTAAATTTACCTTGAAATACGTTAGTATTCCTGCGGTAAATTTAGGCAATCTGACGAAAAATCTGACTGCGTATCTGTACCTCAATCTTTGTGCGGTGTTGCCTTAATC
>JAFRYW010000003.1 GCA_017442845.1 Ruminococcus sp.
ATCGGGAAAGCAAAAAGCAAATCTGACATCTACCTTTTGTTTATCCTTGATAACGCTGCCATGCTCGCCGCCGATATAGCGGGCAGGCTTTTGAACATTAAGCAGCAGCTGTTCGATCTTTTCTTTATTATTCAAGTGAGTTCCTCCGTTTTTGGTTAGATAAATGAGAATTTATCATTTAATCAATAAAACGTATGCTTTGTTTATTTGAATCTACTATTGCTTCTTTCCCAAAAGGAATAATGCAGCGAGGCATCGCATGACCTATATTCAGATTACATACTACCGGTATTTCGGGGTTGTCGATCACTTGAACAAGTAATTTCTTATATTCTTCTGCGTATACTTCATCCATAGGTTTCCCAATCAGAACACCCGATATTACCTCGAATATACCTGTTGCTTTCAAGTATTCAAGTGCTTTTTTATATTTTTGCGGTGAGGGCTTTTCTTCACTGCTTTCCAATAGCAGGATACGGCCTCTCCAGTTCTCCTTATCAGGGAATAGCTGATATTTTTTGCAAAGCTTCGGCATATCCGAATAACGTTCGCCGTCAAACATATCAAATATCGTGCAGATACAGCCACCAAGTATTTTTCCCGAAAAGACAGGGCTACCCTGCAAAAGCTCAAATCCATTGTTTGAATGGGCTGTCAGAGGTTTGCCTGCCTGTTCAGGAGAAAACTCTTTTCTCTCCTCGTACCAGACATCGGCAGGGGTTATTTTCCTGATCGTTCCTGTCGATATCAGTTCTTCAAAATATTTGCGGGTATATGGCAGCATTTCCCGGCTCAGCTCACATATATCGGGAAGAAAAGCCTGTCCGTAGAAAGTAGGGATACCAAGTTTATGTAACATAAAATGATTGATAGTCGTATCGGAAAATCCCAGAAAGATCTTTTCTGTTACAGCCTTTGCCAGCTCATTGTTATCAAACAAATATGGAAGCAATTTGTATGTATCATCTCCGCCGATCACAGTAAGTATCATATCCGTTTCGGTATCAAGGAATGCCTGCAAAAGATCCTCTGCTCTCTTTTCGGGGTGAGACTTTATGTATTCCAGACCTTTGAGCGCATTAGGCATAAACTTGACATTCAAGCCGTATTCATTCAGTCTTTTAAGTCCTATCTCCAACTCAAACCGAGCAAGCGGCTCGCCGGCTATACCACTTGAAAGACTTACAATAGCAATATTTTTTACCATTTTGCTTACCCCCGTTAAACTCCAATTTTCCTTAGTAGTCATTATACCACATCTCCCCGCATTTTGCAAGCTATGCTAGGATCTCGCATACGGCGATATATATAAATGTCACCAGCAGCGAGATATTGAAGCCGCCCATCAGTGTTACCGAGAAAACAAGGCAGGCAAACATAAGTATTATTATATTCTTTATGAGCGAAACTGCCTTGCTGTCGGGGAAAAGCGTATCCGCTATCCGCCCGCCGTCAAAATACGAGAAGGGCAGAAGATTAAAAACAGCACAGAAAAGATTGTAGCCCGAAGCATTTTTCATACCGAGCAGCAGGAACAGCACAGCAAGCAAGGCATTTGCAAGGGGGCCTGCAAGCAATATGATGCAGTCTGTCAGGTTTGAGGAGCTTAAGCCTTTTTTACGCCTGATAAGCATCCCGCCGCCGTATAGTATCAGCTTATCTGCGCCTACGCCCAGATACAGCATGGCAAGCAAGTGTCCAATTTCATGTACAATACAGCAAGCAAGACACATAGCGAGCTGTGCCCTTATACCCTCGCCGCAAAGCGTAAGAAAGCCCACAAGCGCCAAAAAGCTGAAGGAAACGCCGAGCTTTATACCACGGATATTAAATTCATACATATTATCACCTAAATGATTATATGCAAAGAGCCGTGCATAAAATGCACGGCCCCGCTAAGTATACTATGTTTCCTTTTCTTTTTTGATGCCGAAAACGAGCCTTAATATCCCCGAAATAACACGGGGGCTTTTAACTACCACTATCTTCATAATAACACCTCCATAGTCTAGGCATTACGCCTAAGCTATACTATGAAGCAGGAAGAAAAAGTGTGAAAAGCTATCTCTCCGACTCGATAACAAGCAGCAGCCCGGAAGAAAAAGCTATATCCGCCCCGTTATCACTTTCGATGTGGTTTGACATAGCAAGAGGGAAGCTTTGCGTAAGCGTGATATCGGCAGCGGGGTATTTTGTGCCGTCAACGAACAGGTGACCAACCTGCTCGGAATATGAAAAGAGCGACAGCGAATAGCCCTTGCGCTTTGGCAGATGATACTTTCCCGCAGGAAGGAGCATAGCCCTATCCTTATCCCCTATCATTACAGCAGTGCCGCCGTGGGAGACTATATAGGCGAGCGCTTGTATATTTCCAAACAGATGATCTGCCCTTGCACCCATAGCCCCATAGATCTGAAAGTCGGAAGCGCCGTTTTCAAAAGCGTGCTTTATTGCCAGCATAAGGTCTGTATCGTCCTTTTCGACGGGGTGGAGTATAACATCATCTCGGTCGGGCTTTTTTGATGAATCAAATCGCCTATCACAACATCGCAGCTGATACCAAGCTTTTGAGCAAGGTAATAGCCCTTATCTGCCCCGTAAACTCTCGAATGTACGATATGATCCATATCGAGTGTCTTGAAGCCGACAGGCTCACCGCCTACAAAGATAGTGCACTTTTCATTCATTTTTATACTCCCACTCCTTAAGCTTTGAGGCCTCCTCAAACATTTGCACATAGCTTTCGTAGCGTGACCTAGGAACAGTGCCCTGCTCTACAGCCTCAAGCACGGCACAGCCCTTCGCCCTGATATGTGCACAGTCAGGGAAGCGGCACTTTCCCGTCAACTCATCTATCTCGGGAAAGCAGCCTGAAAGCTTATCCTTGAAAATGATATCATACCTATTGGTATCAAAGGAAGAAAAGCCGGGCGTGTCGGCAACGTACCCGCCGCCGGGAAGCTTGAAAAGCTCAACATGGCGTGTCGTATGGCGGCCACGGCCGAGCTTTTTGCTAGTCTCACCTGTAGCCAGATCAATGCCGGGAAAAATATTATTCAAAAGCGAGGATTTACCGACGCCGGTATTTCCCGTAAAAGCGCAAAGCTTGCCGGAAAGTGCCGCTGCAAGCTCCTCGCTCCCCTCACCTGTGGTATTGTCGATCTCATATACATCAAAGCCCACGCTTTTATAAATGCTCACAAGCTCGCCCGCCTGCGTCTTGTCAATCTTTGTAAAAACGATTACGGGTCTTATGCCTTTATACACAGCTATAGCTGTGAACTTGTCGATTATAAGGGTATTGGGCTTTGGGTCGACAGTTGAGGACACTAAGACGAGCACATCGAGATTAGCAAGCGGCGGGCGCACTATAAACGAGCGCCTGTCATAGATCTTATCTATAACAGCGGCGCCGTCCTTCTCAAAAGAGATCTCAACCTTATCACCGCAAACAGGCGATATGCCCTTTTTTCGGAAGATACCCCTTGCAGCACATTCATATACACCCTCGGGGACCTCTACAGTGTAGCTGCCCCCAAGTGATCTGATTATTATTCCGTTCATTTACTGCTCTGCCTGGTCTTGACCTTCACCGCCGTCTACAGGCTGCTCCTGAGGAGCCTCTGTTATCTGCGGCTCAGGCTCGGGATCGGGCTCCGGATCGGGCTCAGGCTCGGGCTCGGTCGTGGTCGTCGTGGTAGTTGTAGTGGTCGTAGTTGTGGTAGGTGTGATATTGTTAAATTCCTTAGTCTTTTCCTCACCTATCTTCTTATAGGTATTGCTGTTGAAGTCGACCTCGAACTTGATATAGTTCTCAACAGTCTTCTTAGTCTCGTCATTTGTTACATAGATAGCGTAGATAGCAGACTTCTTGCCCTTTACTGTAACATATACATTTCCGCCCGCAACAGTCTCAGCCTTAGCGACAGTCTGGATATTTGCCTTGTTGCCGTTGAGGTACACATCTAAGGTATATGAGCCGTGTGCGCCTGCGGGGATAAGTACGGGCAGCTGTACCTCTGTAGGCTTGACCTCACCTGTAGATACGCCGAGAACTACTATTGTATCCTTAGGCACCCAAGTACCTGCGTCCTCAGACTGGGC
>JAFRYW010000024.1 GCA_017442845.1 Ruminococcus sp.
AGCTCTTAGGATCCACACCGTAAGGTACACGCCAGTTGTTGGCACTTATTCTTGATATCATACTGCTTGCAGCGTCAAAGCTCCACTCACCTACGTGCATAAAGCCCTTACTCTCTAACAGCCTTATCTGCTTTGGCGTGGTAAGCCCTGCATTGCGGCGCTTTTCCAGCCTGTCAAGTATAAGCGCTGCCTTGCCTGCATTCTCTATCTCATCGGGGAATATGCCGAGCTTTTCAAGCCTTGCCTTCTGCTTGTCAGAGGGCGGCGAGCATTCCCACCCGAAGGCAGGAACATACGAGGACAAGTCCTCTGCCTGAATGCTCATCTCGTACTGTAAAGGGTCTACGAGCTTTCTCTTGCGCTTCTTCATCTCACTTAAGGTCTTTGCAAGAGCTTCCTCACGCTGTGCAACAACGTCCTCACTTGCCTGCTTTTCTGCCGCCTCGATGTCAACGGGGCAGCCAGCATTGTCTGCCATGTTCTCGGTCATCTTGTCAGCGACTTCCTTGTTCTCGCAGATAAGATGTGCAGGGCGGCAAAGCTCGTGCCTCTCTGTATGCCAGAGGAAGTCAAGCAGCAGCAGATTTTCCTTGCCCTCGCACAGCCTTGTGCCTCTGCCCACCATCTGGCAGTAAAGCGAGCGCACCTTTGTCGGGCGCAGCACTATGATGCAGTCAACAGACGGGCAGTCCCACCCCTCGGTGAGCAGCATCGAGTTGCACAGCACGTTATACCTGCCTGCGTCAAAGTCTGCAAGTATCTCTGCACGGTCATCGCTGTTGCCGTTTACCTCGGCAGCCTTGAAGCCCTTGCTGTTGAGTATGTCTCTGAATTTCTGCGAGGTCTTGATAAGCGGCAGGAACACTACCGTCTTTCTGTCCTTGCAGTAGGTAAGCATCTCGTCGGCTATCTGATAAAGATAGGGGTCAAGGGCGTTGTCGATATCGCTCGCCTTGAAGTCGCCCGACTGCATCGTTACGTTTGACAGATCGAGTCTAAGCGGGATAGTTACCGCCTTTATGGGCGAAAGATAGCCCTCCTTTATCGCTTTGGGGAGAGTGTACTCATAGGCAAGGCTGTCAAACACCTGCCCTAAGTTCTGCATATCGCCCCTGTCTGGCGTTGCCGTCACGCCGAGCACCCTTGCGCCGTCAAAGTAGTCGAGCACCCTTGTGTAGCTGTCGGATATAGCGTGGTGGGCTTCATCAATGATGATAGTATCGAAGTAATCCCTCGAAAAGCCTGCAAGGCGTTTTTCACGCATAAGCGTCTGCACCGAGCCTACCACAACACGGAACCACGAGCCAAGGCAGCTTTGCTCTGCCTTTTCGACCGAAGCTTTAAGACCGGTCGTCTTATATAGCTTGTCCGCCGCCTGGTCGAGCAGCTCCCCCCTATGGGCGAGGATAAGCACTCTCTCGCCGTTTCTTACACATTCCTCGGTAATAGCCGAGAACACTATCGTCTTGCCAGTGCCCGTAGGCAGGACGAGCAGCGTTTTTTGTCTGCCCTCGTCCCATTCATTCAGCACTGCGACCTTTGCGTCCTCCTGATAAGGTCTTAAATTCATCAGAACTGCCCTGCCTTCCAGCCCCCTGCGGCAGGCTGCTGATAGGTGTTATACTGCGGTGTGTTCGGCTGCACCGTCTGGACCTGCTCATCATAGGCGTAGAATTTTTTGATTTTGTTTGACTGCCTTTCCTCGCCGTTTTTATTTGTGTATTTATCTATGTAGATATGGCACTTGCCCTTTTTGCCGACAGCGCCCGTCCAGTTCATTCGCAGCGGCTCGCCGTGCTTTTTCATGCCAATGGACAGGAAAAACTGTGAGAGCTTCCATTCCGTTTTGTTGCACAGCATCAGGTTCTCGGTGATGTCCATGCTGTCACTTTCGCCAAAGACCGTGAGGGTAACTATAGCCTTGTTGCAGGGCAGCAGCTTTTCCGAGCCCGGGTGCCTGCCCCTCTCGATCTTGCTCACAGTAAAATCATAATCGCCCTCGGGCAGCAGCACAAACTCACTGCCCTCGTTAGATATCTCATCTTCCCAGCCGTATTCTCTGAAATCTTCGTTCATTGTCTTTCCTCCTATTTATTAAAACGGTACGCCCTGATTGGGCTTGATGTATTTATTGTATAGCTGATTCCACGCCCCGATAAGGCAGCCCTGAACAAAATCGGTCGGATAGTTTGTAACGGGTGTTTCATACGGGAAATATCCTCTCTGCGACACTGCAAGCCTTATGTCGGATTCATCTACCTTGTACTGACGCATAAGGTCTTTAAGAGCCTGCGGCAGGGCTTCGGGTATGTTGAGCAGTTCAGCTGCACTCTCTATCAGCTCCGGCTTTTCATCGGCAGGCTCGGGCTGAGGAATAGTAGCAGCAGGTGCAGGCTCAGGCTGTGCTTTGGGTGCAGCAGGTACAGTCTGTGGTGCGGTTATATTCCCGAAAAGATGCGCTATACCATGATAGCTAAACGGCATCTCAGGCGGCAGACCGTCACGGTTCTTGGCGTCCCAGCAGGGGTGATGAGATGTGTACATAACTCTCTCACCGCCCTGACCTTTGAACTTATTGCCCTTCTCATCGACTTTTACAGCAATGGTCTTGTAGTTGGCAAACAGCACCATATCTGCCCATTCCTTGACAAGCGGCGAAATCTGCGAGCTCGTCTTTTTACCAAGCTTTAACTCCCAGCGGTCATATGCGCCCATTTCGTCGGGCTGCTCGAATTTTCTAAGCTGTGCGTGCGCTGTAAGAACTACGTTTATGCCTTTATCGACTATATCCTGCAAGGAGTTAAGGAACTTGCCCATCTCCTCTTTCTCATACACATAGCCGTTGCCGTAGCCGAAATCTTCTATACCTTTCTTCTGATGAGCCGCACATATCGACTCAATACAAAGCTGTTCTGCCCAGTCTATGGTGTCGATTATGATAGTCTTAAACTCGCTGCTGCCAAGCTCTCTGACGTAGGACTTTAAAAGCTCCCAGCTGGTGGGCTTGTCCGTCCTTGCTATATCCATACCGTTGGTGCTGCCCTCTGTGTCTATGAATACCGGCTTCGGAAACTGTGAAGCGAATGTCGATTTGCCTATTCCCTCGGGGCCGTATATAACTACTTTTTTTGCCTTCTGGATCCTGCCTTTTGTAATATTCATTAAAACTGACCTGCCTTCCATTCTTTTTGTTTTGTCTGAGAAACTCCGTCCTCTATAATGACAGAGCATTCATCGCCTTTTGATACTCTTGTAGCTATTGCCTGCAAGCCTTCTTTATCAAGCCACCGCCCGAAATCATCAAGTGTTTTCATGTCAAGCTGTTCGAGCTTGTCAAGCAGCACAAATCCGCAAGAAGGATTGAGCCGCCTTACTATCGACGCTGCCACGATAAGCTGCTCAGAGCCGCTCATGCAGTCCCAGCGCTGCCCTTTATATATAAGCTCGCCCTGCTCTACCGAAAGCCCGGGCAGCGGTAAATCTGCGCCGTTTAACAGATCACGCTTTTGCGCTCTTATGCTCTCGATCTGTTCGGTCATAAACTCATACTGCTCACGGTAATCGGCAGCCTCACGCTCGGCACGCTCACGGTCTATGTTAGCTCTTATCTTTGCGTTAGTTTCCTCGATAGTGCGGATATTCTCTTCTATCTCGGCGGTGCTTTCATCGTGCAGCTCGGCTGCCGTCTTGCTTGCAGCATCAAGCTGCTCTGTTTTGGTGCGCAGCTCATCACGGTACCTTGCAAGCTCACATTCGAGCATTTCCACCTTTTCATTTAGGGCGTTTCTCTCCGCTTGCAGCCTTATTTTATTCTGCCTTAAACGCTCGTTCTCGCCGTTTTTGGCAAGTATATCCTGCTGCTGCCTGATAAGCTCGGACACGGATATTTCCTCATTCGGCAGGTCGGTATATACCGGCATCTCCTCAGCGTATTTCTTTTTCTTATCGCCTATCTGCCCGATAGCCGTGCGCTGATCGTAGAGGTTCTTTTCCTTGTTTTCAAGCTCATACAGCTTGTCCCCCACGCCGATGATCTTAAGCAGCGTCTGCGCCTTGTCCTTTGAGCTTTGATTCATAAACTTCGGCAGATCAAGTGCAAAGGACTCGATGAATGTATTAAGGAGCTGCTGGCCGCCCTTGTTGCCCGAGCTGTCAATGACCTTTAAGGCACTGTTCTTGCCTGAGCGCTCGACTATAATACCGTTATCGAGCGTGACCTTAAGGTGCGGCTCTATGACCGAGCCCTCACGCTTAGGGGCTGAGGGCTTGAATTTATCTCCCCCGAGCGCCCAGGCAATAGAGTCAAGCACGCTCGTCTTGCCCTGCGCATTATCTCCGCCGATTATGGTAAGCCCCGTCTTAGACGGCGTGAGCGCCACCGCTTTTATGCGTTTTACGTTTTCAAATTCAAGTGTGTTTATTTTTACTGACATTTAGGTTTCCTCCTTAAAGCATTCATGCGTCCCGTCAAGCAGCGCCTTTTCCTCGTCGGACATAGAGTAGCCCAGCTTGCCAAGCACGGAGTACCAGTCGTTGAGACGCTGGTTCTCTTCCGGGTGGCCGTACCAGTCGTGGACGGCCAGCATACAGTCCTCGGTGCTGACGGAGCATACTGCAAGCAGCACCTTGTCCGGGCACTTGCGCAGGAGCTCGTCGAACTCCGGCAGATCAGTGATATATACTTCGTCCTCCGAAACGGCTATGCCCAGCATTTCCGCGAACGTTTCTTCGTCCAGATCATATATGTCAGCCTCGAGGGTGAACAGCGCCTTTACCAGCATGGGCAGATTTTTCTTATCCGGCGTGTAGTTCTTGACGAACTGCCGTCGCAGGGCTGCGGCCTGTGCCTCTGCATTTCGGATACGCTCCACCCGCTCGGAGCGCAGCCGGTTCTTCTCCTCATAGTCCGGCAGCGGCTCGGAGCGCTCCTTTCCCATAATGTAGAGATAGGTGTTTCCCTTGGTGTAGCAGTAGTCGTTTTCGATGTCCTCCGCCAGCTCCCGCAATTCCTTTCTGTCCTCGTCGGTCATCTTCCGGGTCATATAGACGGTTTTGACGATCTCACGGTTACGGTCGTAATCGAACTGCATAAACAGGTCGTCAATGAAGTCGAGCCATTCCCTGGTGATCTTCTCCTGCCGCTGATGACGCAGACAGGATTCAAGCTCCCACTTGAAGTTGGATGTGCCTGCGCTTTTCAGCACCTTGCTGCGCAGCTTTTTGTCCTCGATCTTTTCAAGCTCGATGTAATCGGCAAGCGTCACCTGTCTCTCCTGCGACTTGCGGAATTCTTCGGGGTCGAGTTCCAGTAACTTGAGCCGGTGTCTTACAGTCGTCTTGCTGAAGCCTGTCTTTTCGCATATATCCTGTTCTGTCTCGCCCAGGTCAAGCATCATCTGAAAGCCCTGCGCCTGCTCGTAAACAGTAAGATCATTGCGTTGCATATTTTCAAGCAGCATAGTTGACACCTGCTCGTTTTTGGTCATCTCGACCACCATGCAGGGGACGTCCGAAAGCCCTGCCTGCTTTGCCGCTGCGAGTCGGCGGTGTCCTATGATAACGGTATACCCCTCACCGTCCTTAATGACAGTCAAGTTCTGGAAGATGCCGTTTACCTTGATACTGTCAGCAAGCTCTGTCACATCACCGACGTCCTTTTTCGGGGTGTCGGGGTGAGGTTGCAGCAACTCAATTTTCAGCATTATATTTCTGTTTATTACCTTCATAACCGCACCTCCTAAAACGCCAGCCCGAAGTTCAGGCCATAAGCTCTGCCCTCGCACTCAAATACAACAGATGCTTTTTCCTTGTCTGCTATCACCTTGACTATCTTAGCCTTGTCGCCGTAGCCTTCGTGCAGCATACCCTCAAACAGCCCGATGAAGTCCACGCCATTAAGGGCTTGACTTTTCGGCTCGTCTATGATATCATTATTGGTAGATAAAGCTTTATTTTCATTTTTTATTGAGCTCGTATCGGTGGCCGCCGGTGCGGGCTCTTTTGTGTTGGTATTCATCTTTACTAACTCCTTTCATCTTCGTAATATGATATTATATACTCTTTATTGTCGGGCATTATAGCGTGAACGCTTATGTCTATCGGCTCTTCTGTAGCCTCAACCGATGTGCAGTATGCCTCCCCGCCAGACAGCTCATCAAGCATCTTGTAAAGTGCTTCAATTATCTTTGGTATTTCGCCCTTCATCTTTAGCCTCCTCCGTTTACTCGGTGATACTTCTGACGTCTGATCCTCATATCAATGATCTCATCATCATACTTAACATATATGTATTTTCCGCCCTTAAACCCTTCTATGCAAAATTTGTTGAAGGAGTGGATCTCCGTCACAAGCCAGTGGGCTTCGCCCATTATGGCGCCCAGCCATACCGCAGGAACAGTCAGCACTTTAAAGTGATCTCCAAAAAAGCCGATGATCTCTTCCTCTTTTACCTGAGCTTTAAACTTCTTGTATGTCTCAGCCCCTGCATCAACGCTCATCCCGAAGGTAGTGCCGTCAAACTCGATTGCTTCAAGTGCTTTAGTCATATTGCCCTATCCTTCCGTTCCAAATATATCACATTCGCCCCGTGGATATCGCCGTAGAACTCGAGGTTGTGCATCTGCCTCTCGAACTCACGCTCTATGCGCTTGCGGTAGCTGCGGCGTTTAGCCTGCTCTGCTGCCTTGCGCTCACGCTCGGATATGATGAGCATTGTGATCATCACCGTCAGACACACAAAGATTATCCCCGCAAGCAGCGCCCCGCCTATGCTTAGCTGTAGCATTTTATCACCTCCTCTCAGCTTTCCGTAGTGGTCGTCAACGCCTGCTGCCGCTCTCGCTCAGCACGTTCCGCCCAGCGCTGCTCGACCTTTTCCGCCAAAAGCGATGCAGTCCTCAGAAACCTCTCGACCTTCTTCGGGTCGGGGTGCAGCGGCCTTGTGGTTCTGCCGTGTATCTCGTAAGGCCGCCCGCTCTCGGTGTAGATGATCTTAACGACCTCCCTGACCTTGTAATCGCCCTCGATGTACTCCTTCTCACTGATAGTTTCGCTTTTTAGTTTTGCCATAAATAACACCTCCTGCGTTATTTTATTCCTGCGTCCGTTTGTCCTATGACAGGGCCTTGTAGATGTCGTGCATTATCGCAAGGCAGCTGTCGGCGGTGATGTCAACAACTTTAGTGTAGTCGCTATAAAAGACTATCACGACACGCTCAGCCGCCAAAAACGTTTCATAGCGAATCTCCTTTATGCTCTGCCCTGCCCTTGTCTGCCGCTTGATAAGGCTGCCGAGCTTTTCGACGAAGAGTTTCTTGTTTTCTTCCATGGGTGTCACCTCGGTTTCTTGTCATTCGGCATTTAGCCACCTAAAAACTTTCCTATAAAATAAGTCTGTCCTTTACCCGTCACTTTTGGTGTCTTAGTTACCCTGATACTGCCGTCGGGGTTGTTGATAGTTCTCTCCTTGACCTCGAAAAGACCAAGCTCCATAGACTTCTGCGTCGGCATATTGCGGCTTGCTGTATTGCCCTTCATAAGATACCCATTGTCTCTTAGCCACGCAAAAAGCCTTTTCTGTCCCATATCAACACCGTTCTGCTTAAGCAGCTTTGCAAGGTCACCTATGAGAATAGATGTCTGTGCTGTCTCTACAGCATCAGCAAAGAGCACCTTGGGCTTATCGGCTGCGACTTTTGTTTCAAGCTGCTGACGCTTCTGCTGTTCCGCTTTGAGTTCTGCAAACAGCCCTATCATAAAGTCAGGGTCACTTATCGCCTGCGAGAGCACATCGGGTGTCATATACGCTCCGTGCTTGCGAATTGACGGCAGTATCTCACTTGTTACCCAGCGCTTGAACTCTTTTGCCTTGGGGAGCTTGCTTGAAATGATAAGGCTGTAAAGACCTGACTCATTAACCAAAACTGCCATCGTTCCATTGACGGTGAACGATTCGTTCAGCGTTTTATCTTCATCGTCAATATGATCTCTTAATGCCTTCTGCGGATTGCTGTACCCAAGTATCTCCGCTACGTCCTTACCTACAAAGTAAGGCTCGCCGCTTACCTCTACCGTTCTCACCGAGCCGAACTCGGGGTTTTCAAAAATTTTGATGTTGTTCAATTAAATCAGTCCTTTCTCTTGTCTTCAACTGTTGAATACTCGCCTTTGCTATAAACTATCTTTATACCAAGGACATCGGCAAGCTTTTCTGCTGTTCTTCTGCTGTCATTAGCTCCACACATAAAGTACTTAACTGTGCTTTCTTTGATCCCGGCACGCTGCGCTATCAACGCATAAGTTAGCTTTTGAGCCCTAGCGAGTTTTTTTACAGTTTGCCTAAATTCATCAAACAAAAGTTATCACCTCCTACGAAATTACAAACCTAAGACCTGCAACAGTTGACAAAGTTGATGAAATGTGGTACTATTATGATGATAAAGTTTATAAAATTAAAACTTCACCTTATACAATATAAATTACATACACTCTACGTTTATTGATGTTTTATCAACCGCTATAATTAGTATAGCTGATATTTCATCAACTGTCAATGCTTTTTGGTGAGATTTTATCAACTTTGTTATTTTGTACAAAAAAGGAGTTGATGTTATGTCTATTATTGATAAAATCATATCTATTTTAGATGAAAAGTGTTTATCCCAAAAAGACCTTACTGATTATTTGGGTATTGACAAAAGCACCTTTTCTCAATGGAAAGCCGGAAAGAGTCAATCATTTTCAAGATATCTTCAGCAAATTGCAGATTTTTTAGAAGTATCTATTGACTACCTCACATCCGATACAATAAAAGTTGATTTTTTGCCTCACGAACTTGAGGAAGAAAACATAATCAAATGCCCCGTATGTGGATACGATTACACTCATTTTAAACGAATTATATCTGTAAGCTATAAAAGCGAGAAAAGCTCCGGAGTTGCACTTGAATACTTCTGCGAAGCAGGACACCCTTTCTTTTTACTCACCGAAACCTACAAGGGTAATTCTTATTTGGTATTTACAGATAACAGCTGTATTATAAAATCTGCTAAAAACGTAAAGTATGAATCAGCTCCTATTCCACTATCAGAACATAAGGAGCCTTTTAATAATAAAAAATACCGCACTCTCGACAAGTACGGAAAAAAAGCTGTTGATAGTGTATTGGATATTGAATATGAGCGCTGCTCGCTTGAACAGGAAGATAAATCTAATGTTATCGAGCTTCCCTTTGCTATGCTAAAGGCTTCGGCAGGGCTTGGTGACTATCTGTTTGATGAAAACTTTGAGATGATCGAAGTCGAGGACAGCGAAACGGCACGAAAAGCCTCGTTTGTTATCCAAATCGACGGCGACAGTATGTTGCCAAGATTTAAAAACGGTGATAAAGTATTTGTAAAAGGTCAGCAGGAGATTGAACTCGGCGAGATAGGCATTTTTATTGTTGATGGTCAAGGCTTCATCAAGCAAATGGGCGAAAAAGAGCTTATATCCATCAACCCTGAGTTTCCAAATATACCTATAAATGAATATAACGAGTTTAAATGCGTAGGTAAGATAATAGGGATAGTGTGAAGGGAGATGTAACTATGGGATTGTTCAACAAGAAAAAGACCCCGACACTCGCCCAGATAAAGGCTGCTGCTGAAGAGCAACGTAAAAGAGAAGAGTATGAAAGCGGCCTGATTTCTGCTGGGCTGAGCTGTGAAGAAAATGGAGATACCGAAGGCGCTATAAATAACTATGAAAAGCTCATTGAAATCAAGTTTGTAGGAAGTCACCCTTACAAAAGGCTTGCAATTATTTATCGAAAGCAAAAAAGATATGCAGATGAAATACGGGTTATTAATTCATATAAGAATATCACACCTTCACATTTATATAATTCAGATCAAGCAAAATATAAATGGTTTAGAGACAGATTGGATAAAGCGGAAGAATTGACCAAAGAATAAAACCGCCCCCGGCACGCCAATGCCGAGGGCAGTAAAAATACAGCGAAAAGGACATAAAATAATGAACGAGCATATAGGAAAGCACGATTACATTGGTGTTCCGAGTTTTCTAAGGAATAGATATAATTCGACCGGAAAAGACGGGGAGACCCTTGTAAGCTGTGAAGAGCTAAAGAATGGAGATATTTCATACAAGGTATTTAAAGCTCTCGCCGTAAAAGTGCTTTTCAGAAGGTCATTTACCAGGCTTTTGATCAAGAATACTATCCTTAAAAACAGTAATGTCGATCTCGGCACTTATTTTCTTCACCCGATAAAGAGCATACCCGATA
>JAFRYW010000025.1 GCA_017442845.1 Ruminococcus sp.
AGCTCTCGTCCCGGCACGGCCTGCTGATGTAAATGAGAATTTAGCGGAGCTTCGCTCCGCTAGGTAATAGTTAATAGGTAATAGGTAATAAGTATGGTGTCGGCTTCGCCGACAGATGCCCATTCGGGCAGCCGCCGCAGGCGCACCTCACCTATTACCTATTCCCTATTACCTATTACCTAATAAGATAAATTCCAATTTACATCAGCACCGCCCTAATCCGGGGCGTAAACAAGCTAATAGAAAAGAGTAATATTATGAAACGAACAGCAATTATAACAGGTGCCAGCTCCGGAATAGGCAGGCAAATGGCAATAGACTTAGACCTTAGGGGCTTTGATACTGTATTGGTAGCAAGGCGTGGCGACAGGCTCAATAAGCTCGCCTCGGAGCTTAGGCATAACGCCGAGGTGTTTGAGTGCGACCTCTCAAAAAAGGAGGAGCTCTACCGCCTTTATGACGCCTTTAAGGACAGGGACGATATCTTGGTGCTCGTAAATAACGCAGGCTTCGGGCAGGTCGGCTTCTTTGATGAGACCCCCCTTGACCGTGAGCTTGATATGATCGACACAAATGTCGTCAGCGTCCATATTTTGACAAAGCTTTTCCTGCGTGACTTTATCGCCCGTGATAAGGGGTATATATTAAATGTAGCCTCTACCGCAGGCCTGCTGCCCGCAGGGCCTATGATGAGCACCTATTACGCCACCAAGGCGTATGTCAAGAGCCTTACCCTTGCAATAAACGAAGAGCTCGCCCAAAAGGGCAGCCGTGTCTGGGTGTGCGCCCTCTGCCCCGGGCCTGTTGATACCGAGTTCAACGAGGTCGCAGACGCCTCCTTCTCCATTTCGGGCATTTCCGCAGAATACTGCGCTAAATATGCTATCCGCAAGATGTTTGAGCGTGAGCTCGTGATAGTTCCCGGCGCAGGTATCAAGGCGGGCGTTGCGGCAAGCCGCCTTATCCCCACAAGGCTCTACCTCAAGGCCGCAAATTCCTTCCAGACAAAGAAGGTCAAATAAATGATATAAGTTTAATATTTTTATATCTCCGTGGTAAAAAAGTGCGCAGTTCTTGTTGAAATTGTGATATATCACTAAGAAAACGATAACAATTTAGTAAAAAAGTATATTGATTTTTGGCTGCAAATCAGTTATAATGTAAGTACTAACAATTTTGGAAAGGAAGTTTTTACAATGAAACTTAGAAAGATTTTCGCAGGTATGTCTGCACTTGCTATCGCAGCAACAATGGCTATCAGCGCTTCCGCTGAGGAGTACAAGGCACAGATAATGATCCAGACAGGCGCTTACTCATTCAGAAACGCTATACAGGACGACACCTTTGGCGGTGCTGCTACAGGTAAGGGCATAGAAGGCTATGACTACAACGGCAAATTCATCTGCTGGAGTGACGATGTTGCTACAGACTGGAACACTATCGAGGGTAACAGCCCTATCACATTTGAGGATGCTACTATCACAGGTGACGGTACATACACAGTTAAGCTCTTAGGTGATCTTACAGCTAACAGCGACGCGCTCAACATTCTCGGCGTTTCCACAACTCTTCCGAGAGTAGATACAAACGGCGAGGATGAGGATCCTTCACTTGAGGCTCAGAAGGTAGTCGTTACTGTTGACAAGGCTACAATTGACGGCGCTGATATCGAGATCCCCGGCGAGGGCAAGGCAGTTCTTGACTCCGAGACAGAGGGTCAGCTCAACGTAATCCTTGCTAACCAGTGGAACGATGCACTCGGCAAAGCACAGCTCAAGCAGGTTCCTAAGGAGAGCATTGAGATCACCTTCACAGTTACAGGTCTTGACGCTTACCTGAACGGTGACGACGAGGCAACAACTGATGACGGCACAGGTGCTGCAACAGATACAACAACAACAGACACAACAGATACAACAGCTGCAACTGACAACACAGCTGCTGCAACAGATGATACAACAACTACAACAACAGGCACAGGTACAGCTGCTACAGGCAACACAACAACAGGCGCTTCCGCAGGTCTTGCTCTTGCAGGTCTCGCTCTTGCAGGTGCAGCAGTAGTTGTTTCCAAGAAGAGATAATTTAAACTCTAAATACTTATGAAACGGTATGGGCGCTCCATACCGTTTCTTTTTTTTGCAAAAGCTTACCGAAAAGGTATATTTTTTGTGAAAAGCCTTGATTTTTGTATCATTTAGGGTTATAATATAATAAAACAAAGGTTAGGAGGAATAAAAAATGGCTTTTGAAGTAACTAAGGACACTATAATCGGCGATATCCTCGATCGGGACGCTGAAACTGAGCCTTATTTCCTTGAAATGGGTATGCACTGCCTTTTCTGCCCCTCATCAAGAGGCGAGACTATCGAGGAGGCTTGTATGGTTCACGGCGTTGACCCCGAGGAGCTCGTAACAAAGCTCAATACTCATTTCGCAGGTTGATAGACCTTACCCCCCGAACCCCAAAAGGCTCGGGGAATTTTTTACAAAGGAAAAACTATGAATATATTAAACGATAAACGGCTCCTCCTGTGTGCAGAGCTTGTAAAGGGTCCCTTTGCCGCAGATATCGGCACCGACCACGGCTACCTGCCCGCCTATCTTGTGACCGAGGGCAGGTGCGAGCGCTGCATCGCAGCCGATATAAACGAAATGCCCCTTGCCTCTGCAAGGCAGACAGTCACTCAGCTCGGTCTTGAGGGAAGGATAACCCTAGCCCTCTCCGACGGGCTCAAAAGCATTGACCTTTCGGGTGTTACCGATATCATCATCGCAGGAATGGGCGGCGAGCTCATCGCCTCGATAATAGATGACTGCAAGGCACTTAAAAGCGGCAGCTTCCACCTTATTTTGCAGCCTATGACCCGCCCCGAGGCGCTTAGGGAATACCTCTACATAAACGGCTTCGAGGTCGGGCGTGAGCTTTGCACACGTGAGGGAAGATTTGAATACTCGGTAATGAGCGTCACCTTCAAGGGCGCCCCCCTCCCTTACGAAAACGACAGCCGCTATAGGTATTTCGGGCGTGTCGAGCTAAATGACAAAAGCTCGCTTGCCTATGCCCGTGACAGGCTGGGCAAGCTCACCGCCGCTGCTAACGGTATGCTAAAGGGCAGCGGCAGCCACGCTCAGGGCGAGGCTCTTATGAAAACCGTGCAGGAGCTTTCGGAAATGATAAAATATGAAACCACGAGGTGATATAAAAATGATACTTGTGCGAGATGTTTATAACTACCTTAACGAGCTTGCCCCCTTTTCAATGCAGGCGGGCTACGATAACAGCGGCCTTGTTGTCGGCAACGCCTATTACGGCGTTAAGACAGTGCTTACAGCCCTCGATATCACTAACGATATCATCTCCGACGCTGAGGAGCTCGGCGCCGAGCTTATCGTCACCCACCACCCGCCTATCTTCCGTGCTGTAAAAAAGCTCGATACCGAATCGGCAGTCGGGCAGCTCGCTATGAACGGTATCTCGGTGATCTCGTCGCATACCTGCTTTGACAGCGCAAAGGGCGGGCTCAACGATATCCTCTGCGACCGCTTAGGGCTCGCCCCCGAAAAAAGCCTTGCTGTCGAGGACGGCGTGCCGATAGGCTATATCTGCTCCTGTGCGCCGATAAAGCCCGAGGAGCTTGCCGAAAAGCTCAAGGGTGCTCTCGGCTGCGAGGTCGTGCGCTTTAACGATATGGGCGGCAGTATCGAGACGGTCGCTGTCTGCTCAGGCTCGGGCGGAAGCCTGCTTGCCGATGCACTTGCTCACGAGGTCGATGCCTTTATCACAGGCGATGTCAAGCACGATGTTTTTATCGACGCCTACAACGCAGGGCTTACCGTTTTTGACGCAGGGCATTTCCATACCGAGGATATATTTGTTGACTTTATCGCACAAAAGCTTTCTGAGCACTTCCCCGAGCTGACGGTGCTGCGTGCCCCGTCAGACAGAGATATTCTAAGCTACGCATAAACGCAGAAAGGAGCAAAGCGACCAATGGCTTTAGACGGAGTATTCTTAGGGCTCGTAAGACAAGAGATCTCCTTCCTGATTGGCGGGCGTGTCGATAAGATCCACCAGCCCTCCCGTGAGGAGATACTTATTACCTTCCGTACCCGTGACGGCAGCTATAAGCTGCTTATAAACACCTCGGCAGGCGGGGCACGTGTCCACGTTACTCGTGCAGATATAGATAATCCCCGTGTGCCGCCGATGTTTTGTATGCTTATGCGAAAGCTTCTCTCGTCCGGCAAGCTTATCTCTATCAGACAGGACGGGCAGGAGCGTATCCTGATGCTCGATTTCGATTCCTCAAACGAAATGGGCGATATCGTCCGTATCACCCTTGCTGTCGAGATCATGGGCAGACACTCAAATCTTATAATATTAGACGGCGAGGGTAAGATCATCGACGCTGTCAAGCGTGTCGGGCAGGATATGTCGAGCGTTCGCCCCGTCCTCCCCGGTATGCTCTATGAAGCCCCGCCGAAGGAGCCTCGCTTGTCGCTTTTCACCCTGACAAGCCGTGATCTTAAAAGTGCTTTGGCTCTCTGCCCCCGTGCCGAGCTGTCAAAGGCTATCCTTAAAAGCATAGAAGGCCTCTCCCCCGTCTTTGCAAGGGAGTGTGCGCTTGAGGTCTCGCAGGACAGCATCACCGCCGATTCGCTCACCGATGAGCAGGCCGAGCGGCTGTTTATCTTCCTTGACAGACAAGCCGGGCTTATCGAAAAGGGCAAAAACACCTTTACCGTGCTAAAGACCCCCGACGGGCTTTTGAAGGATTTTTGCTTTGCCGATATAAACCAGTACGGCTCGCTTATGGAAAAGGTCACCCTCCCCTCGGCGTGCGAAACGCTTGATTACTTCTATACCGAGCGTGACATCACCGCCCGAATGAAGCAGCGTGCAAACGACCTCTACAAATTCCTCATAAATACAAAGGAGCGTATCACCCGCCGCACCACAAACCAGAAGCAGGAGCTTTTGGAGTGCGCCGACCGTGAGAGCCTTAAAATACAGGGCGACCTGCTTATGGCAAACCTCTATAATATCAAAAAGGGCGACACCGCCGCAATAGTCGATAACTACTATGAGGAGGGCAGCCCAAAGCTTACGATAAAGCTTGACGCCCGCCTTACCCCCTCACAAAACGCCCAGCGCTATTATAACGAGTACCGCAAGGCAGATACCGCTGAAAAGCAGCTTACCCGCCTTATCTCGCAGGGCGAGCAGGAGCTTGTGTATATCGACTCGGTTTTCGACAGCCTTACCCGTGCCAGGAATGAGACGGATATCGACGAGCTAAGGGTCGAGCTGCACGAGCAGGGCTACCTAAAGTCTGCCCGCCTTTCAAAGGGCAGCAAAAACGTAAAAACACAGCCGCCGATCAGATTTCTTTCGTCAGACGGGTTTGAGATACGTGTCGGCAGAAATAATAAGCAAAACGACAAGCTCACCTGTAAGGACAGCGAAAAGCTCGATATATGGCTGCACGTAAAGGAGATAACAGGCTCGCACGTCATCATCTCGTCACACGGCGGCGAGGTGCCCGAGCAAACGATAACCGAGGCCGCAATTATCGCCGCCTACTATTCAAGCGCTAAAAGCTCCTCACAGGTGCCTGTTGACTATACGCTCGTGAAATTTGTAAAAAAGCCGAACGGCGCAAAGCCCGGAATGGTGATCTTTACAAATAACAAGACCCTCTTTGTCACCCCAAACGAGGGCATAGTCGAAAAGCTAAAGGTGAAAAAGGGCTGACATACGGCGTAAACAGCGGGGCTTTCTAACCGCCCTTGTCGTAATTTTTTTAAATTTTGTACCTCTAAGGTATAGACAAACACAAAAAAATATTGTATAATATATGTATGTATGAAATTAGACCACACGGAGTAAATATATGAGAGTGATCACAGGCTCGGCAAGGGGCAGAAAGCTTAAAGCCCCCGAGGGCAACGATGTAAGGCCGACCTCCGACCTTGTCAAGGAGGCTATATATTCAATAATCCAGTTCGATGTTCCCGGCGCTGATGTGCTCGACCTGTTTGCAGGCAGCGGTCAGCTCGGTATAGAGGCGCTTAGCCGTGGGGCAAACCACTGCGTGTTCGTCGATAAAAGTGCCGCCTCCCTCGCACTTTGCAGGGAAAATGTTATGGCGTGCGGCTTTGTCAAGCAGTCAAGAATAGTCAGCGCAGATAGCTTCGACTACCTGCTCACCGCCAAAAAGGGCTTCGATATAGCACTTCTCGACCCGCCCTACTCAAACGGGCTCATCGAAAGGGTGATGGAGCGCCTTCCCCAAAAGATCAATGCGGGCGGTATAGTCGTCTGTGAGCATGAGCAGGAGCTTACGCTTCCCGAAAGCTTCGGCGAGCTTATAATGCATAAAAGGTATAAATACGGCAAGATAGCCCTTACGGTCTATAAGAAGCCTGCGGAGGAAGAATAAATGCGTATAGCAGTGTGCCCGGGCAGCTTTGACCCGATAACCTTGGGGCACCTCGATATAATCTAGCGTGCGTCGAGCCTTTTTGATAAGGTGATAGTGCTCGTTTCCTTTAACCCCTCAAAAAGCAAGGCGGTCTTTACGGTAAACGAGCGTATGGAAATGATCCAAAAGGTGACAGCTCACCTTGATAACGTTGTTGTTGACTGCTTCGGTGGCCTGCTTGCAGATTACCTTAAAATGACGGGGGCCTGCGCTATCGTCAAGGGTCTGCGGGCTGTCTCTGACTTTGAGTATGAGTTTCAGATGGCGCTTGCCAATAAAAAGCTCTTCAGCGGCGCTGAAACTGTCTTTTTGACAACAAGGGGCGAGAATATGTACCTCTCCTCGAGCTTAGTTAAGGAGCTTGCCTCCTTCGGCGGTGAGATAGCTGATTTTGTATCCCCCGAGATACACGATTTTATCTATGACCGCCTCACACAAAATAAGTAATCCAAAGCGTAGGAACGCAAAAAATAAAAGATATGAAAGGTTTGATCAAAAATGGCAATGAAGATCGATGATATTTTAAAGCAGATGGATCAGCTCCTTGATGACGCTAGCTCCTTCCCCTTTACAAACAAAAAGCAGATCGACGCTGAACAGATGAGGGAGTACATAGACACCCTGCGTTATAATATGCCCGCAGAGTTCCAGAGGGCTAAGGATACAGAGGATAATAAAAAGAAGATCCTGGCTGACGCTAATAAGGAGGCTGAGGATCTTATCAACCGTGCAAAGCAGAAGGCAAACGAGATCTGCTCTGACAGTGCGCTCGTTAAGCAGGCACAGGCTCAGGCAGATGAGATCATGGCAAACGCCAACGCCGAGGCTGAGGAAACTATCAAGGCCGCAAATATCAAGGCAGAGCAGATTGTGCTCGACGCTATAGATAAGGACACGCAGATCAGAAATATGCTCGCAAGCAATATCGACAAGGTGCTCTCCGACGCTGAGAGGATCCTTGAGCAGAACCTTAATGATGTTAAGAACACCAAGGAGGCTGTCCTCGCAGTTGCTGCG
Organism: Ruminococcus sp.; assembly: GCA_017442845.1. Taxonomy (GTDB): domain Bacteria; phylum Bacillota; class Clostridia; order Oscillospirales; family Ruminococcaceae; genus NK3A76. Next base: position 7,506 of record JAFRYW010000025.1, read on the forward strand.
CCTAAGAACGCATAATGTGAGCTCGGTTTATAAAAAGCTAAAGGCTGTTGCATAAGCAACAGCCTTTTTTGTCACTGCTTTTCTTTCTGTCAGAAGTTTCTCCCATTCCAGCCCCAGTCGCTCGTCGGGAAGTATGCGGTGTAGATCCTCGAAATGTCAATGCCGAGAATAGAATTTAAGATCTCGTCGATCTGCCCCGTTAAGCTGTCATAAGCCGATGAGGATGCCGAGCCGTAAATGCTGACACCCACCATAGCACACGGCGCATCACTGCCCTTGAAATACATTGACTGCTGCGGCTCAATGCCTACCATGAGCCACCCCTCGCTCTTGCCGGGGATAGCCGTGATAGCCTGCCCGAGGCGGCTTTTCAGCTCCACCTCCTGCTCCTTGCTGATCTGTGCGTTTGTTTTTACATTGATAAATGGCATAAATATTGCCCTCCTTATAAAAATAGTCTCTTTTTAATCCTGTGTCGCTGATAAGATAAATTGGAATTTAGCGGAGCGAAGCTCCGCTGCGAAGGGGTTTGGGGGCGACCGCAAAGCCCCCAATAGCCGCCGCAAGGCGGCTTGCCCCTCGGAACGATGAACTAAGCCCTAGCTAACTGCTCGTTATCAAGCTTTTATGCTTGTTTTACGCCCAAAGCTAAGTTAAAGTCAAAGCAAGTCTCACGCCCGGTTTCGGGGGGCTTTGCCTGCCTTCGCAGTAGGCAAGTGCCCCCCGTACCCCCTTCGCAGGTGCACCTCACCTATTACCTATTCCCTATTACCTATTACCTAATAAGATAAATTCTCATTTATCCCA
>JAFRYW010000026.1 GCA_017442845.1 Ruminococcus sp.
AGGCAAAAAAAGAACAGCCGCTTAAGCGGCTGCCCGTGAATGTAATGCGGTGCTAAACTTTCGGCGCCCCTTGAGGGGCAAAGCCAGTAATAGCCCCTTATAGGGGCAGAGCAAACCACCACTTTAGTGGTGGTTATGATTATATAACACTTTATCTTTTTGAAAAATTATGAACTAAAAGTAAAATTTAAAGAAAGCCGCTGACTGCACTTGATAAGTTTTGCAAAAAATAGTATAATTAGTATGTATGATTATGCAAAAAATATGAACGGAGGAAATGTGTATGTCTATTGAGCTTAAGACCTCTGCCGAGCTTGAGGCGCTTGCGGGCGGTTCAGACAAGGCAGTTAGCAGACTTACATTTTTGTTTGATGACGGGAAGTTTACCGAAACAGGTAGATATGTCACCTCGGGCGGCTCGCTTTCGGGTGTTGTTACGGGGTTCGGCTATGTTGACGGTGTGCCCGTTTATGCTTTTTCACAGGATATTTCGGCAAAGAGCGGCGCACTCACAAAGCAGGGCGCTGATAAGATAAGTGCACTTTATTCGCTTGCTGCCGAGACGGGTGCCCCTGTTGTGGGTATCTACGATTCCTATGGCGCTGATGTTTCCGATGCGCTGACATCCTTGACGTCGTATGGCGAACTGCTTTTGAAGAGCGCTAACCTCTCGGGCGTTGTGCCTACTGTTTCGGTAGTTTGCGGCGTTTGTGCGGGTGCGGCTGCTATGCTTGCTGTAGGTGCCGACCTCGTAGTCGTTACTAAGGATAGTGAGCTTTATGTTTCACCTAACTCGGGCATAAAGGATCTTGCTGCAAATGCTGCAGCTACAGGCGTTGCAGCGCTTGTTGCAGATGATGATGCGGCTGCCTTTGCGGCTGTTAAGAGCTTCCTTGGAAGGGTCCCGCAGAATAATCTTGCGCCAGTTCCTATGTATGAGTTTGAAGAGCCGACTGCTGCTTTTGGTACTGATGCTATCTCGCAGGCAGAGGCTGTCTTTGATGAGGGCTCTGTTAAGGAGCTTTATGCGGATTTCGGCAAGGCTGCATTTACAGCTTTAGCATCTATCGGCGGAAGCTGTGTAGGCGTTCTTGCAACAAATAAGACTGATGATAAGCTCACAGTTCATGACTGCGCAAAGCTTGCTAGGTTTATGAGAATGCTTGACTGCTTCAATATACCCGCAGTTACTTTTGTTGATACACAGGGCTTTAAGAATGACGAGGCTGCCCAGAAGTGCGGTGCGGTAAAGGCTATGGCTAAGGTCTCGCACGCTTATGCAGAGGCTACGAATGTTAAGGTGTCTGTTGTTACAGGCAAGGCTTACGGTACAGCATTTATGGCTCTTGCAGGCAAGGGCGCTAATTCGGATATGACATTTGCTCTTGATAGCTCTGTCATCTCGGCTCTTGACCCGCTCACGGCTGTCGAGTTCCTAAGCCATGATAAGCTTGCAGGCGCTGAGGATCTTGCTGCTGCAAGGCAGGCTCTTGCTGATGAATATGTCAGCAAGGAGTGTTCAGCCTATGCCGCTGCACAGTGCGGCGCTGTAGACGGCGTTGTTACTGCTGCACAGGTAAGAGGCGCTGTAAGAGAGGCTGTCGAGATAATGGCAGGCAAGCGTGCACAGAGGCTTCCTAAGAAGCATAGCAATATCCAGCTTTGATAGATCATATTAACGGAGGGAATAACAATGAAAAGATATAATATCACCGTAAACGGAAAGGCTTATGACGTAGCTGTTGAGGAGCTTGATGCGGGCGCTGCTGCACCCGCAGCTGCTGCCCCTGCTGCTGCACCCGCACCCGCTGCCGCACCTGCACCCGCAGCTGCTGCACCTGTTGCAGACGGCACAAAGATCACAGCACCTATGCCGGGAACTATCCTTGATATAAAGGTAGCGGTAGGTGACAGCGTTAAGAGCGGCCAGGCTGTTTGCGTGCTTGAGGCTATGAAAATGGAAAATGACGTTAACTCACCTGTTGACGGCAAGGTACTTAGCATAAACACTACAAAGGGCTCATCTGTTGAGACGGGCGCTGTGCTCGTAGTAGTAGGCTAAGGCACGGAGGTAGCAGACAATGGGAAAATTAAGAATACCCGAGACAGTGCTGCGTGACGCTCACCAGTCTCTGCTCGCTACCAGAATGAGTATCGACGATATGCGCCCGATACTTAGTGAGATGAATAAGATAGGCTTCTACTCCTGCGAGTGCTGGGGCGGTGCTACATTTGACTCCTGCATCAGGTTCCTGAATGAAGACCCGTGGGAAAGGCTCAGGATAATCAGAAAGGAAATGCCCGACACAAAGCTTCAGATGCTTTTCCGTGGCCAGAATATGCTCGGCTATAGGCATTATGCTGATGACCTTGTTGAGTATTTCGTTCAGAAATCTATCGCAAACGGTATCGACATAATAAGGATATTCGATGCGCTCAACGATATCAGAAATCTTGAGACGGCTATCAAGGCTGCCAATAAGGAAAAGGGTCACGCTCAGGTCGCTATCTCATATACTCTCGGTGAGGTATTTACTCACGAGTATTATATGAACTATGCTAAACAGATCGAGGAGGCGGGTGCTGACTCTATCTGTATCAAGGATATGGCCGCACTTCTTACGCCCTATGAGGCAGAGTCGCTCGTTAAGGACTTAAAGAGCGTTGTTAAGATACCGATCCAGCTTCATACCCACTATACCTCGGGTCTTGCATCTATGTGTATAATCAAGGCTGTTGAGGCAGGCGTTGACGGCGTTGATACGGCTATGTCTCCTCTTGCACTGGGTACATCTCACGCACCTACAGAGAGTATAGTTGCTACATTCCAGGGCACAGAGTATGATACAGGGCTTGACCTTGTAAAGCTCAATGAGATCAGAGATTACTTTATGGGGCTTAGAAAGAAATACATTGATTCGGGGCTTTTAGACCCCTCGATGCTTGCAACAAATACAAATGCACTGCTTTATCAGGTGCCGGGCGGAATGCTTTCAAACCTGCTTTCGCAGCTTAAGCAGGCAGGCAAGGCCGACCAGCTCGATGAGGTTCTTAGAGAGGTCCCGAGAGTTAGGAAGGATTCGGGCTTCCCGCCGCTCGTTACACCTACCTCGCAGATCGTTGGTACGCAGGCTGTATTCAACGTAATTATGGGCGAGCGCTACAAGACCGTTACTAAGGAATTTAAGGGCTTAGTTAAGGGCGAATACGGTAAGACCCCCGTTGAGATCGATAAGGACTTCCAGAAGAAGATCTTAGGCGATGAAGAGCCTATTACCTGCCGCCCCGCAGACCAGCTCGAGCCTGAGTTTGAGACCATGAAGAAGGAGGCCGCCGAGTGGACAGAGCAGGAGGAGGATATCCTCACATACGCTATGTTCCCGAAGGTAGCACCCAAGTTCTTCAAGGCAAGAAGAGATAAGAAATACGGTGTTGATTCCGAGCACAGCGATGCTTCTCAGAAGGTACACCCTGTAGTATAATGTACGTAAAAAGGGACTGTTAAATGCAGTCCCTTCGTTATAGAGATAAGAGTCTTTTGGCTTTAAGGAGAAAAGATGAAAAAGGTATTGCTTGCTCTTTTGGGGCTTTTGCAGGGTGCTTTGGGGTCATATTGGGCGGTTTTGGGGTATTGCTTTGCTTTCCCTGAGTCAGAGCCCGGCTCTAAGGACTATGAGGACGACATCACCTTTGTACCGCTTGGGTTTTTGATGATGCTTATATGGCTTATCGTAATGGCGGAAGCAATAATAAAGCTTAGAAAGAAAAAGAGCGAGCTTGTGACCTTTTTGGCGGCATGGGCTGTCGGAACGGCGGCATTGCTCATATACATTTTTTATATAAGATAACGGAGAGATAAAGATGAACAAAAAAGAAATAAACGAGCTGAAAAAGAACTTCTCGGACGATTGCAGCTATATGACTATAAACAAAGTGGTGTCCGCTTTTGTGGACAGCGAGAAGAATATAAAGTATAAGTCAAACGACATATTCGCCGCTCTTTCTCAGGACGAGAGCGAGCAGATAATGATAAACCTGAAAAAAACGCTTAGCGGGCAGCTGGGCAAAAACCTGAATGAGTTTCCCTTCCCGCAGGCGTCATATAACGAGGGCGGCGCACAGAAGCTTTTGTATGACCTGATGATCTCAAAATTTACTGACGATGAGCTGATCGACGCTTTTTTGAACCGCATTACCGAGAAGGTTGCATACGTTTCTACATATGCGGTGTTTGCGGCGCACTGCACCTACAGTATTTTCAATAAAAACAAAAATGATGATCTGGATATGGACGAGAGCGAGATCAACTATAATTTTATCCTAACGGCTATATCACCCGTAAACACTCGCTTTGACGGGCTTATTTATGATGACGAGAGCAACTCTATAATAAAAAAGGCGACCGCCGATAAGATCGTAGAGCTGCCGACCGACGGCTTCCTGTTCCCTGTATTTTCGGATAGAATGCCCGATATAAACGCAGTAATGGTTTATTCCAAAAACGCAAAAAAGCCCAATGCATCGGTCGTTCAGGATATGCTTGAGTGTGAATACAACCTCTCCAGCGAGGGCGAAAAGACGGTTTTCAAGGCGCTTATCAATAATGTTGTCGGCGAGGAGCTTGACTATGACATCGTCACTAAGGTAAATACCAAGATACAGGATTATGTCGCCCAAAACGCTAACGAGACCGAGATACCAAAGATCAACGAGAAAAAGCTGAGCTCTATCCTTTGGGAGGCGGGCGTCAGCCAGGAGAGCTTAGAGAAGCTTCCGCAGGCTTATGAGAAGGCTATGGATAAAAAGCCCTTCACGGCCTACAACCTTGTTGAGAAAAAGACCACTATCACAATGCCCAGCGTGACTGTCAACGTCGGCAAGGACGCACTTGATAAGGTACGCACGCAAATGGTTGACGGCAAGCGCTGTATCGTTATCGCACTTGATGAGGCCGAGGTCGAGATCAACGGCATACCTGCAAGCATTGAATAGGGGCTGTTTATGAAAAAGCTAAAAGCCCCCGCACTTTCAATAAATATACTGATCATTATTCTTGAAATCATCGGTACGGCGATAAGCCTTACACGAAGCGGCGCCCATTCACTTATTTATTATACGGTGCTAAGCAATATCCTAGCGCTCGTAAGCTGTGTGCTTTATGCTTGCTTTTTACTAAAGGGCGGCGAGCCGGGCGGTGCAGCTTTGCGGCTTAGGTATTGCGCTACTGTGTGCCTAACTGTTACGTTTTTTGTTGTCGTAGCGGTGTTTGTACCAATGGCTCTGCCTTATGGCACGGTCGCCGATATCCTTTACAAAGGCCCGCAGATCTATCATCATTTGCTTTGCCCTATCCTTTCATTTATTTCCTTCTGCTTCTTTGAAGGAGGGCAGCTGCCCGTGAAAATTATTCTGATAGGTGCGCTTCCTACGCTTTTGTATGCGTTTTTTTCGGTAACGCTGAATATACTTAAGGTCATTAAAGGGCCTTACCCGTTTTTGCTCGTTTATGAGCAGCCCTGGTACGTATCGGTCTTGTGGTTTGTTCTTATAATGGGCTTTGGTGCTGCGTTTGCGGCTCTTGTAAGGCTACTGCATAACAAATTCTCTAAGAAGGGGGAAGTGATATGAAAAGGCTTATTATTATTTTGTCTGCACTTCTTTTGACAGGCTGCGGCAGCAGTATCGGTATTACAAGCAGCACCGCACAGCCTGCCGATACCGCCCCTGCTGCTTCTGCCTATGAGCAAGAAGCTGCTGCAGCTACCACTACTGCTGCGACTACAACTTCAGCTTCAAAGGAGGTAAGCCCCAAGCTTCTTACTTCTAAGGAGGATATCGCCCTGACGGAAACAGGCGAGGGGAGCTATACCTTTACCTATAACGGAGAGCAGTTCACGGCGATATATACCCCCGATAACTGGAAGATCATAGATTCCTACAGGATACGAAGCAAGGCTGATATCACGCTTATATGTGAAGCACTTACCGATATCTGCCCGATACATACAAGCGACTATACCGACTACCGCACCCCCGAAGATCTTGCATATGAGTGGGAGCAGCATAATATCGCATACGACCTTTTGCCCGACTCTTCCGAGTGGAAGGCACACACCAAGGACGTTGACCTAAATCCCGAGGATCAGGGAAAGAGCTTTATTGATATGGCAAGCGACAGATTGAAATAAAAAATAACCGCCAGGGGATCAAGCCCCTCGGCGGTCGTTTTTATCTATTAGTTGTTTTCTGCTATGTACTTTGCAACTGCATCGTTAAGCTTTGTTACCTCGCTGTCAACAGTCGGTGAGTATGTTTCACGAACCTGTGTCCAAGTCATCTGGATACCGTCCTCGTCCTGTGAAGAGGAGGAGCCGTAGAGCGCATCAACTAAGCACTGGTTGCCGTCAAACTGTGTTCTGTCACCAAGCTTGAAGGAAACACCGAATGCGTAGTCGAAGATCATAAAGTAGTCATCGGATACAACGTCCTGGAACACGCCGTACATCTCTTCTGACCAGTTGGGGTTGTTCTCAAAGAACTTATCCTTGTTTGTCTGGGCATACTCGGGGTCAGTTCTTGCGCTCTTGTAGCATTCTAGCCAGCACTTTACAGCTTCCTTCTTTGTCGAGCCGTTTACCCACATAAATGCCTTCATATCAGATGTTGTGATTTTCTGCGGGTCCTTATCATACTGCGGCATAGGAACTATGCCCCACTCGTCGCCGTCCTGCGGCTTGATAGCCCAAGCGCCCATTCCGTAGAAGAAGCAGTTGTTCTGGAAGCACTCGGTCGCAGAACCTATCCAGCCGTCAAGCACAAGACCTTCCTTCTTGATATCGTACAGGAACTGCTGTGCAGCCTCGATGTCGTGGTCGTTAAGGTTGCTTGCGAATGTCGATGTCGCAGGGTCAAAGGTAACAAGTGTCTTACCTGTCTGCTGTGTGATATGGGGCTTGAAGAAGCCGTTGATGCCGTATCTTTCCTCGTCAGCGGTTGCGCCGGAAACGTACTCGTCCATTATATCCTTAAATGCAGTCCAGTTCCACTCGCCCTTAACGTACAGATCGTACGGGTCCTCAAGGCCCAGCTCATCTACCTTCTTCTTGTCGTAGGTGATAAGTGCCGAAGGGTCATAGCCGAGCGGTGCAACATAGTGCTTGCCGTTAAGTACGAACTGGTCGGCAGTTGTCTTTGAGGTCTTCCACATCGCCGACTCGAAATCCACGATCTCATCTACAGGCTGGAACATTTTGTTTACTACCTGTGCGGGGAATGAAAGCCACTCGTAATTGAATATATCCGGAACATCGGAATTTGCAGCTATTGCCTTTGCAAGGGCATCAAATCTTCCCTCGTTAGTGCACCTGTGCCATTCGATAGCGCCGCCCTTCTGCTGGAAAAGCTTCATCTCAGTAGAGATCTCGGGGTTTGATTTTGTAGGGTTAAGATCGTTCTCGCCAAGATAAAGGATAGTCTTTTCAGCACCGTCGGGGATAGCGGCTATCTCCATATTCTCCTGTACCTCGATGTTATCGGTGGCCTCAAAGGACTCGTCGCTTGATGTTCCCGAGCCGTCCTTATTTCCGCAGGCAGCAACTCCGAAAGCCATCAGCATAGAAAGAGACAGAGCAAATGCTCTTTTAAGATTTTTCATAAAACTGACCTCCATAAATTCAGCAGCTGTTTCATATAGCCTTATTTTTAAGCGTAAGTATTAGCGGCGGGCCGCCGCATACTACTATATTTTAATTATACCAATTAAAAAAAGCACTGTCAATCAGCCGATTAAACAGACTATTAAGTTTAAATTTGTGCATACTATACAATATAATGCACAAAAGTTCACCATATAATGAATATATTGGTCAAAAGCTAAAATTTTTATATTTTATAGGTTCATATTTTTATACTGTGAAATTTCTTTTTGACTTGATTTAATCCTCGCTTTGTAGTATAATAATTATACGACTGAGGTGAGAATATTATGAAACACGTTGATATATTTACAGACGGCGCCTGCTCCGGCAACCCGGGCCCCGGCGGCTGGGGGGCTATCCTTCGTTTTAACGGGATAGAGAAGGAGCTCTCGGGCGGTGAGCCTGAGACCACAAATAACCGAATGGAGATGACAGCCGTTATCACAGCACTTTCCGCACTGAAGGAGCCCTGCGAGGTAACGCTCTATTCGGATTCAAAATACATAATCGACAGCGTGACAAAGGGCTGGGCTGTAGGCTGGCGGGCAAAGGGCTGGAAAAAAAGCGATAAGTCGCCCGCACTTAACCCCGATCTTTGGGAGAAGCTGCTTGCCCTTGTTGAAAAGCATAAGGTCACCTTCGTATGGGTAAAGGGCCACGCCGGGCACCCCGAGAATGAGCGCTGCGATAAGCTCGCAGTTGCCGAGAGCAAGAAATTCTAGGTGCAGCTATGGAAAAACGATTTGTGTATGCTGATAATGCTGCAACGACCCGGGTTTCGGAAAACGCCCTCAAGGCCATGCTGCCCTTTTTGCAGGAAAGCTTTGGAAACCCCTCAAGCCTTTACTCTGTCGGCAGAAAGGCTGCTGCGGCACTTTTAGATGCAAGAAAAAAAGTCGCCGAGGCGCTCGGCGCTGACACAAAGGAGATTTATTTTACCTCCTGCGGGTCGGAGGCTGACAACTGGGCTGTAAGGTCTGCCGCCTTTGAAGGTGCAAAAAAAGGAAAGCGGCATATCATAACATCTGCCTTTGAGCATCACGCTGTATTGCGTACCTGTGCTTTTTTGGAGGGGCAGGGCTTTGAGGTCACGTATATTTCCCCCGACAGCAGGGGGCTTATCGACCTCGCAGATGTTAAAAGGGCTGTCAGAGAGGACACCTGCCTTGTGTCAGTTATGTATGCAAATAACGAGATAGGTACCATTCAGCCCGCTGCTGAGATAGCCGCTGTATGCAAAGAGAAAAATATCCTTTTTCATACCGACGCTGTTCAGGCTGTGGGGCATATTGATATAAATGTTAAAAAGCAGGGGATAGATATGCTGTCGCTTTCAGGCCATAAGCTTCACGCCCCAAAAGGGATAGGTGCTCTTTATGTCCGCTCGGGCGTTGAGCTGTCACCGCTTATCTTCGGCGGCCCGCAGGAGCGTGGAAGGCGTGCGGGTACTGAGAATGTTGCCTCGGCGGTAGCACTGGGTGCTGCAATAACCGATGCTGTGACAGGCATAGCTCAAAGGTCTGCCGCAGTTATGCAAATGCGTGAGCGCCTTATTGACGGGCTTTTGTCGGCGGTCGAGGGCGTGCGCCTTAACGGTGACAGATATATCAGGCTTGACGGCAACGTGAATCTGTCCTTTGACGGTATAGAGGGGGAGAGTCTGCTTTTGATGCTCGATATGGAGGGGATATGCGCCTCCTCAGGCTCTGCGTGTGAGAGTGCATCGCTTGATGCTTCGCACGTTTTAAAAAGCATAGGGCTTGACGACAGGGCTGCAAAGGGCTCGCTCAGACTTACAATAAATGAAGAGAATACTCAAGAGGATATTGACTATATACTTGAAAGGCTGCCCGCAATAGTCGCAAGGCTAAGGGCGCTTCGTTAAAAGAGAGGAATATGAAAATGGGTTTTTTAAGAAAGCTTTTCGGGCTGCCCGATGAGAATGATTTTGATTCGGTATATCAGGTGAAGTACGATACAGGTGAAAAGGACAATGAGCCTATCACTGCATATTATGATGCGAACGAGGGCAATTTTATGTTTACCGTTCACGACATTTTCACTATCAAAAACAGGGGAACGGTCGTTACCGGCGTTATTGAAAGCGGCACAATAAATAAGGGCGAGAATGTCAACCTGAACGGTGCTAAAAAAAGCGGCACCTACATAGTCGGCGGTATCGAGAGCTTCAGAAAGCTGATCGATTCGGCGAGTATGGGCGATAATGTAGGGCTTTTCCTGCTGGGCGCAAACAAAGAGGATATCTGTAAGGGCGATAAGCTCTATAGATAAGAGGGCTTAGTTATGGATAAAAAACGTGTTCTTGTTGCTATGAGCGGCGGTGTTGACAGCTCGGCGGCAGTCAGGCTCTTGCAGTCGCAGGGCTATGAATGTGCCGGTGCGACTATGCGCCTTTATTCAAATGAAGATATCAGCATTTCAAAAAGCAAGACCTGCTGCTCGCTCGATGACACAACAGATGCTAAGCTTGCAGCACTGAAGCTTGGCGTTGAGCATTATGTTTTCAACTTTTCCGAGGAGTTTTCACAAAAGGTGATAGACCATTTTGTTTCATCATACCTTTGCGGAAAGACCCCCAATCCCTGTATCGAGTGCAACAAGCACCTTAAATTCGGAAGCTTTCTTGCCCGTGCAAGGCTGCTGGGCTTTGAGTATATCGCTACAGGGCACTACGCTGTGCGTGAGCTTGATGAAAAAAGCGGCAGGTGGCTGCTCAAGCGCTCGCCCGATATAAATAAGGATCAGAGCTATGTGCTCTATAATATGACGCAGGATGAGCTTGCACATACGCTTTTCCCGTGCGGTGGCTTGGAGAAGGAAAGGATACGTGAAATAGCCCTGGAAAACGGCTTGGTCAACGCAAACAAGCCCGATTCGCAGGATATATGCTTTATCCCCGACGGTGACCACGCAGGCTTTATCGAGCAGCGTGTCGGCGTTCAGCCCTCGGGCGATATCCTTCTTACTGACGGCAGCAGGCTCGGCACTCACCGAGGGCTTATCCGCTATACTGTCGGGCAAAGAAGGGGGGTAGGCGTTTCCTACAGCGAGCCGCTTTTCGTGGTGTCTAAGGACGTTGAAAAAAATACGCTTATCCTCGGTACTAAGGATAAGCTGTATTCAAACAGCCTTACTGCTAAGGACTGTAACTTTATTCTCTTTGATAAGCTTGATGCGCCCTATCGCTGCAAGGCGCAGACAAGGTATCATCAGACGCCTGCCGACTGTACTGTTTCCCCGCTCCCTGACGGGCGTGTGCTATGCGAGTTTGATGAGCCGCACCGTGCCGTGTCAAGAGGTCAGGCAGTCGTCTTTTATGACGGCGACTATGTTGTCGGCGGCGGGGAGATTGAATAGAATATTTTTAGCGCCGCAGTTTATCTGCGGCGTTTTTAGCTGCTAAGCTCAAGCTCGTCTGCCGCTTGTGATATTTTGCTCCTTATGCAAAGCTCGCCGTTATCTGCCGTCAGCTCAAGCCGGTATTCATTTCCCGATAGCAGGTATTCGCAAAGCTGCGGCTCTATCCCTTTTTCTATCTCACGGCGTATCGTTCTTGCACCGTGGCCGACACTTAGTGCCTTCTCTGCGAGCAGTTCCTCTGCCTTTTGGGATATATCGAGAGCAAGCCCTCGCTGCTCCAGCCTTTCCTTCAGACTTTCAAGCTCGCCTTGCGCTATCCTCTTAAGCGAGCTTTTGTCAAGCGGTGAAAAAACTATCACCCCGTCGAGCCGCCCCATTATCTCGGGCGAAAGGTAGCTGCCGACTGCCTTTATTATCTCCTTTTTTCTGCTCTGCTCATTGGTCTCGGTAAAGCCTATGTGCTTTGCCGCCGAGCCGTCTGTGCAGCCAAGGTTCGTTGTGAGTATGATGATAGTGTTCTTAAAGCTTACCCGCCGCCCCTGTGCGTCTGTCAGCTCGCCCTCCTCAAGTATTTGCAGAAGTATATTCCAGATGTCTCTGTGCGCCTTTTCCAGCTCGTCAAAAAGTATAAGGCTGTATGGCTTTTTCCTTACCCTTTCGGTAAGCTGCCCGCCCTGCTCGTAGCCTATATATCCGGGCGCTGCGCCGCATAGCTTTGTCACACTCATCTTGTCCGAAAATTCGGACATATCAAGCCTTATCAGCCCGCCGTTCATAAATAGCTGTGACGAAAGCTCCTTTGCAAGCATAGTTTTGCCGACCCCGCTCTGCCCCGCAAATATAAACCCCGCACAGGGTCTGTTCCCACTGTCAAGCCCCGCAAAGCTGCGCTTTATTGCACGGCAAAGCTGCCCTACAGCCTCCCTTTGCCCTATCACAGCAGAATTTAGCTTATCCTCAAGCTGTGCCGATATCAGCCTTTTGTCAAGAAGAGTGGCTATCCCCTTTATACCCGTCTTTCTTGCTATTATCCTGTCGATGTGCTCCTTTTGCAGAGTTGGTCTGTCGGCGGTGCTTATCAGCTGCATATACATATCACGTGTTATGCTGCCTGCAAGGTATTCTTCAAAGGGGCTGCTTTTTTCCTTGCTGTCCGTCGCCTCCCTGTTCATCATCGCATAAGCGCACGCCTCGTCGAGGATCTCAATCGCCTTGTCGGGAAAGCACTTGTCATGAATGTATCTGTCAGCAAGCTCGCAGATATACTGTGACAGCTCCTCTGGAACCTCGATCTTGTGGTAGGCGGCATACCGCCCCCTTGCATATGTTAATATCTTTACTGCCTTTTCAAGGCTCGGCTCTTCGATATCTACTCTGGCAAATCTTCTCTCAAGCGCACGGTCACGCTCTATCGTCTTAGAGTATTCTGCATAGGTTGTCGCCCCGATCAGGCGTATCTCGCCCCTTGCAAGCTGCGGCTTTAAAATGTTTCCTGCATCTATAGCCCCCTCGGCAGCCCCTGTTCCTACTATGCCGTGCAGCTCGTCAATAAACAGTATCACGTTTTTGTCCGCTGCTGCCTCGTCAATGCACGCCTTTAGCCTTTCCTCAAAGTCGCCCCTGTATTTTGCCCCCGCCAACAGTGCTGTCAGATCGAGTGCAAATATCCTGCTCTCCTTTAGTGTTCTCGGCACCTTGCCCTCATATATCCTCTTGGCTAATGCTTCGACTATCGCAGTTTTTCCGACCCCTGCTTCACCGACAAGGCAGGGGTTGTTTTTTATCCTGCGGGAAAGTATCTCCATTACCTGCGAGATCTCAGCGTCTCGCTCACAAACGCTGTCAAAGCCAAGACACGCCTTGCTCGTCAGCTCTCTGCCAAAGCGTTCGAGCGCCTTGAAGCTTTTTCTTTCTTTTTTCCCGAGCAGCCTGCTGTCGCCAATAGTCAGATAATTATACAGCCCCGCTGTGTTTATCCCAAGAGCTGCCAATATATCGAACGCCACGCTCTCCTTGCAGTCGAGAATAGCTGCCAGCAACAGCTCAGTCGATGCGGGGGTAGAGTCAAGGCTTTTCGATAAAGCCACAGCCTTGCTTATTATCGCCCTTGCGTTAGGTGTAAGCTGTGAAAGTGTCAGCTTAACAGGGGTAAGCGGGGGAGTTTGCGGCAGCATCTCATCAAGCACCGCCCTGTAGCTTATCCCGTTTCTTATAAGCAGTGCTGCCGCACCGCTGGTTGCGTCCTCAAGTATGCTTAGCAGCAGGTGCTCGCTGCCGATCACCTCGCTGCCAAGCCTTCCCGCACTTACCGTGCTTTGCTTTATTATATCCCTTGCCTTTTTAGTAAAGCCCTCCAGCTCGGGCTGCTTACCTGTAAGTGCCAAATAAAACACCGCCTTTAAGATCTCATTTACCTATAGCTTTGACATATTGCTCAAAGCTTAATCAGCCGTTTAGTACAATTTATATGCACAGGACAAAATCTACTTTCATATTTTTTGCACCTTAAGCCCTAGTAACACAAAATGCGCCCCGTACATAAACTGTACTATAAAGCGAACGGCAAACCGCTTACGCTTTAAATAATATAAAAAGGAGATAAATACTATGTGTGGTAATAACAACTGCTGGTGGATCATAATCCTCATCCTCATCATCGCTATGGGCGGCTTCGGCTGCGGCTGCGGGTGCGGCAACAACAACGGCTGTGGCTGCGGCTGCAACTAAGGCATAAAAAGAGGCGGGGCAATATGCCCCGCCTTTTTGCGTTGTTGCCTTTATATTATCTCGGCTTCAAGCCTGTATATCGGCTGACCAAGCTCTGAGAAGCGTGTCTCATACTCTGTCATAATGTTTCCTTCAAAGTCCGAGCTGTGCAGATCCAGCGATACGTTCTTTATACCAAACCCCGAGTGTGACAGCTCCTCTATAGAAAACTCAAAAAGCTGCATATTGTCGGTCTTTTGGTGTATCTCTGCACCCTGCTGCATGATCGCCTTGTAGATCTCCAAGAACCTGTGATGCGTCAGCCTGTGTGATGCGTAGGATTTTTTGGGGAACGGGCAGCTGAAATTAAGATATATCCTGCCTATAGAGTGAGGCGGTATGTAGCTCTCCAAATACTCCGCCCCGCCACGCAGAAAGACCACGTTTTTTATACCGAGCTCTATCGCCTTTTCGACAGCATCTACAATAACGTTGCTCGCTTTTTCAACTGCGAGATAGTTTATATCAGGGTTTTGCCTTGCTATGTCGCAGATAAACTTGCCCTTTCCGCAGCCTATCTCCATATGGATCGGTCTATCGCTGCCAAACAGCGCCCTCAGGTCAAGTATACTGTCGCTCGTCTTTACAGCAAAGCTCCTGTCCTCTCTGTCCATAAAGATTATTTTGTCCCCGCACGCCTCAAGACGCTCCTCAAGGTGCTTTTTTCTTCTCATTCTCATATTGCTTTAGTCCTTTGTTTTTCGATTTTTTATTGTTCGCTTATAGAATTCATGCAGCTTGTCAATATCGGCTTGCTCGATCTGATTTTGCATATATTCTTTAAGGCGTTCTCTGAATGACTGCTCAGCTCCCAATGCACGCAAAAAGTTATATTTTTCCTTTGTCTGCTTTGTTCTTATGCGGATATGCCTTTTGAGCTCCTCATATCGAATGACCATCTCATTCTCTTCGGCGAAGGCCTTGATCTTAGCTGAAAGCTTGAATGTATATGATATATCTACAAACAATACCCCGTAAAATAGACCTATTACAAAAGAAAACAATGGGTTATGTGAGAACCATAAAAGAACAGCCAGTACCCCGGGGTGTAAAAAATAATAGTAAAATGCCCCTATCAAAGCCCAGCAAAGAGAATATCTCAGGCAGATTATCCCTTTATAATTGAAACGGTTATTTGAGTAATCCCATAGCTTTATGTGGCGGCGAATTATAAATATCTCGCCTGCTGCAAATTCTATCAGGGTCATAGCAGCGGCTATTGCCGCAAGGATGATCGTTGTTCTTATTATTTTGTTATCAATACCTATATACTTTTCGCAAAGTGAGATATGATATAGTAAAATAAGGCCAAAGCCGTATATCGGCAGGCAGGGGCCGCACAGAAAGCCGGGGTTGATCCACAGACGTTCCTTGTTATCGGGTTCAAACCTGCGAAATACTACCTCAATGCACCAGCCTGTCACGCTGCCCGCTGAAAAGAGCAGGGCAATATTTATCAGATATAAAAGTATGTTCATTTTCATAGTATTGACAGTCAGTTATCTTTTTAAGCTGTCCGCATAGTAGTTTACGTTGCTCGTTACCTTTTTATAAAGCGTCGCAGCACCTGTCAGAACGCTCTCGTATGGGTAGAGCGTTATCATTACCTCTGCTTCCTGCTCGCCCTCATAATATGGGGTGAGCTTGAAAACGAACTGGTTCCGGCTGCCTGCCAAAAGCTGCTCGAGCTTGTCCTTGCCGTTTAGGCTCTCAGCCTCCGGGATATATACCCCGGGGAATTTTGCTTGGTATGCATATTTTCCGTCGCTCTTTTTTATTCGCTCGAGTTTTTTGGTCATGCTCTTGTTTTTGGCTCCGCTCCCAGCTGTCATCGTTATCGTGGAAAAGCGCAGCCTGTTCTTATCTATCTCGTCGCAGGTAAGGCTGACGGCAAAGCCCTTAGACGATCCTGCCCCGACGCTTTCGCCCATAAAGGTAAACTCAAGCCCGTTTATCATTATCCCGCTGTTTTGCAAAAGCCTTAGCTTGACCTCGCTGCCCATAAATCTCTTAGTCATTTTTGAGATGAGCTTTTGCTGTGCAGAGTTTAAATGTTCGTTTTTGCCCTTTTTCATTATGTAAGGTCTACCTCAGTTCCGCCTACAGGTCTTATAGATAGAACATGGCAGGCACCCTCTCCGAAAAGGTTCTCCTGCGCCTTGATAAACTCATCGAGCAGGTCGTTGGGAACAAATGCCTGGATAGTTCCCGCAAAGCCGCCGCCGTGAACTCGGCAAGCGCCCCTGTCTCCGAGAACGCTCTTTGCAGTGTAAAGTCCAAGGCTCATTCCCTGGTTTTTGGGGTCGGAGTTTGCATAGATGTTCTGTAAATAGCAGTAGCTTGAATACCCCGATTCGTTTACAAGCTTTAAGAATTTGTCAAAGTCGCCCTTTTCGAGCGCCTCTGCCTGCCTGCTGACTCTATCATTCTCATCAAAGAAGTGCAGCGCTCTGAGTACGGCCCTGTCGCCGCAGCGCCTTCTTAGTGCCTCGTAATTTTTGAGTACCACGCTCTTGTCAAGCTCTCTTAAGCAGTCCTTTGCAAAGAACTCGGCTACGCTCTTCATCTCGGCGGGTATTGCCGCATATTCGGGCGTCAGGTCTGCGTGGCTGCCCTTGGTGTCAACTATGCACAGGCTGTGCCCGTATTTTTCAAAATCAAAGTCTATCGCTTTTATCTCAGGCGCCTTAAGATCCTTAAAGTCAATGGTAATAAACCCGCCTACGCTCGAAGCCATCTGATCCATAAGGCCGGAGGGCTTGCCGAAAAACTCGTTCTCTGCTGTTTGCGAGGCCATCGCGATCTTTACAGCATCTATCTCGCCGCCGTTGTAAAGTGAGCCTAAAATGTTTCCTATAAGCACCTCAAATGCAGCTGATGAGGAAATGCCCGAGCCCTTGAGAACGCTTGATGTTGTGTATGCGTTGAAGCCGCCGATCTTATACCCCATTCTATTTAGCGCTGCCGCAACACCTCTTATAAGTGCCGCCGAGGAGTTTAGCTCACTTTCCTTTGCTTCAAGTGATGAGATGTCTATCTCGTCCTCGGGGAAGCCCTCTGATTTTACTCTTATTATGCTGTCATCTCTCGGCGTTACGCAGGCGATAACATCAAGCGAGACTGCACACGCCAAGACCCTTCCGCAGTTGTGGTCTGTGTGGTTGCCGCCTACCTCGCTCCTGCCCGATGCAGAAAAAAAGCGCTGCGGCTTGTCGCCGAAAATGCTTTCATATTTTTCCTTTGCTTTTTCAAATCTTTCCCTCTGCGCCTGTGCATTTGAGGGGTATATTTTTTCAAGCTTGTTTAATGACATACTCAGATCCTCCTTGTTTTTATATGACCCTTTCGGGTAATGCTTTTTCTTGTGGTGCAAGCGACACAAGCCCCAACGCACAGAGCATAGCCGCAGCCGCCGTGCCGCCTGCTGATACAAACGGCAGCGGTATACCCACTACGGGAAATACTGACAGGTTCATCATCGTGTTGATAGCTGCCTGTGTTGCAATTAGCGTGAATACGCCCGATTTTATATAGTATATATAGCCTTCATCATCTTTTCTCGGCGCAGATCTTATTATTATGATGCTAAGAAGTATGCATATCAAAAATAGCCCTGCCGTGCCGAAAAGCTGCGCTGCAAATGACAGTATAAAATCATTCTGTGCAGAGGAAACGTAAATAAGATCTCCCCTGTTTTCAAAAAGCCGCCCTGTGAAGCCGCCGCCCGCTATTGCATTTTTTGCGCTCAGCTGCTGATAGCCTACCCCATATGGGTCAAGCGCAGGGTCAAGGGCTGACATTATCCTTGCCTTTTGGTCGCTGTTTAGCAAAAGCCTCCAAACGCCGTACATAAAGGCGGGGGAGAGCAGTATCGTTATTGCCCATAGCCTTTTGCTCGTACCCGCACAGAAGAACATTCCAAGCGCTGTCAGCATAAAGATCAAAAGCGTCCCCATATCCCTTTGCAGGAATATCACCGCCCCGCCCGACAAGGCACACGCCCAAAAGAGCAGGTATTTTGCCCTTTTGCGGATAGGGGAGGACAGAATAAGCGCCGAAAGCATTATAAAGCCTATCTTTAGCAGCTCCGAAGGCTGTATCGTCACCCCGAAAAGCGAGAGCCACGCCCTGTCGTCATCGACCGTCACCCCCAGCGGAGTGAGCGTTAAAAGACAAAGCCCTAAGCTTGCGGCAAATGCCGCAGGTGACAGCCGCTTTATAGTCCTCTCGCCAAGCAGCAGTATTGCCAAAAAAGCGATAAGCCCTATCAGCACAGCGACCGCCTGTATCATAGCCGAGCGCCTTGTAAAGCCCGATGTGAGCATATGCGAGAAATTGCTCACTGCCAGTGTATACAGCAAGTACAGCGAAAGCCCGCAAAGCCCCATACAGCAAAGGATAAGCACTGTATCAGCCTTGCAAAAGCGTGTATATAATTTATTATACAACATTTTTACCCCCGTTACAAGTATAATGATAGAAATTTTACAATTATTTTTGCCCGATATTGCCGTTTGATACATTAAAAGCCAAAAAAGAACTATTTTACTTAAATCAAAAAAATATATTGCATTTTTCCGTCAAATGTGATATAATGAATTTGTATGTAAATTTATACTTATGAAGAATATTATATTTAAACGGCGTTTTTGCCGTGTATCGAAAGTGAGGTAATCAGTTTATGAACAAGCTTATGCTTGGAAACGCAGCCTTTGCAAGAGGTCTTTATGAAGCGGGCTGCACATTCGTATCCTCCTACCCGGGCACGCCCTCTACAGAGGTCACCGAGGAGGCTGCAAAGTATGATGAGATGTATGCTGAGTGGGCACCCAATGAAAAGGTCGCTATGGAGGCGGCTCTCGGCGCTTCTATAGCAGGTGCGAGGAGCTTTTGCGGAATGAAGCACGTAGGCCTGAACGTTGCGGCAGACCCGCTCTATACAGCAGGCTATACGGGCGTTAACGCAGGTATGGTGATTTGCGTTGCCGATGACCCGGGAATGCATTCCTCCCAGAACGAGCAGGATTCACGCCACCATGCTATCGCCTCTAAGGTATGTATGGTAGAGCCCTCCGACTCGCAGGAGTGCAAGGAGTTCACAAAGGCGGCATTTGAGCTTTCTGAGCAGTTTGATACCCCCGTTATAGTTCGTATGACAACAAGAGTTGCACACTCGCAGTCGTTGGTCGAGCTTAGCGACAGAGCTGATAACGGGCTTAAGGAGTATAAAAAGGATATAGGCAAATTCGTTATGATGCCCGGCAACGCTATCAAGCGCCACCCGATAGTTGAGGACAAGCTCGCAAGGCTTGCAGAGTACAGCGAGACCTCACCGCTCAACAGGGTGGAGTATAACGATACAAAGATAGGCGTTATCACAAGCGGTATCTGCTATCAGTACGCTAAGGAGGCGCTCGGCGATAAGGCAAGCTACTTAAAGCTCGGTATCGTTGTTCCTATGCCGACTAAGATCATCAAGGATTTTGCTTCTAAGGTAGATAAGCTCTATGTTATAGAGGAGCTTGACCCGATAATCGAGAACCACTGCAAGGCGCTCGGTATCGAGGTCATAGGCAAGGAGCTTTTCGGAATGTGCGGCGAGATATTCCAGTCGGGCGTTCGTGAAAAGATCTTAGGCGAAAAGGCAGAGGTCATGACCTTTGATGAGCCCGTTCCGCCCCGCCCGCCCGCTATGTGTGCAGGCTGCCCGCACAGAGGCCTTTTCTACTGCCTCTCTAAGCTCGGCGTTTATGTATCGGGCGATATCGGGTGCTATACACTCGGTGCTGCCGCACCGCTTTGCGCTATGGATACTACTATCTGTATGGGCGCATCTATCTCGGCACTTCACGGCTATAACAAGGTGCGTGGTTCTGAAAGCGAAAAGAAGAGCGTTGCCGTTATCGGTGACTCGACATTTATGCACAGCGGTATGACAGGGCTTGTAAATGTCGCCTACAACGCATCAAATACAGTAACGATAATACTTGATAACTCTATCACGGGCATGACGGGCCATCAGCAGAACCCGACAACGGGCAAGAACTTAAAGGGCGACCCTGCTGCGGCTGTTAATTTGGAGGAGCTTTGCCACGCTATCGGTATAAAGAGCGTAAGAGTCGCAGACCCCTACAATATGGCTGAAACTGAAAAGATAATCAAGGAAGAGCTTGAAAAGGACGGCCCGTCTGTTGTAATTTCAAGAAGACCTTGTGCGCTGCTCAAATACGTTAAGCATAACCCCCCGCTCAAATGCAATAAGGAAAAGTGCGTAGGCTGCAAGCAGTGCTTGAAGATAGGCTGCCCTGCAATAAGCATACATAATAAGAAAATGGAGATAGATCACACCCTCTGCGTAGGCTGCGGTATCTGCAAGGAAATGTGCAAGCTCGGCGCTATCGGTGAATAATAATGAAAAAGAATTTTTATCTGTGCTTATTTGTTTTGCTTTTGATATTGCAGCTGACGCTTATCATGGCTTGCTTTATAGGCGGCACAAGGGCGACCGAGGAGCCGAGTATTGACTATGCACAGGTGTTTACGTCACTTCTTATCACATCGCCGATAAGTATAATGATAATAATATCGGCTGTTATAGTATTTTCAAGATACAGGGATAAAAAGGAAAACGACGAAATAAAAAAATTCAGACAAAAAGATAACTCTTAAGGAGAAAAACTTATGGAAACTAAATCAATAATGATAGTCGGCGTAGGTGGGCAGGGCTCACTGCTTGCAAGCCGGATAATAGGAAATGTCCTGCAAAGCCAGGGCTTTGATGTAAAGCTTTCTGAGGTACACGGAATGAGCCAGAGAGGCGGCTCTGTTGTAACGTATGTAAAGTACGGCGACAAGGTGTATTCCCCCGTAGTTCAGAAGGGCGAGGCTGATATAATAATCAGTTTTGAGCAGCTGGAGGCCGCAAGGTATGTAGAGTTCCTCAAAAAGGGCGGCCATATCGTTACCTCGACCCAGTCTATCGACCCTATGCCCGTTATCACGGGTGCGGCTGTTTACCCCGAGGATATTATCGGCAAGCTGACAGCCAAGGGCATTGATGTTACCGCAGTTGATGCGCTTACCCTTGCCGAGCAGGCAGGAACAGCTAAGGCATCAAACGTTGTGCTTATGGGTGTAGTGTCCAAGAAAATGGACTTTAATGAAAGCGTATGGCAGTCGGCACTTGAGGCTTGCGTTCCCGCAAAATTTTTAGAGCTTAATAAAAAGGCCTTTGCTTTAGGCGCACAGGCGGCTGTATGATTATTTGGTCTTACTACATATTCTGCAATAAGACTTAGTATATATCTATCAAAACAGGAGGTTTGAAAATTGGCAAGGTATTGGAACGAGAAGATCGAAACTATGGACTACGAGTCGATGAAGGCGCTGCAAAGCGAAAGACTTGTGGCTCAGGTCAAGCACGTTTATGAAAACGTTGAGTATTACAAAAAGCTTATGGACGAAAAGGGCGTTGCCCCAGAGGATATCAAGGGTGTAGATGACCTTCACAAGCTGCCCTTCTTATCAAAGGCAGATCTCAGAGATGCTTACCCCTACGGGCTGCTTGCAAAGCCGCTTTCAGAGTGTGTAAGGATACAGTCTACAAGCGGAACTACGGGCAAGAGAGTAGTGGCATTCTACACACAGAATGACGTTGATATGTGGGAGGACTGCGTTGCCCGTGCTATCACAGCGGCAGGCGGAACTAAGGACGATGTTTGTCAGGTGGCATACGGCTATGGCCTTTTTACGGGCGGTGCAGGGCTGCACGGCGGCTCGCATAAGGTCGGCTGCCTTACACTTCCTATGTCATCGGGAAATACCGAGAGACAGATCCAGTTTATGATGGATCTTAATGCTACAATACTTTGCTGCACACCCTCGTATGCTGCATATATCGGTGAGACAGTTGCGGAAATGGGGATATCCCCCGACGACCTGACACTAAAAGCAGGTATCTTCGGTGCAGAGCCGTGGACTGAGGAAATGAGAAAGTCGATAGAAAAGAGCCTGGGCATCAAGGCATACGATATCTACGGCCTTACCGAAACATCAGGCCCCGGAGTTGCGTTTGAGTGCGAGTGTCAGACGGGTATGCATATAAATGAGGATAACTTTATTGCCGAGATCATCGACCCCGACACGGGCGAGGTTCTTCCAGAGGGTTCAAAGGGCGAGCTTGTATTCACAAGCATCACCAAGGAGGCCTTCCCGCTGCTTCGCTACAGAACAAGGGATATATGCGTGCTCACCCGTGAAAAGTGCAAGTGCGGCAGAACGCTCGTTAAGATGTGCAAGCCTATGGGCAGATCTGATGATATGCTCATAATCAAGGGCGTTAACGTATTCCCGTCGCAGATCGAGACCGTCCTTCTTAAGGACTTCGGCGCTACACCTAACTATCAGATAGTAGTCGACAGGGTAGGCACTACAGATACCTTTGAGATCAAGGTCGAGCTCTCCGACGGAATGTTTGATGATACTATCAAGAGCATCGAGGCGCTTGAAAAGAAGCTCTCTGCCGATATAGTGCAGATACTCGGCATAAAGGCTAAGATCAGCCTTGTTGAGCCTAAGAGCATACCACGCTCTGAGGGCAAGGCTGTAAGAGTAATAGATAAGAGAAAGCTTGTTTAAGAGGGGGTATTTATCATGACAGTTAAGCAGCTATCTGTATTTGCACAGAATAAGCCCGGCAGGCTCTCTGCGCTTACGGGCATTTTAGCACAAAATGGGGTCAATATCAGGGCTATCTCGGTCGCAGATACTAAGGATTTCGGTATCCTTCGCCTTATAGTCAGCGATATCGACAAGGCAAAGCAGTCGCTCAAGGACGATGCGGTCGTTACCGAGACAAGCGTACTGGCGGTCATAGCCGAGGATAAGCCCGGCGGTATGGCAAGAATGATGGATACTCTTTATAAGGCTAATATCAGCGTAGAGTATATGTATTCGGCGTTTTTGAACCCTTCCGAGTCGAATGCCTGCCTTATCCTGCGTGTTGATAATAATGAGGAGGCTGTATCTGCCCTAACAGAGGGCGGCTTCAAGCTTCTTTCGCAGGAGGATATGGCCAAGATCTGATACCGTTAAGCACTCTGCCTTTAGCGACAGGGTGCTTTTTAGAAATATGTAATAAATTACTGTACAAACGGATAATATTGTGGTATAATTGTTTCACTTGGATAATAATACTCGGAAACAGGGGGTGTGTCTATGTCAAATAAACGAAAGGCCTTTGCGGCCGTTTTTATGCTTATTTGTATAGGCTTAAATTACGGCGGCAGGGTCTTGTCAGATGTATTGTATCTTCCGATATGGCTCGATTCCTACGGTACGGCATTTACGGCGTATGCCTTTGGGCCTTTGTGCGGTGCGATAGTAGGTGCTGTAGGCAATATACTTTACGGCATTTTTAATGATACCAATTCTCTTTTTTATACGCTTACCTCGATAGCTATAGGCTGTATCATCGGCATTACAGCAAAGAAAAAGCACTTTGAATATCTTTTCGGTACTGTTTCTGTAAGCGTTATGCTAACAGTTGCATCAGTTGCTATATCGGTGCCTCTGAATATACTTACCCAAAACGGCAGGACGGGCAACGTCTGGGGCAACGGTGTCATAGACTACCTCTCCGAAAGAGGCGTGCCCTTGATCCTTTGCAAGATAATAGGGCAGTTCTATGTCGATTTTCTCGATAAGGTGCTCTTGCTGTTGGTGCTGTTCCTTGCTATCAGGTGTCTTAGAAATATAAGAAAAGATGATGAGCAGATAAGTGAAAAGGCTTCAAAGACGCTTAGCATCATAGCTGCGGCTGCCCTTGCAGCCTCGCTTGCAGGCACGCTTCCCGTTAATGCCGAGCAGGGGGCTGATAATGCTGCAGCTCCTGTTGCCTCGGAATACGATTCCTATATACAGACTGTCTACTCTAAGGCAGAGGGGCTTGAATGCGGCGAAGCAAACGATATTGCCCAGACCTCTGACGGCGTGCTGTGGATAGGTACATATGCGGGGCTTTACCGCTATACGGGCAAGGAATTTGAAATGGAAGATGAATACTCGACTGTTAAAAACGTAAACAGGCTCTATGTTGATAAAAATGACAGGCTTTGGATCGGTACCAATGATAACGGCTTGGCTGTTGCCAAGAACGAAAAGGTAATAGCAACACTTGATGAGGAGCATGGGCTCAGCTCAAACTCTGTGAGAAGTATCTCACAGACCGATGACGGGCTTTACTATGTCGGTACAGCAGGTACTATGATGATACTTGATATCGACAGCGAGGGTAAGCTCAGTATAGTTTCCGAGATTTCCGAGATCGGCACGGGCGACTGCGTCGTTTCTTCGGGTGACTATGCGGCCTGCGTAAATGCGGGCGGTACACTTTTCCTTATGAAGGAAATGAAGGTGCTTGATTCTATCAACCTCGGCAGCGATGAGCTTGAATTTGCCTCCTGCCAGTTTGTTGACGGTAAGCTTTATGCGGGAATGAGCAATAATACCCTAAGGGTGTATGACTACTCTTCGGGGAAGCTTGATGAACAAAATACCATTGAGTGCGGCGACCTTATGTATGTAAACTCTATCGAGCAGCCGCAGGACGGCAGGGTGTTCGTCTGTGCCGATAACGGCATAGGCTATCTCGATGCCTCGGGTAGCTTCTTTAGGGTGAATACAAATTCCTTTAATAACTCTATCGACAATTTAGAGATAGATTATCAAGGCAATATCTGGCTAACATCATCAAGGCTTGGGCTTATGAAGATGTCGGCATCAGTCTTTTCCGATATTTTCACGACCTACGGAATAGAGCCCTCTGTTGTAAATGCAGTAGAGCGCTCCGGCGGCAGAATGTATTTTGGAACGGATAAGGGGCTAAAGATCTTAGATGAAGGCAGCGGTGTGCTGATTGAAAATGACGTCACTAAAGCCCTTGAAGGAACACGTATCCGCTGCATCAAAACAGATAAGGCTAACAGGCTCTGGATCAGCAGCTACGGCAAGGGGCTTATCGTAAGCGAGAATGATAATGTAGTCAAGACCTTTGACGCAAATGACGGCGCCTCGGGCAACTGGGCAAGGGCAACTGTTGTTATGAGCGACGGAACTATCGCCTCAGCAGGTGATAACGGAATCTCCTTCATCAAGGACTTGCAGATAACCTATAATATCGGCTACGGTGATGACTTTACCTCCTCCTCTGTGCTGTGCTTGCTTGAGGGTGATGACGGCGACCTATTAGCGGGAAGCGACGGCGACGGCATCTTCTTCCTAAAGGACGGCAAGGTCACAGGCCACCTGACAAGACAAAACGGGCTTTCCTCGGGTGTGATACTTAGGCTTGCAAGAAGCTCTGACGGCGGTATCTTCGCTGTGACGAGCAACGGCCTTTGCTATATCAACAGAGAGGGTGAGATAAAAACCCTTTCAGAATTTCCGTATTCAAATAATTTTGATATGTGGAGCGACGGCAGCGGAAAGGTCTTCGTCCTTGGAAGCGCCGGTATTTACGTAGTTGATGAGGCAGAGCTTATACAAAACAAAAAGCTTACCTTTGACAAGCTTGATGCAAAGCGTGGGCTTACATCGTCAATAACTGCAAACTCCTGGAATTACTGCGACCCTGACGGCAAGCTTTATATTAGCTGTGATTCGGGCGTTTGTATGTTTGATATGAAAAACTACCTTTCCAATGCAGAGCTTTTCAAGATGAAGCTTAGCCGTGTAAGGCTCGATAACAGTATTGCCGATGTTGAGATCGACGGCTCGGTAAGCCTTGCAAGAAATATCAAAAGGCTTGAGCTGTTCCCCGAGATAATAAACTATTCGATAGAAGACCCGACAGTAAGCTATTTCCTTGAGGGCTTTGATACCGAGCCGACTGTGCTTTCAAACAGCGAGCTTGACAGCATCACCTATACTAACCTTCCCGTTGGAAGCTACACCTTCCGCTTATGTGTTCTTGACAGCAGCGGAAATGTTCTCGAGGAGCTGTCCATTCCCGTTAACAAGCAGAGGGAGCTTTACGATAATTCCTATTTCAGCGTTTATATGATCACTGTTGCTATGCTTGCGGTAATGTGGCTTACCTGGTTTATAGTGCGCCGCCAGACACAGCGTGTATTGGAGCGCCAGAGACATCAGCTCGAGCTTGCTGAAAAGCAGGTGCAAATGGGCAACGAGACTATCCTTGCTATCGCTAAAACGGTCGATGCCAAGGACGGCAATACCAGCCAGCACTCGTACCGTGTATCTCAGTATGCTGTCCTAATGGCTACTGAGCTCGGCTGGAGCAAGAAGGATATCGAAAACCTCAGAAATGCAGCCCTTC
Organism: Ruminococcus sp.; assembly: GCA_017442845.1. Lineage (GTDB taxonomy): Bacteria > Bacillota > Clostridia > Oscillospirales > Ruminococcaceae > NK3A76. The sequence goes on from JAFRYW010000026.1 coordinate 26,182, forward strand.
TGCACGATATCGGCAAGATCGGTATTCCCGATAAGATCCTTAATAAGGAGAGCAGGCTTACTGATGAAGAGTATAAGATCATGAAAACTCATGTTACAAGGGGCGCTGAGATCCTGAAGGATTTCACCCTTATAGACCACGTTGTGGACGGCGCTCTCTACCACCACGAGCGTTGGGACGGAAAGGGCTATGTTTCCGGTCTTAAGGGCGAGGAGATACCTATCTACGGCCGACTTATCGGTGTTGCCGATGCGTTTGATGCTATGACGGCAAACAGAGTTTACCGAAAGCAGCTCGATATGGGTTACGTCAGAAACGAATTCGCCGAGGGCAGAGGCAAGCAGTTTGACCCGAATATGGTCGATGTCCTCATAAAGCTTATCGACAACGGCACTATCGACGTTAACAAGATCTACGGCAAAAAGGATACTGATACAGAAGAATAAAAAACAATAACCGTCCGAAATATCGGACGGTTATTTTTCGACTTTATCCTTCAAAAACGCCGGCCACATCCTCAAGCAGCCTTCTTATCGGCAGGTGTTGTGGGCAGATCTTTTCGCATTTGCCGCATTTGATGCAGTCGCTCGCCTTTCCTGCGTTCTTGGTGTATACCTCGTTGTAGTAAAAATCCGGGTTCCAGTCTTTTGTCAGCTTTTTGGTGTTCATGCAGGAGAATAGGTCGGGGATAGATATCCTCTTAGGGCAGCCATCTGTGCAGTAGCGGCAGGCAGTACACTCTATAAGGTGCTTGCCCTTTAGTATGCTCACTACCTTTGCTATAGCAGCACGCTCGCTGTCATCAAGCGGCTTGAATTCCTTCATATAGCTTATGTTGTCCTCAAGCTGCTCTAAGCTGCTCATTCCCGATAGTATAGATACCATTCCGTCAAACCCTGCCGCAAAGCGTATAGCGTAGCTTGCAGGGCTGCCGCCGTGCAGCTCATCGAGTACGGCTTTTGCATCATCTGGCAGCCTAACAAGGTTCCCGCCCTTTACAGGCTCCATAACAAGCACACTCTTGCCGTGCCTGCGGGCTGTCTCGTAGCAAAGCTTTGACTGAACTGCGGGGTCATTGTAATCAAGATAATTAAGCTGTATCTGCACTATCTCGATCTCGGGGTAGTCGGTAAGTATCCTGTCAAGCGTCTCGGCCGTGTCGTGGAAGGATATGCCCACGTGCCTTATTTTTCCTTCCTTTTTCAGCTCAAATGCGGTCTCATACGCTTTGCACTGTTTGTACTGCTCGTAGTTGCCCCTGTTTTGTGCGTGCATAAGGTAGAAGTCAAAATACTCCACCCCGCACCATTTTAGCTGCTCCTCAAAGAAGGGCCTTATGTCCTCTTCCTTTCTGAAGTAGCTGTCAGTCAGCTTGTCGGTAAGTATGTAGGCATCTCTCGGGTAGCGTGATGTTACAGCTTCTTTTATTGCAAGCTCACTCTTTCCGCCGATGTAGCCGTGCGCTGTGTCAAAGTAATTGAAGCCCTCTTCAATAAACCTGTCTGCCATTTTCTTAAACTGCTCGATATCGACCTCGCCGCCGATCATAGGCAGCCTCATACAGCCAAAGCCGAGCCTTTTCTTTACCCTATCCATAATAACACCT
>JAFRYW010000027.1 GCA_017442845.1 Ruminococcus sp.
GCTGTATCACGGCAGGAGTGTCTTTGCGTTTCTTAGCTTTAGCGCCTTAAAAAACAAAAAAGAAGAAAGAATAAATAAGAAATAAAAGCGAAGGTATCGTGTCTTATCGACAAAAGCTGATAAGAAGAAAGTTTTGCTCTGCAAAACATTTCCCTTCGGCGATGAATTATTAAAATCCGTCCGCAAAGCGGACACCTTTATTATTCTTTATTCTTTCTTCTTTATTATTTATTCTTTTAGCAGCAGCGAACAAAGCTTGGGTCTTAAAAAAAGCTTCTTTATCGCTGCTGCGCTTATCGTGCCCCTGCTTTTTTATCGTGCCCCTGCTTTTTTATGCTGTTGATTTTTTTTGTAAGATGTGGTATAATGTATAGGTCAAAATAATAATTACGGAGTTGATCTAAAATGAACAAAAAGATAACAGTCATCAAGGGCGACGGCATAGGCCCCGAGATAGTTACACAGGCGCAGGTCGTGCTTGATAAGGTGTGTGAGAAATTCGGGCATACCTTTGAGTATACCGATATTCTTATGGGCGGCTGCTCGATAGATGCCTGCGGCGTTCCGCTGACTGATGAGGCGGTCGCAACAGCTAAGGCGGCTGACGCTGTGCTGCTCGGCGCTATCGGCGGAAATACCTCTACCTCGCCTTGGTATAAGCTTGAGCCTTCATTAAGACCCGAGGCAGGTCTGCTCAAGATCAGGAAGGAGCTTGGGCTTTTTGCAAACCTTCGCCCCGCACTTTTGTACCCCGAGCTGAAAAATGCCTGCCCTCTTCGTGAAGAGGTCGCAGACAAGGGCTTTGATATGATGATAATGCGTGAGCTTACCGGCGGCCTTTATTTCGGTGCACGTGAGACTAAGGAGATCGACGGTGTTATGACCGCTGTTGACACCCTCACCTATAACGAAAACGAGATCAGGCGTATAGCGATAAAGGGCTTTGATATAGCTATGAAGAGGCGCAAAAAGGTAACAAGCGTCGATAAGGCGAACGTTCTTGATTCCTCACGCCTTTGGAGAAAGGTAGTTAATGAGGTCGCAAAGGATTACCCCGAGGTCGAGCTTGAGCATATGCTCGTTGACAACTGTGCTATGCAGCTTGTTCGTGACCCCGCACAGTTTGACGTTGTGCTTACCGAGAATATGTTCGGTGATATCCTTTCCGACGAGGCTGCTATGGTCAGCGGCTCGCTCGGTATGCTTGCATCGGCATCACTGAACGAGACAAAGTTCGGAATGTATGAGCCGAGCCACGGCTCTGCCCCCGATATAGCAGGGCAGGATATCGCAAACCCGATAGCAACGATCATCTCTGCTGCTATGATGCTTAGATACTCCTTTGATATGGATAAGGAGGCTGACGCTATCGAGACAGCCGTTAAGCAGGTGCTCGCCGAGGGCTACCGCACGGGCGATATAATGACAGACGGTATGAAAAAGGTCGGCTGCAAGGAAATGGGCAGGCTTATCGCTGACAGGATCTAGAATAACAAAAGCAAGGAGCTGTTGCGCTGCAACAGCTCCTTTTTATGCAAGTGTCTTTAAGTATTCCTTGTGCTCCTCCGTTACACGGAAGGATTCTATCGCCTTTCTTATCGCCTTTTTGTGGGTGAAGGGTGAGAGAGCCTTGCTTTCTATGTATTTTACTGCCGTGTCATACTGCTTTGCGAGCGCCGTTGCAAAATACCAGGCTATCATCATATTTATGTAGTATTCATCGCTTTTTATCCCAGAAACAAGGCGCATATACTCCTCATCAAACAGCTCGTCAAGGAAGTATCTCATATATACCCCTATCCCGTAGCGGACGGTGTATTTGTGGCTTGAGGTTATCCACCTTTTGGCGTAGGGGAGCAGCTTTTCCGCATTTTTCTTAAAGCAGGAGGGTATGAGCTGGTCACAGGTCGCCCAGTTGTCAACGTAGGGGAGAAATCTCTCCACCTCGCCTATGCAGCGGTCAAAGCTCTTTTCTAAGCACAGCACGAATGCGTGAAGCTGGTTCTCGTCAAAGTATTTGTGCGGCAGCGTATTCAAAAACTGCGTAGCATCGTCACTGACAAGCTCCTTTGCAAATGCCTTCAGCTCCGGTGTGCGGCAGCCGATAAAGGTCTCCTTCGACACCCCCGGCATAAGCCCGCCCTGAAACTCTGCGTAAGCCTTGTCCTGCATTAAAAAAAGCCTGTCGATTATCTCGGCGTTGGTCATATTCTTTCTCCGTTTCTATTTGTCGTAAGTTTTAACATTTTTTTCTAAAGACATTATAACACATTACTCTGCAAAATGCAAGCGCATAGACCCAAAAAGCCTATGCGCTTTGTTTTTATGCCACGCTTTGCACAGCATACTCATATTATTGCAGAAAATACCACCGCACGGCAGTGCTGACTATACATTTTTCTCGACAAATTCGGCTATCGACTGCTCGTTTTTCCTGTCAAAGGCGGCATCGCAGGGCTTGATGCTCCAGCATTCAACGTGGTTTATCTCATCGTTTTTGCCAAGTGAGTGGATCTTGCTGAGTGACTCTATCTCCATCATAAAGAAGTTAGTATAGCACTCGCAGCTGCACCCGTTGTCAGGGTACTGTGCCCCCTCCTCGTAGCCAAAGCGCTTTACAAAAAGCTGCCCCTTGTTGTACATAGCAAGGTAGCCCTTGTCGTCGTTGAAGCCCAGCTTGAAGGCGTCCTTGCAGTCGCTTTGCTGCTGTATGGTTATGTATTTGTTGCCAAAGTAGAGCCTGTCGTCCTGCATATCGCTGTAGGGCCAGATCGTGTAGTTGCGGTTGGGCAGCAGGCCTGTCGGCTTTTCGCACTGCGGCAGTATAGCAAGGCTGCCCTTGTCAACAACTGTTACAGCCCACGCCGCTATGTTCTTGATGTCGCTGCCCGTGTTTCTTACGGTGTTTGTGACCTTTATCTCGCCCTTTGTCTCGTCAAATTCCATTGTCAGTATCTCCTGTATCCCGATCTCGCTCTGCTCGGGCGGGGTGAAGGTGTATTTGCAGCCCTCGATCTTTACATCAACGGGGTCATTGTCGGGGTAGTAGCTCTTCGGGTCGTCCTCGGGGCTTATCCAAATCCTGTGGCCTCCGTAGAGGTACCATTTCCTGTTGCCGAACAGCTTTTCAAAATCGCCGCCGTCCTTTGTTGAGTAGGCGTTTGTGTCCTCGCCCATAATGTTTTCCATGCCCTTGCATTTTAGTGAGATTACTCTGGGGCCGATGTCAACTGTAACGAGCGCTTCTATGCTCTCGTTCTCGATCTTCAGGCACCTCCCGAAATATCCGTAGTCGATGTACTCGTGCTTTAGCATAATGATTACTCCCTTTCAATAATTATTTTTCGTGTGTATTCGTTTGTGTAGGGCACACTCTTATCGGTGCAGAGATAGCGAAAATATGCGCCTTTGTTAATGTTTTGTACAAGCTTCGGTGCAGCCTCCTCGATACGTGAGAGCGATGTGTCAAAGCTTACATCGCCGCCCTTTGCGTTGCCTAAAAGCTGTGCCCCATGTTTGTTGAAGGCGAGAACCCTCGCTGCTGTAAGCTCATCAACGCTTACATTTTCAAGCCCTGCACTTAAGAAAAGTGCTATCCGTCTTAGCCTTGCAAGCGTAACGCCCTTGTTTTTGAGCTTGCCAAAAAGCTCGTCAAGCGTAGCAGGCATTTCTCTTTTGAGCCGCAAAATGCTTTCAAGTATCCCCGTGCTCATATCCGGTTGGCCGCTTAGCCTTGCTCTGTCGCCCACGCAAAGCGTGAACAGTATATGCCCCTCCATTATCTCGATAAATGCAGGGGAGAGCGCTGCTGTGTCAAGTGGGGTTAGCCTGCTTACGCTTTTGCCCTGCCGCACCCTTTCTCTTATCAGGCTGCCCGAGGCAAAGCGCCTGCTCATATCGCTGCTGTTGTGGCTTACACCCGCCCGCTTTATCGGCATGAACTCGCTTATCCCGAGTGCCCTTGCCGCCTTGATGTATTCTATACCGAGCGTTGCATTGGGCTGTGAAAAAACCGCTGCATACTCCGCCCCGTAATGCGCCCCGATATATTCGCTCATAGCCTTTGGGTAGCTAAGCCCCTGCGCTGTCAGCTCACGAATCTCCTCATTGTTTGAAAGCGATAGGGAAATATCTGCACACTCATAGAGCAGCTGCTTGTCGGTCACCTCCGAGCCGAAGGCTATAGTATCGACCCTTAGCCCCGCTAAAAGCTTTACAGCGCTCCTTGCAAAGATCTCCGAGCAGGAGCAGCTAAACGGCGGCGGAAGCTCTAAAACAATATCTGCACCGTTTTTTACAGCGCACCGTGCCCTTGCCTGCTTGTCATAAAGTGCGACGCCGCCCCTCTGCGTCAGGTCGCCGCTCATAGCAACGGCTATGTGTGTGGCGCCGCCTTCACGGATCTTTTCAAGCAGATAGCTGTGCCCGTTGTGGAAGGGGTCAAATTCCGCAACAACGCCCGCAGCTTTCATTATCTCACCGCCCTTTACCGCCCTTTTGTAAAAAAAGCCCCAAAAAGCAAGGGCAATTTTGTGAAAAGTGAAAATTTAACAAAAACCACTTGAAAAAGCGGCTGTGTTTTGCTATAATATAATAGTATTATAATTTTACGAAAAAGTCAAGCTTTTTCGCAATAAAGAAAGGAAGTTTTTGATTTGAAGATTTTAGTTGTTAACGCAGGTTCATCATCTCTTAAGTATCAGCTTCTCAATATGGAGAATGAAGAGGTCATCGCAAAGGGCAACTGTGACAGGATAGGTATAGGCGGCCACGTTTCCGCTAAGACAGGCGACGGCAGGAGCTTGGAGGCTGACTGTGATTTCCCCACACATACCGAGGCGTTTGAAAAGCTCGTAGAGGTGCTCACAACAGGCGAAACAAAGGTTATAGATTCAATGGCTGAGATCTCAGCTGTAGGCCACAGGATAGTACAGGGCGCAGAGGTTTTCAAGGAGACCTGCCTTGTTACAGACGAGGTCATCGACAGAATCGATTCTCTTGCAGAGCTTGCACCTGTTCATAACCACCCCCACGCACTTGCACTTCGTGCCTGCAAGAAGGTTCTCCCCGAGGGAACGCCTCAGGCGGTCGTTTTCGATACAGCCTTCCATTCAAATATGCCGAGAAAGGCTTACCTCTTCGGTCTGCCCTATGAGGACTATGAGAAGTACGCTGTAAGAAAATACGGCTTCCGCGGCACATCTCACCGCTTTGTTTCCGCAGAGCTTGCAAGAGTTCTCGGCAAGGACGTAAAGGATCTTAAGATTGTTTCCTGCCACCTGGGCAACGGCTCGTCTATCACAGCTGTTAAGGACGGTATCTCTGTTGATACATCAATGGGCTTTACCCCTCTTGACGGTCTTGTTATGGGTACACGCTGCGGCGCAGTCGATCCGTCTGCTATCACCTTCGTTATGAAAAAGCACGGCTTCACACCCGATGAGATGACAGACTATATGAACAAGAAGTCGGGCTTCCTTGGCGTTTCGGGCATCAGCTCCGATAACAGAGATATTCAGGCTGCTGCCGATAAGGGCGATGCAAGGGCACAGGCTGTTTCCGAGCTGCTCGTTTATCAGATCAAGAAGTACATAGGCTCATACGCTGCTGCTATGAACGGCGTTGACGCTATCCTCTTCACAGGCGGTATCGGCGAGAACTCTCCCGAGGTAAGAGCTGCTGTGCTTAAGGATATGGATTTCTTCGGTATCGAGCTTGACGAGGAGGCAAACAAGTCCCGTGGCAAGCTTACAAAGATCTCGACAGACGCTTCCAAGATTGCTTGCTATGTTGTTCCTACAAATGAGGAGCTGCTTATCGCAAGAGATACGCTTGCACTTATCTCAAAGTAATATAGCTTTTTCACAGCCCCGCCCTGTGCGGGGCTTTTTGTTTTAAAGCGGCGATCCTCCGACTGCATCATCGTGATAGTGACTTTCAGCCCCATTCATCTCACCTCCTTCAAATGGGTATAAGAAAACCGCTCTCGACCTCGGGAGCGGTTTAGACTATTTAAACTACCTTTTTGCGATTACTTTCTTCTATTTTGTTCTTTTCCTTTGCAGCAATTTCTTCAAGCTGTTTGATTCTTGCAAGTCTTTCTTCCTGCGACATATTCATTATTCTATCGGGAATCTTAACGTTATCATTTAAGCATTGTTCCATATTACCGCACCTCCCAAAAGTCTATTAAATGGTTTTTACTTAATTCTTGAAGTGCCTTTATCTGCGCTTCAAACTCACTTGCCCCTGTTGCAATGTATTGTCCTATATATAAACTATATAGTTCCTCGCTGATCATCTGCTCGGAAGTATAGCCAAATACTTTTCCGTCATGACACGCAATAAAACCACATTTATATCCGTTTATAAAACTTGAATTAAAATCAGCAGCACTCGGTGGCATACTACTTGGATGCGTGTGTACAGTTATCAGCTTTCCTTTTGGATATTCATCAACTACTTTTCTTGTTTTCGGGGAATAGTTTACTTGACGTATGTCAAAGCCATCAATTTCCTTTGCAACAATCCTTCCGGTTTCCGAATCTATCCAATACATATCCTCAAAAGTTGTACCGCTCCTATGCTTAAGTGCTGTTTTTGAACAATCATAAAGCGATTTATTAACTTCAGGATTATCGGTAGCATTATCAAACTTACGTTTATATTCTCCGCCGTCAATATACGTTTTATTCACAAGCGTATCTTTATTTCTGCCATAACGCTGATTTTCTAAAGCCACCATTTCCACTTCCTCTGATTTTATTATACCAGATTTATTGCCATTTGTCAATGGTTTCTTTGCGTTGACTATCGCCCCCAGTCCGTCTACCGTCACCCTTTCCCTCTGCTGCGGTATGCCGCAAGCATTGAAAAATCGGCTGTATTCTGCCGAGGTCGTGCCTGCGCTCAAAAAAGCAGCACCGACACTTTGTGCCGGTGCTTGCCCTTATGGTATTATCCTGTAATTATCCGCCGCATTTTCCTTTGTGGCATATTCGCTTATGCTCAGTACCTCCGCCTTGAGCGGCTTTAGCCCCATATTTATCTCGATAATGTCGCCTACCTTTATATCGTATGACGCACGTGCTATCTTGCCGTTTACCGAGATCTTTCCCGCATCGCACGCCTCGTTTGCGACCGTGCGGCGCTTTATCAGCCTTGTTATTTTCAAGTATTTGTCAAGTCTCATATTTCTTCCTTTCTTTAGCCTAAAAAAAGCCCGACCTGTAAGAGATCGGGCTTGCTGATTTGTAAAACTTACTTGTTTACAGCGTCCTTAAGAGCCTGTGAGGGCTTGAAAGCAGGAACCTTCTTAGCAGCGATGTGGATAGGCTGCTTTGTAAGGGGGTTGATACCGTCCTTAGCTGCTCTCTCTCTTACCTCGAATGTGCC
>JAFRYW010000028.1 GCA_017442845.1 Ruminococcus sp.
CATGACCTAACGCTTGACGGCGTTGCAGATGGGCAGTTTGTGAAGGTGACTGCGGACTTCACTCGCCGATCGGGTGGTGTTGCAGGCTATATGAACGATCCGTTTATCAAAGAGGTCAAGAGTGCGGAGGTTTTGGATACAAAGGAGGGCTTCGCTGCGGCGAATATCCCTTTGCTTGACCATACCACTCCCGATATTCTGAACAAGATAGTCTTTTATCAGTACGGCAGCGACAATTATCTTTATGTATGCGACAGCAGCAGTACGCTGCACCTTTTCAAAAACGGTGAGCAGCTAAAGAAGTATGAAAATATCGGGCATTACACGGTGCCGGAGGTATTTGCACTTCGCAAAGTCGAATACGAAAACGGTGAAAGCGGGCTCACTATATTTGACAAGAGCGGCATGATACTCTCCTGCTCTGATAAGGAAATATATGCCCTTGACAGCGAAGAGCTCTGCGAACGGCTGGCTGACGGCAGGCTTGATGAAAAGCTCAAAATAGAAGGGCGGATAAACCTCACTGAGCTGTATGATAATTACATAAAGCTGATCGGGATCCCCGAAAACGATATGTCAGCAGAGCTTGTATACCCCAACGAAATGCCGGATGCAGAAGCCGAAACTATAACATGGTATCTTAATTACTGTCGGCAGTGGGACGATATGACAACAATAACCATACATAAAAACGAGCGCATGACAGATATTTATACCAACAATGATAGTATAAATGACATCTACGAATGGTGTGATGAAGCGATGATAGCGGGGCAATATGATGAAGAGGGCTAAGACTGCCGTCAAAGGCTATAGCATTATAATATACCGGCATGGTCAAATGCTCGAAGAAACACATTCTGCAGAGCTTTTATTTCTTAGCATAGCCTCGACCTCGCTAAGCTTCGGCGGCCTCAGCTGGCTGGGATAGCGTGAGACCGCAACCGCTGCACAGGCGCTTGCAAAGCTCACAAGCTCATCATCACCCATACCATGTGCCAGCGCATATGTGCAGCCTGCCTTGAAGGTGTCTCCTGCGCCAAGGGTGCTTTCGGCAGATACCTTGAACGGCGTAAAGGCTTTGACAGGCTTGCCACGCCTTCCGTAAAAGAATTTGCCGCTGCCGTTTGTGATTATTGTAAGCCCGTCAGTGTTCTCACAGTAGAGGGGGAGCATCTCACTGCGTGCCGCATCACCGTAATGCATTTTGAGTGCCTCGCCCGAAACTACCGTTACCGCTGCGTGCTTGTGTATGAAGCTGTCATACTTGCAGTCGATAGTGACATAGGGCTTGCCGTGCTTTATACAGGCTTCGGCACAGCGCTTCGAGTCCTCTCCGAAGCAGTCATCTATCGCAGCGGCATCGCACCATAAAGCATCGTTTTCCTTCGGCTCGTTCCAGTGCTTTGCCCCGCCGCTGTAGAAGTTGCCGAAAAAATGCCCGAAGCGCCCTAGCGGTGTTCTTGTATCGCCGTGGATAATGATATAGTCCTCAAGCCCCTCAAAGTCTTCATCAAATGTCAGCGAGCTAAGGTCAACGCTTTTGCCCTTATAAAACTCACGGGTGAGCGCTGCCATGCTCCTGCCTATGTGTGTGCCGTCTATCCTGACAGTCTGCCCAAGTGATGAAAGCACAGTTGCACAGGTGCCTGTCTCGCCGCCGATAAAGCGGGCGCTCTGCTCTATTTCGGTATACTCGTCAGGGCTGGGGAATGCGGCAGTTTTAAAGCTGTTTGAGGCACATATCATGCCGTAGAGATATATTTTCATTATTTACCCCTCCGTTTAGTAAAAATGTATCAAGTGTATCTATTTTTAAAAAGCAAGTTCCTTTTAATACAGTTTTGCTCCTAAGATAAATTGGAATTTGCTGAGGTTGTGGAGAGACGCAACTGCGAAGGGGTTCGGGGGCGACCGCAAAGCCCCCGAAATAGGGCGTGAGACTAGCTTTGACTCTTAACTTAGCTTTGGGCGTGAAACAAATATAAAAGCTTGTATTACAAGCGATAAGCTAAGGCTTTGTTCATCGCTCCGAGGGAAGCAAGCCGCCTGCGGCGGCTTGGTGGGGGGCTTTGCGGTCGC
>JAFRYW010000029.1 GCA_017442845.1 Ruminococcus sp.
ATTCTTTTCATATTTTTACATTCCTTTTTTATTAAGATAATCACATTATAGCACAAGTTTACAGTAAAGTAAATAGCAAGGCTAAAATATTTATACTCTTTCAACTAATAATATTGCAAATGTGCGCTGCGATATGTTATAATAAGAATAATATACTTTTTGGGGGTAGATGCTATGAGAAATGAAAAACTATTCTGCGAAGGGTGGCAGTTTGCAAAATGCCCGCTCGGGACCGATATAAAGGATGCGAAGGGCTTCAAGGCTGTAGACATTCCGCACGACTGGCTGATATATGATACAAACGATTTATATGAAAACTCTACCGGCTGGTACAAAAACACACTGACCGTTACAGATATGAGCAAGCGCTATGCGCTTTGCTTTGACGGGGTGTATATGGACAGCCGAGTTTATGTAAACGGCAAGCAGGCTATTGAATGGAAATACGGCTACACGCCCTTTGAGGTGGATATTACTGACCTGCTTCAAAAGGGCGAGAACGAGATCACAGTCAGGGTAGATCATCACGAGCCGAACTCACGCTGGTATTCGGGTGCGGGCATATTCAGAAAGGTATATCTAAAGGAATATGACAGCACGCACATTCTTACAAACGGGGTATATGCTTCGGCAGATGACAAGGGTAATGTAACAGTTACCACCGAGACTGCCCGCCCGGAGAATGACACCTGCGAGGCGCTCAGCATAAAAACAGTGATCGGCAAGGACGGGGACAAGCTTTGCGAGGTCACTAGCCCCTGCTGTGCGGCAGACAAGAGCGCTCTGCCCGAGGAGATAGTAAAGGAAGGCTTTAAATACACAAGCAACACGCAGCATCTGAAGGTCACAGAGCCTAAGCTGTGGAGTGTCGGCGACGGGCAGCTTTACGATATAACCGTAACGCTTTTCAAAGGCGATGAGGCTATAGATGAAAAAACACAAAAGCTGGGCTTTAGGCGTGCGGAATTTACGACCGACAAGGGCTTTTTCCTAAACGGCAAGCACGTAAAGCTTCACGGCGTATGCGAGCACCACGACCTAGGTGCTCTGGGTGCGGCATTCAACAAGCACGCATTTGAAAGAAAGCTTTTAAAGCTTCGTGAAATGGGCGTAAATGCCATAAGAACGAGCCACAACCCGCCCGCAGAGGAAATGCTCGAGCTTTGTGACAAGCTTGGCTTCCTTGTGCTGGACGAGGGGTTCGATATGTGGGAGATGAGCAAGACCGAGTTTGACTACGCACGCTTTTTCAAGGAGTGGGTCGCAAAGGACGTCTGCTCGTGGATAAGACGTGACAGGAGCCACCCCTGCGTTATCGGCTTCAGCATAGGAAATGAGATATATGATACCCACGCAAGCGAAAGAGGGCAGGAGATAGCATCAAGGCTCGCCTCACTTGTGAAAAAGCACGACCCGAGAGGCAACGGCGTTATCACGATAGGCTCAAACTTTATGCAGTGGGAGGGTGCACAAAGGTGCACCGATATACTAAAGGTCGCAGGCTACAACTACGCCGAGAGACTGTATGAAGAGCACCACGCCGCACACCCCGACTGGGCGATATACGGCTCTGAGACCTCATCGGTAGTACAAAGCAGGGGCATTTATCACTTCCCGCTGTCACAGGCGATACTGTGTGATGATGATGAGCAGTGCTCGGCACTTGGCAACTCCTCCACCGCCTGGGCGGCTAAGAATACATATGCCTGCATTATCCCCGACAGAGATGCGCAGTACTGTGCAGGGCAGTTTATCTGGACGGGCTTTGACTACATAGGCGAGCCCACCCCCTACTCCACTAAAAACAGCTACTTCGGGCAGATCGACACGGCGGGCTTTGAGAAGGACAGCTTTTACATCTTCAAGGGAGAGTGGACCAGCTTCAAGGCAAAGCCGTTTATACACATCTACCCCTACTGGGATTTCAACGAGGGGCAGGAAATAGACATAAGAGTTGTATCAAATGCGCCGTTTATCAGGCTTTTCCTTAACGGCGAGCTTATCGGCGAAAAGGCTATAGACCACGACAAAGGCACAGACCTTATACTTGACGTTAAGCACGAATATGTCAGGGGAACGCTGACAGCAGCCGCATATGACGAAAACGGGATAGAGATAGCAAGAGACGAAAAATGCTCGTTCTCAGATGCCGCAAGGCTTACGCTCAAGGCTGACAAGCAGCAGGCAAACGCAGACGGCGAGGAGCTTTTCTTTATCGAGGTATCAGCGCTTGATAAAAACGGCATAGCAGTTGAAAATGCAAACAGCCGTGTAAATATTGAGGTCATCGGCGAGGGCAGGCTTATAGGGCTTGACAACGGCGACTCGACCGACTACGAGCAGTATAAGACGACCTCAAGAAGGCTATTCTCGGGCAAGCTGCTGATAATAGTTGCAGCGACAAAAACCGCAGGCAGGATCACGGTAAAGGCAAGCTCACCTAAGATCGAGGGGGCGCAGCTGGAGCTGAGAACACTTCCCTGCGAGGCGACTGAGGGGCTTGCAGCAGGGAGCATTAACGAGACCTTCAAGCCCGACTTTGATAAATTCTCACTTGAGATACCCGTGAGAAAGCTTGAGATATCGGGCGAGAGAGTGCACTTTGACAAGGAGCACGACACGCTAACCTTCAAAGTAAAGGCACTTCCCGAAAACGCAAGCTACAGGGGCGAGATAAGCTACAGGCTGACGACAGTTTCGGGAATAGACACCAACCTTGCAGAGGCTGTCTCCTCAGACAGCGGCAGCATAACCGTAAAATGCAAGGGCGACGGCGAGATCTATCTTCGTGCGCTATGCAAAAACGGCAAGAAAACGCCCTCCGTTATCAGCGTGATAAGGCTGACAGCCGAGGGGCTCGGGCAGGCTTCGTTCGACCCGTATGAAGGGATAGTCGGCGGGCTGTTCACAAGGGGCGAGAATGTCACCACGGGCATAGAGCGTGGCTTAAGCCTTGCTGGCGAGGGTGCATACGGTGTATTTGACAATGTTGAATTCGGGGCTTTCGGAAGCGATACTGTGATACTGCCGATATACATGAACCGCTCAACGCCTATCAAATTCCGCATATTTGACGGCACGCCAACGGACGGCGAGCTTATAGGAGAATACGAGCATCTTGCACCGTCGCAGTGGCTGACATACAACGAGCCTGTCAGGTTCAGGCTCAGTAAAAAGCTTATCGGAACACACACGCTCTCGATAGAGTCCTCCGACGGGTTTGAAATAAGAAGCATAAGCTTTGTTAGACCCGATAAGGAGTTTTTGGAGATAGGTGCACAGCTGCACACCGAGATCTACGGCGACAGCTTTACCGTTGGTGAGGACGAGATCACGCATATAGGCAACAATGTAGTGATCGGCTTCGGCGAGTTTGACTTTACTAACAGGCAGCCGACAAAGCTTATCATCAAGGGGCGCTCGACGCTCGCCAAAAACAGCATACACTTTAAGTTCACAAGCGGAGAAACAGCCCTTACCCTCTGCGAGTTCGAGGGGGCAGAGAGCTACACCGAAAGATTCTTTGACATCACAGGTGTCAGCGGCAAGGGAGATGTCTCCTTCACCTTCCTGCCGGGAACGGATTTCGACTTCAAGAGCTTTAGATTTGAGTAAAATAAAGAGCCTGCGAAATGCAGGCTTTTATTATTCTATGCTGTTATTATAGACACAAGGTAGAACGGGACGCTGCTGTCGGGCTGGTCGTCCACTATTATCTCGATAGTATGCTTGTCTGCTTTTTTGGACTCATATACGGTCGTAAGGCACAGCAGGTCGCCCCAGTCCTCCTCAAAATTAGCATCGAGAGTTACGGCGTTTGCTATGTCGCCGTCGATAACTGCACGGGCTATCGGTGCAGGGCGAGCGACCGTTCTGCGCCACTGAACACAGATGATCTCAGCTTCAAGCTCGGTCTTGAAAACAGCACCGCTGCCGGTCGAGATCCAGCCGTTTTTGAAAACATCTGTAATATCACGCTGCGGATCGGGGTCTCTGACAAAGCCTGCAAGCTCCGGTGCAAGGCTGCGGGCATCAAAGCGCTTGGCATTCACGTAGCGTGCCTTTGTCAGCGTCTTTTCGGGAATAGAGATCTGCTCATCTGCCGGCTCTTCAAAAAGCCGATTGAGCGCCTCATTTACAAGCATAGCGATGATCTGCATACCCTTATCGTTCGGGTGCAGGCCGTCGGCAGTGAGATCGTCACGCTTTAGCTCACCGCTTTGCAGTCTCGGCCAATCATAATCACGCACGCTGACGGCAGGAACGCCGTAGTAGGCTGCCGCCTCATTATGTATCTCCTGTGCATTAAAGCCGGTATCATAAAAGAGGTTGTTGATGACCATACAGGCGGGCTGTGTTTTATAGGAAAGTATCCTCCTTATACAGCTCTCAAAGGTCTCCTGAAAGCTTTTTATATTATTATCATCATTTACCGAGAATTCGATAAACACCATATCCGGCTCAAAGCGCAGGATATCGTCATCAAGCCTTGCCGCACCGAACTGCGAGGTCGTTGCACCTATACCGCCGTTTACAAGAGTAAGCTCTGCCTTCGGAAAGAGCTCGCAAAGATGAGAAAAAATACGGTTTACATATCTTTTATCCTCAGTTGTTGCATGGCAGCCCATAGTGATAGAGCCGCCCAAAAAGGCTACCGTCAGCTTACCGCCCTGCTCTGCCTTTTCAAAAAAACGCTTAAAGCGTGCATTATTTCCCTTTACTGCAAATTCTGCCATGATGAACACTCCTAACATAATAAGTATTAAGGGCATTATACCACAGATCCATAATAAATGTCAATAAAAAAGCGCCCGAGATCGGACGCTTGATATGTATTAACCTGCTATGATACGCTCGGCTGCAAGATTGGCCGCTTTTTTAAGATCCGCCTCGGTGCTGCCCTTTTTTGAAAGGGTAAGCTCATATTCATCATGGGCGAGCTCAACAGCCTCAAAGCCGTTATCACCTATTCTGTAAACTGCATCTTCATTTACAGCCTTGGCGAAATCGCCGACCTTTACGCTGCCGCTTTCCTTATCAAAATCATATACCGAGAAAAGGTAGCACTCGACACCGTCGATCTTTTCCTTGCCCATATAGCCGTACTGTCTGTTAATGCCCTTACCGATAGGGCAGACCGACTTAGCTGCATTTATCACTGTATTGAATGAGGGGTTTGCCTCCTCGGGAATGACCTGAAACTTCTCCTTATCGCTGCCGACTGCATCGGTCACTGTAACAGCCGTCCCGGCAGCATCACCGCTCTGCTCATTGGAAGTCTCACTCTTTGAGCAAGCGCTTGTACCCGCCATAAGGCAGGCCGCCAAGAATAAAACCATAAGCTTTTTCATTTTATTATTGCCTCACATTTATATATTTCTTTCTTTTTGTCATTTCCACAGTCTTATCGACATTAAGCATTATAGCATATTAAGCACCGCTTGTAAACAGCCGCCGTAAAATTGTAACAAAAAATCGCCGTTTGCTAAAACTTAGTGCAAACGGCGATATTTAATTTGTGCAATTAGTACAACTTATTATTACAAAGCTGTAACATTTGACGAAAAGCCCGAAACAGTTCTTACGAATGATTCATATGCTGTATTGCAGTAAGGATCATCATTACGCCTTCCACTGTAAACGGAACTGCGATTTATAGGTATTGAATTCCGCCTCGGATATCGTAAAGGTTTCAACTTTTACATAATATCTGCCGGATTCGATTATGTTTCCGGTATGAGCAGTATATGTGATATTCCCTCCGCACTTGCTACAGCAGTTTTTACCGATACTGCCAACTTTCTTTCCACGTATCACCGGGTCGGTCGAACCGATGGACACCCAGTTTTCAAGCTTCTTATCACTGTCATGCTTGCAGGTACCGCAGCCGCCCGCTACAAGCTCGAGTGCGTCCTCGGGCAGCTCGAGGTCGTTCTCCGCTATAAAAGCATTAAGCTCTTCCTGTGTTTTGCACTCCCTTGCCTTTTCCTGCAATTCGGGGGATAAGTCGCTTATGTACTGTTCAAATTTTTCATTCATAATGGTTTCTCCTTTTAACTCAAAATGGCTTATTCATAGCGTTTCCAGCTGCCGAACTCAGTTTTGTAGTAGAGGATCCCTGTTCTGGTGCAATGCGCCCGAGCGACTCCTACTCCTCCTTTTTCAAACCAAACCATGTCATGATACTCAAGTATTCCGGGGCAGTCGGGGCAGTCAGCGACATAATCACCTGTTGATGCGCAGGCTTTCGAGCCGCCCGCTATCATGTCGAGTGCCTCCTCAGGCAGCTCGAGATCGTTCTCGGCTATAAAAGCATTAAGCTCTTCCTTTGTCTTGCACTCCCTTGCCTTTTCCTGCATTTCGGGGGATAAATCGCTTATGTACTGTTCAAATTTTTCGTTCATAGTGTGTTTCCTCCTTAATAATCAATAGCTGTTTAGTGCAGTTTCATGCTATTTCCATTCGACTTCGTTTTCATCCAAATAGTTAGGAATTGGTATATTGCATAATGAACATCTGTATGTACGTTTC
>JAFRYW010000030.1 GCA_017442845.1 Ruminococcus sp.
TGAAAAATACATTCCCTCGGAGGCGAGCTTATTGAGCGTAGGCGTTACCTCAACGCCGTTCATATAAGAGCCGAGCATAAAATTCTGCATACTCTCACAGTGGATAACTAGCATATTCTTGCCCTTGAAGATATTGCTGTAATCATTAGCCTTGCTGACTGCGTCCTTAGTGTCCTTATCAGTATAGAAGCTGGTGAACTGCTCCTTGCTCTCGTCATAGCCGAACATAAGGTTGATCTTGGAATAAATGCTCTGCACTGTATCCGAGATCTGGTAGGTATAAAGCCCGAAGGTCGCAAGGGTATATTCCCTGTTCCACTGCTTTCTTAAGCGGCTGTAATCAGTTCCCGTGAACATAAGCGCCGCTGCGGCTGCAAAGGCAAAGCCCGTGATAAGCGTTCTGACAAAATACTTCTTGCCCGCCTTGCGCTGTGCTACCTTATCAAAATAGTCAGGCCGTTTTTTCTTGATAAACACATATACGCCTATCATCGCAACTACAGACCAGAGGAAAAGTAAGTCCTTCGCCTCCATAATATTCTTCGTTACCGCATCCATAACGCCGCCAAGCTGCGAGGCCGTTGAGATAAGCGACACGGAAGCGAAGGATTTATAGTTTGTATAATAAATAGAATTTGCGATACACAAGAAAACGAATATGCAGTTAAAGATCATATAATACACAAACCTGCGCTTTGGCTTGATAAGAAATCCAAACATTCCTATTATAAGCACAGCCGCAACATCGGCAAGTATAGGCTTTATGATATTATATGTAAACTTTACAGTAAATGCCCTAAGCACAAAAGAATTGATAAGCGATGCTGAAACAAACAGCACAAAAAGGACATTCCCAGAGCAAAAATGCTTTGCGTTTTTCGGAAAGTCCTTAAAAAAAGTCTTTACCTTTCCCATAGCTACTCCTTATATTACATTTATCTAACACACAGAGTTATTTTGCTTTTTATCTACCATTACATTTTATGGTTATCCCTTTAACACACCACAGTTTTGCCCCCAAACCCTCGCTTAACTGTGAGCATTCGCTCACAGCGAGCTCGGGAGAGTATGGGGAGGGCTTCGCCCTCGTTACCGACCCATCGGGGCTTCGCCCCGAACCCCCATTATCTAAGGCATTTTAATTGGTGTGTCAAGTATATAACCATATTATATTTTAATCTTTTTTGGAGCAATTGTCAAGAAATATGCCGATTTTTCATTCAGTTTTCACAAATTGGGAGTAATTCTCAGCGGTGTTTTGCTGTCTTATTTTCTAAGGCTCTTGACCATTGTTACGTGCGGCACGCCCTCGTCATCGTGAAGGTCGTCTGTAGCTGTATAGCCCAAAGCCTCATAAAAGCCCTGCACCCTGCACTGTGCCGAGACCGATACGCTTTTCCCGCCCATTTTTCTTGCGTCCTCCTCAAGCGCGAGAATCACACGCTTGCCGAGCTTTTTTCCACGGTATTCTTTTTTTACGCACACTCTTCCGATGATGAAGTCGTCATTATCATCACCCTCAGCAAAGAGCCGCCCTGTAGCGACAGGTGTTTTGCCGTCATAGATCAGCACGTGGGTCGCCCTGTTATCTATATCGTCAAACTCATTCTCAAAGCCCTGCTCCTCGATAAACACCTCGGTACGAAGCGCCTTGATGTCCGACACGGGCTTGTTGTATAAATATATTCTAAGATCCATAATTAAAGCACCTTTGAAAGAAAATCCTTAAGTCTCTTATTCTGCGGGTTTGAAAAGAACTCCTTCGGTTCGTTTTGCTCTAATATCTCGCCGTCAGCCATAAACATTACACGTGAGGCGACCTCCTTTGCAAAGCCCATTTCGTGGGTGACAACCACCATTGTCATACCGTCATCGGCAAGCCTTTTCATAAGCTCGAGCACCTAGCCGACCATTTCGGGGTCGAGCGCAGAGGTCGGCTCATCAAAAAGCATTACCTCGGGGTCCATAGCAAGTGCCCTGGCAATTGCTATCCTCTGCTTCTGACCGCCCGACAGCCTTGTGGGATATTCATCAGCCTTATCGGGAAGGCCTACTGTCTGCAAAAGCTCCTCAGCACGCTTATCCGCCTGCTCCTGCGTCATAAGGCCGAGCTTTACAGGGGCAAGGGTGATATTTTTCTTGATAGTAAGGTGTGGGAAGAGGTTGAAGTGCTGGAACACCATTCCCATTCTCTGCCTTACTTTATTTATCTCCTTATCTGTCGCCTTTGTGATATTCTGCCCGTCAAAGATGATATCGCCGGCGGTAGGCTCCTCCATTCTGTTAAGGCAGCGCAGAAATGTCGATTTACCCGAGCCCGAAGGGCCTATGATAACGACCTTCTCGCCCTTTTCTATCGTTTCGGTGATATTTTTGAGCACCCTGACCTCGCCGAAATCCTTACAGAGGTCTTTAATGTCTATCATTTTTAGCGAGCCTCCTTTCAAGCCTGCCTACAAGGTTTGACAGGATCATTACCATAACAAGATAAATAAGCGCCACAGTTACAAGCGGCATAAATGCCGAGTAGGTCTGGCTTCTGATGATATCGCCGCCCTTTGTAAGATCCTGCACGGCGATATAGCCTGCGACCGATGTTTCCTTAAGCAGCACGATACACTCGTTTGCAAGTGCGGGGAGAACGATCTTGAACGCCTGCGGCATTATGATATAAA
>JAFRYW010000004.1 GCA_017442845.1 Ruminococcus sp.
CGACATCGTTTGCACAGTTGCAGGCGGCGGCGTTACAGGTCAGGCAGGTGCTATAAGACACGGCCTTTCCAGAGCGCTCCTTCAGGCAGACCCCGAGTACAGAGCTATCCTCAAAAAGGAAGGCTTCCTCACTCGTGACCCGAGAATGAAGGAAAGAAAGAAGTACGGCTTGAAGGCTGCAAGACGTGCTCCGCAGTTCAGCAAGAGATAATTTTCAATTATTTCCAATTCAAAACAATACACCCCGAAGAGCATATCTTCGGGGTTTTTGTTATATAGATAATACATATCAAAACCGCTCCCCAAAAAAGGGAGCGGTCATTGTTTTATTCATGCTGACTTTCTCTTGCCTCTGATTATCTCGGGCTCTGCATCGCCGTTTACGCAGTCCTCAGTGATAGTGATAGAAACTATTGACTTATCGGCAGGGGCTTCAAACATGATATTTGTAAGTATGCCCTCAACTATCGCTCTAAGGCCTCTTGCGCCGGTCTTTTGCTCGATAGTTTTCTTGGCTATCGCCATCATAGCTTCATCGGTAACGTTAAAGTCTATCCCGTCCATTTTGAAAAGCTTGGTGTACTGCTTGATAAGCGAGTTCTTAGGCTCGGAAAGAATGCGGCAAAGCGCCTCCTCATCAAGCTCATCAAGAACAGTAATAACAGGAAGTCTGCCGACCAGTTCGGGAACGATACCGAACTTTACAAGGTCGTGAGGAACGACCTTCTTGAAGACATCGTTATCGTTTTTCTTATCCTTTATATTACCGCCAAAGCCTAAGCTGGACGAATCTGTCCTTTTCTTGATGACCGCCTCAAGCCCATCGAATGCACCGCCGCAGATAAAGAGGATATTCTTAGTATCGACCTGTATGAACTGCTGCTGGGGATGCTTTCTTCCGCCCTGAGGGGGAACATTTGAAACAGTGCCCTCAACGATCTTGAGCAGCGCCTGCTGAACGCCCTCACCGCTTACATCACGGGTGATCGAGGTATTCTCGCTCTTACGAGAGATCTTGTCGATCTCATCAATATAGATGATGCCCCTCTCGGCGGCCTCAACATCAAAATCAGCAGCCTGTATAAGGCGTGTAAGCACATTTTCAACATCATCGCCTACATAGCCCGCCTCGGTAAGTGTGGTAGCATCAGCAATAGCGAAGGGAACATTCAAAAGCCTTGCAAGCGTTTGCGCAAGCAGTGTTTTGCCTGTACCCGTAGGTCCCAAAAGGAGAACATTTGACTTTTGTATCTCAACATCATCAGCCTTATCCTCATCAAGAGAAAGTATTCTCTTATAGTGGTTATAAACAGCTACAGACAGAGCTATCTTGGCACTGTCCTGCCCGATAACATATTCATCGAGCACCTTTTTGATCTCAGTAGGCTTTACAAGCTTTATGCCCTTATTGATATTAGTCTTTACCTTAGCAGGTGCTGCCGCCCTGCCGGGAGATTTCTGCTTCGCTAAAATATCATAGCAGTACATAACACATTCATCGCATATATGATTATCGCCCGAGGTGAAAAGGTTATCTACCTTTGTCTCCGGTCTTCCGCAGAAATTACATTTTTTTATGTCAGCCATTTTGCACCGTTCCTTTTACTGTCTGTTGGTTATGATCTTATCAACAAGCCCGTATTCAAGAGCCTGCTCTGCTGTCATATAGTTATCCCTTTCGGTATCGATATTGATAGTTTCTATAGGCTTTCCTGTATTTGCAGCAAGTATACGGTTCATTTTCTCTCTTGTTCTTACCAAGTGGTCGGAATGGATCTTAATATCAGTACACTGACCGGAAAGACCGCCCGAGATAAGCGGCTGGTGAATAAGGATCTCGCTGTTAGGAAGAGTAAACCTCTTGCCCTTTGCACCGCTCGAAAGCAGGAACGAGCCCATTGAAGCCGCCATGCCTATACATATAGTCGAAACATCGCACTTGATATAGTTCATAGTGTCATAGATAGCCATGCCCGCAGTAATAGATCCGCCGGGGCTATTGATGTAAAGGTCGATATCCTTGTCGGGATCCTGACCCTCAAGGTACAAAAGCTGTGCAACAACAACGCTTGCAACAGCGTCATCGATAGCGTCGCAAAGCATTATGATCCTGTCATTGAGCAGCCTTGAATAGATATCGTAGCTTCTCTCTCCCCTGCTTGTCTGTTCTACTACATAAGGAATTAGTGCCATAAAAGTGCCTCCATTCTTAAAACGACATTTTTCGATTTTTCTCTTTATAGACAATTTCGCCCGCATAGCGAGCGAAACTGTTGATAAACATTATTAGTCCTGCTTGATAACAGCAGCAGCCTTGATAAGGTCAACTGTCTTGGAAACAGCAACGTCCTTCTTAAGCTCCTCAGCGCCAACAAAGTTCTTTACCTGCTGGAGCTCAAGCTGGTAGTTATCAGCCATCTTCTGGAACTCTGTCTCGAGCTCCTCATCAGTAACCTCGACCTTCTCGAGCTCTGCGATCTTTTCAAGCGCAAGGCGAAGCTTGACCTGCTTTTCAGCCTGCTCTGCATAAGCCTTCTTAACAGAATCAAGTGTCTGACCTGTATACTGGAGATACATATCAAGAGAAATACCCTGAGGTCTGAGTCTCTGCTCAAGCTCGGAAACCATTTCATTTGTTCTGTTATCAAACATCTCCTGCGGGATATCGGCCTTAAGAAGCTCGATGACCTTATCGAATATAGCATTCTCAACGTCAGCGTCAGCCTTCTTCTCAGCATTCTCCTCAAGCTTCTTCTTAACATCAGCCTTATAGTCATCAACGGTATCAAACTCTGTAGCGTCCTTTACCATATCGTCATCAAGCTCGGGAAGCTCCTTCTTAGAGATAGCCTTGAGGTTGATCTTAAATACAGCAGGTGCGCCCTTAAGCTCGGGCACCTGATACTCCTCTGGGAATGTAACATTTATCTCAAAGCTCTCGCCTGCGTTATGGCCTACAATCTGATCCTCAAAGCCGGGGATAAACTGGCCGCTGCCAAGGTTAAGATCGAAATCCTCAGCCTTGCCGCCGTCAAATGCAACGCCGTCCTTAAAGCCCTCAAAGTCGATAACAACATCGTCGCCAAGCTCTGCTGCCCTGTCATCGACCGTGATAATCCTGACATTCTTCTCTCTGAGCTTATCTACTTCCTTAGCAATATCGTCATCAGTTACAAGAGCAACTGTCTTTGTTACTTCGATACCCTTATAGCCGTCGATCTCAACCTCGGGCTTTGTTACGACCTTAGCCTTGAGCTTAACGCCGACCTCCTTAGAAATCTCTGTTACCTCAACATCAGGCTGAGCAACTATATCGAGCTTAGACTCATCAAGAGCCTCATTTACAGTCTTGCCGTATACGAGATTAACAGCGTCCTCAAAGAAAACATTCTCACCATAGGTCTTCTCAATAATCTTTCTGGGAGCCTTGCCCTTTCTGAAGCCGGGGATAGCTATATTCTTTCTTGCCTTAAGATAAGCCTTCTGAAGAGCGTCCTCAAAATCCTCGGGGGAGATCTCTATCTCAAGCTCATACCTATTAGTCTCAACATTATTTACTGATTTTAAACTCATTTTTAGTTTCCTCCAATATTAAAATATATCCATAACATTATACCATATTACAATGTATTTTTCCAGCGTTTTTTTATATTTTGGCACTTTGCACAATTTCCGTTATGTCAAGTGGTGCAAATTGCAGATAATCAGCAGATATAAGGCGCATTATTATACCGTTATACAGCCCGTTTACTGATTTTGAATGGGCAATACCGCCGTGAAGGTGCCCATAAAAGCAATACCTTATGCTATGCTTCATCAGCACATCAAAGATCTCCACATTTATGCTCTCACCGAAAACAGGCGGGTAATGCAAAAACACCACGGGCTTGAGCCCCTGTGCCTCGGCACTTTGGATAGATACCTCAAGGCGCTGTGCTTCACGCTTTAAGATCTTGACATCATCGGGGTTGCCCGTCTCATTAATCCAGCCCCTTGAGCCGCAGATACCTATGCCTTCATACTCATAGCAATTATTATGCATAATATTCAAGGTATCAAAGCCGTTTGACTTAAAGAAATCATCCATTTTCTTTTTAGACGTCCAGAAATAATCGTGATTTCCCTTAGAGATTATTTTTTTGCCGTTCAAGCGGTTTAAAAAGTCAAAATCACTTTTTGACTGCTCAAGGTTCATTCCCCAGGAGATATCACCGGGAACTACTACCGTATCATCGGGGGAAACAAGGCGCTGCCAGTTTTCCTCAATACGCTGCATATAATTATCCCAGCCGCCGAAAATATCCATAGGCTTATTTACAGATGTTGACAGATGAAGATCTGCCATTACAAATAAAGACAATCGCCACCCTCCTTCTTTTTGCTTTTTTAGCTTTCTTCTAAAGCTTTAAAGGCTTTTGCAGAGCAAGATCTGAGACCATGAATATATCCCCCAAATGTACACATAATAATAGCACCAAACCGAAAGGAAGATAAGCTATGGATCAAAAGACCTTAAACGGTGTTCACTGCGATGTTGCAAGCTGCATCTACAACAAAAACTCAAAGCACTGCACAGCAAGCTCGATAAGCGTTGACAGCACGGGGCACGAGGCCTGCTGCTGTGACGAAACGGCTTGCAGGACATTTATCAGCCGTGACTGACACCCAACAAAGACCCCGAGGTCATCGGGGTCTTTTATTGTTATCAGATGCCGAGTGTTTTAAAGATAAACTGCTTCATATCAGCCTTGTCGATAGTCTCCTTGAACCTGATATCCTTATCCTTAAGCTCTGCTAAGGACTTGGGGATAGGAAGCTTGGAAACCTCTGCGAGCTTATCAACCTTTTCAAACTCGTCCTCGCCCGCCTCAGCGCCGATAGCTGAGAGAACGCTGCCCGAGAACTTATAGGGCGATGCTGTAGAGGCAATCACCGTTACGGTATCGTCACCTGTTGCCTTCTTATAATCCTCATAGACCTTGACTGCGACTGCTGTATGAGTATCGCAGGTATAGGAGTACTTATCATATATCTCCTTGATAGTTGCCTTAGTCTGCTCATCATCACAGAAGCCTGCGCAGAAGCTCTCGCTGAGTGCCTTCTTGACCTCTTCGCTTACCTCATACCTGCCGTCCTTTGCAAGTGCACCGAACCACTCTCTTATTTGAGCATCATTCTCGCCGCAGAGGTGATAGAGAAGCCTTTCAAGGTTAGAGGAGATAAGGATATCCATAGAAGGCGAGATAGTTGTATGGAACGCCCTGTTCCTATCATAAACGCCTGTATTTATAAAGTCGGTAAGAACATTATTAGCATTTGAAGCGCAGATGAGCTTATTAACGGGAACGCCCATTTGCTTTGCATAGTAGCCCGCTAAGATATTACCGAAGTTGCCTGTGGGAACTACGATATTGATAGGCTCGCCGACATCTATAGCCTGCTTTTTGATAAGCTCGGCATATGTAGAAACATAGTAGATGATCTGCGGTGCGAGCCTGCCCCAGTTGATAGAGTTCGCTGAGGAGAACATAAGGCCGTTATCGGCAAGCTCCTTAGCAGTCTCGGGGTCGGTGAATATCTTCTTAACGCCGTTTTGTGCATCGTCAAAGTTGCCCTTGATAGCGCACACGCCGACATTAGCACCGTCCTGAGTCGTCATCTGCTTCTTCTGCATAGCGGAAACGCCGTCCTCAGGGTAGAACACGAGGATAGATGTGCCCTCAACGTCCTTAAAGCCCTCAAGAGCAGCCTTACCGGTATCGCCCGAGGTCGCAACGAGGATAACTACCTTCTTATCAGTACCTATCTTCTTTACAGATGTTGTGAGAAGGTATGGCAATATCTGAAGAGCCATATCCTTAAATGCACAGGTAGGGCCATGCCAAAGCTCGAGCATATATGTGCCGTCAAAAAGCGGGGCCAGCTCTGCGATATTATCAGTCTCGAAATTCTTTGTATTATATGCGCCGTCAACACAGTACTTGATCTCTGCGCCTGTGAAATCGGTAAGGTACTTAGAGAAAACGAAGAGCGCCCTGTCAGCATAGCTCAAGTCGCCCATCTGCCTAAGCTCATCAAGTGTGATCTTGGGAAGCTCGCTGGGAACAAAAAGGCCGCCGTCCTCAGAGATACCCTGTGCGATAGCCTGTGCGGAGGTAACATTTACCTCACTGTTTCTGGTACTTTTGTAAAACATACTCTTTACACCCTTTTCAAAAATATATTAGTTTATTTAAAGGCGTACTGCCCTTATTTACTTGCATCAAATGCCGACACATAATAGCGTATCTTAGTGACCCTGCTGCCGTCAAGCTCGACCGCCGCAACGTCAAAGCGTGCGTTGACAGGCTCATCAAGCCTCCCCAGATACCTCTCGGCAGCGTAGATAAGGTGACGCTTTTTATTGTGATCAACCGCCTCCTCGCCCGAGGAAAGGGGCGAAGGCTTTCTTGTCTTGACCTCGACAAAGGCAACGGCGCCGTTTTTCTTAGCGATAATATCGATCTCGCCGCCCTTGACGGTGAAGTTTCTGTCTAAGATCTCATAGCCGTGGCGGGTGAGCATCTCACAAACTGCGTCCTCGCCGACATTTCCGATACTGCGGCTGCTCACTTTCCGCCCCCTGCCTTTTTAGCGTAATATTTGACCAGGAATGAGGGTCTATGGATAGGCGACTCGCCGTAGCTATCGAGCATCTGATAGTGAAGCTTTGTGCCGTAGCCCTTATGCTTTGCAAACTGATACTCGGGGTATTGCTTGTCCATTTCAAGCATATATCTATCTCTGGCCACCTTAGCAAGGATAGACGCAGCCGCAATCGACTGGCTCTTAGCATCGCCCTTAACGACCGTAAGCGTCTCTACCCCGTCAAGCAGGGGGGCTTTATTGCCGTCGATAAGCGCAAGCTCGGGCTTTATGCTAAGCCCCTGGACGGCACGCTTCATAGCAAGCATAGCGCAGTTTAGGATATTGAGCTTTTCTATCTCGGCAACAGAGGCTGTGCAAATAGCATAAGCCCTTGCCTTTTCGATTATCTCATCATAGAGCTCTTCACGCTTTTTTTCGGTGAGCTTTTTGCTGTCGTTGATACCCTCTATCACAGTATCATCGTCAAAGATGACTGCTGCCGCATATACGTCCCCCGCAAGAGGGCCTCTGCCTGCTTCATCACAGCCGCAGATGAGCCTATGCTCTTTTCTTTTCTCTTCGTCAAACTCATAAAGTGTCATAGCTTATCACTTCTTTATATCACTTGGCTTTTCAAGGGAAAACCTGCCTATCTTCCCGCCCCTGAATTCATCAAGCACCATTATCGCAGTGCGCTCGGTATCAATATCGCCGCCCTTTATCTTAAAGCCACGCTTTGCACCGACACGCTCAAGCAGCTCGTAGCCCTGCACACAGCCGGACATCTCATCATCATTTTCGGGGAGGTCGTCAAGCGAGATCTTATATCTCTCTGCAAGAGCCTCGGGATAAGTCTCACAAAGCATTTCAAGCAGCCTGCAGGCAAGATACTCGGTATCCATTATCTGATCCTTAACAGCGCCTGTAAATGCAAGGCGCTCGCCTACCCTTTTATCCTCAAACTTAGGCCAAAGCACACCGGGCATATCGAGAAGCTCAAGGTTATTTTCAAGGCTGACCCACTGCTTGCCTCTTGTAACGCCGGGTCTATCCTCAACCTTAGCACGCTTTGAGCCTGCGAGGGCATTGATAAACGAGGATTTGCCTACATTCGGGATACCAACTATCATTATTCTGATAGGGCGGCCGGTCATACCCTTAGCATTCCATTTTTCAATATCGTCCTTAAGCAGCTCGTTAAGGGCGGCGGAGAATTTCTTTACATTTCTGCCGCTGCGGCAGTCTGTTGCCAAAACTGCTGCGCCCTTACGCTTAAAGTAGTCGATCCACATTGAATTAACAGTTTCATCGGCGGCATCGCTCTTATTAAGAAGCACAAGTCTCGGCTTACCGCCCACAAGGTAGTCCATTTCGGGGTTTGAGCTTGATAGGGGTATTCTCGCATCAATTATCTCGACAACGGCATCTACAAGCTTAAGGTTTGACTTCATCACCCTTCTTGTTTTTGCCATATGGCCGGGAAACCACTGTATATCATATACCTCACTCAAAGCAGACACCTCCCTTTAATCTATTCTGCCGACAGGCTTTCCGCTCTTAGATGAGATACGGAAAAAGACCTTTCCGTCAATGTCGTTAAGGTCGATAAGCCCTATCGCACGGCTGTCGGTGGACACATTTCTGTTATCGCCGAGCACGAATATATAACCCACCGGCACGGTATAAATATATCTGTTTTTTTCTTTATCAAAATGCTGCTCGCTGAAATAGTCGCAGGGGTCTTTTAGATCCTTAAGCGCCACATAGCCTTCATCGAGCTTGTCAGCATCAGTCGGCTCATTATCCTTAGCACATACATAGACAGCATCATTCTCATAGTCGATAACGACCTTCTGCCCGGAAACAGCGATAACACGCTTGACGATACGCTTACCCAGCACCCTTGACCTTACAACGACCACATCACCGCATTTAGGGGTATAGAGAAAGCTGCGTATGAGCAGCCTGTCACCGTCAGAAAGGGTCGGCTCCATACTATCTCCGCTGACAACGGCGGATCTCATTATAAATGTGAAAAAGCACACCACCACGAGCACCGACGTCACGAGCGTCTCGGCCATATCAAGAGCGAGATCGAACGCCGAGCCGAGCCTGCTGTCCTTACTGCCCTTCATCAGCCTACCGAGCCTATATCAGAAACGGGGTAAAGCCTAAAAACCGCCTCGCCTAAGATATCGTCTATATCCACAACGCCGACGGCAGAGCTTCGGCTGTCGGTAGAATGGTTACGGTTATCGCCAATTACAAAGACCTGCCCCTCGCCTATCGTGAGATTATCTATAGCCCTGCCCTCTTGCAGGTAGGTAGGCTCCTTGATATAGTCCTCCTTAAGCTCTTCACCGTTCAAGATGACCTTACCGTTAGTAAAATCTATCGAGATAGTATCACCCTCGACAGCTATGACCCTTTTGATGATCGTTTCATTGAGCCCACGGCTGTTGAGCACGACTATATCGCCACGCTTGGGGGTATAGTTGAAATGGTTAAGTATCAGCCTGTCACCGTCATGAAGGGTATCCTCCATTGAAGGCCCATCGACCTGCACTATCCTGAAAATAAAGGTAAAGAGCATTATTATCACGAATATCGCAAAGACGAACGACTCTGCCCATTCAAGCAGCTCATTTGCAAGGCTGAAGCTTTTTTCCTTATTCTCGGGGGCTTTGACCTCTGACGGCTCACCCTCGGACTGTTGAGTTTTTATATTATCTGCCTGCTCACTCATAGCACACATTCCCTTCGGTAATTCTTATAAAGATACTTATTTATTATAACAAATAATGCAGAAAATTTCAAGTAAAAAAACTAAATATTGCCCTTCGCAAGCCGATTACGCAGCTATTTTTACATTTTATTAACATATATGAAAAAAGAGCCGGAAAACCGACTCTTTATCAGGGGCTAAATTATCTGATAGCTTCCTTGACCTTAGCTGCCTTACCAACTCTGGATCTGAGATAGTAGAGCTTAGCTCTGCGAACCTTACCGGATCTTACGACGTCTACCTTCTCAACAACGGGAGAATGTACGGGGAATACTCTCTCGATACCGCAGCCGTGAGCAACTCTTCTGACAGTAAATGTCTCGTTGATGCCGCCGTGCTTCTTAGCGATGATAGTACCCTCGAAGACCTGGATCCTGGACTTGTCGCCTTCCTTAATCCTAACGTGCACTCTTACAGTATCACCAACGTTAAGAACAGGAACTTCTTTTTTAAGGCTTGAATTTGAAATTAGTTTTAAAGCGTCCACTTTAAATACCTCCTATTATTTTCAGACATTCATACACTCTGCACCGCCTAAAGTGCTTAAGAGCCAGAGGACTATCCGCTTTAATGTCATGCCATTGGGCAAGGCACTAACTCTCGTCGGACTCTCCGACGGTAATTCAAATGCTTATATATTATACCATAATTCCCGGGTGCTTTCAAGTACGGCCTACGTAAAAATTTCGCCCGATTTCGTTAAGATCTTTGTGCGGGTTGTATAGATCTGCTTGATAGGCGCACCTGCGAACTCCTTAAAGCCGTCAATAAGAACAGATGTGTTTATATTTTTATCATTCCCCGAGGGGAGAATGAGGGTACATCTTACCATATCCACCTCCCTATCGAGGGAAAGGAGCTTTACATCGGGTTTGATGTCTATCTCGACCTCACCCTTTTTCTTTGAGCGCTTTTTCACTATGACAGCGGGCTGAGAGATATACTGCTCAAAAAGCGAAAAGGTGTCATGATCGCCCTCAAGCGAGAACCTGATCTCATACTCGGAGGCTGCTATCTCCTTATGATCCATAACGGGGTCGGTGATCCTCTCTATACGCATACCCTCGGGCATAACGGCGTTGACACGCTCTATGATTTCGTTCTTTTCAAGCGGCTCGGTAAGAGAAATATCCATAACCTCGACCCTGCTCTCGGTACCGAGAGGCAGTGCAAGAGGAAACATTATATACAGCCTTGGGTTAAAGCCCTGAGTGTACCACACGGGGAGCTTTGCACGCTTAAATATACGTGAGAAGGTACGCATCATATCAAGGTGAGAGATAAAACGGGCACGGCCTGTTTTTGAGAAGATGAGCCTATAGTCAAAGCGCTCGACCCTAAGAGCCATATTCTTAGGCTTGATATTATTTACCCCCACAGTAAACACCCCCATAGCACTTATCTATGCCGCAGCCCGAGCAGCCCTCCTTACAGTTGCGGGTAGTCTCGGCACGGTGGGCTTTTTTATTCTCATTGATAAGGAAGCGCTTGGAAACGAGGTAATCAAGATGATCCCACGGCATGATCTCGTCATACTCACGCTTACGGTTTGCATAAAACGCCATATCGAGCCCACACTCTTCAAACGCCTCTACCCACTTATCGAACTTGAAATGCTCGCTCCATCCGTCAAGCTCGCAGCCCTTTTGCCACGCCTTATAGACAACAGCGCTCATTCGCCTATCGCCCTTAGCAAGGCAGGCCTCTAAGATAGACGTATCGTCCTGGTGGGTGGAAAGCTTGATCTTTTTGGATTGCAGCCTTCTTACAAGAAGCTTTTGCTTGCGGTCGATCTCCTCGGCGGTCGCCTGCGGCTCAAACTCAAATGGCGTAAATGGCTTAGGAACAAAGGTCGCAGTTGATACCGAGATCTGTATGCCGCTTCCACGAAGCTCTCTGGGCGTTTCAAAATAGAGGTCTAAGATCTTATGTGCAAGCTGCGCTATACCCTCGATATCCTCATCAGTTTCAGTCGGCAGCCCCAGCATAAAATAGAGCTTGACAGTAGAATACCCGCCCTCGAAGGCCGTCTTGCAGGTCGAGAGGATCTCCTCCTCGGTGATATTCTTATTTATTACATCTCTAAGGCGCTGTGTGCCCGCCTCGCAGGCAAAGGTCAGCCCGCTTTTTCTTATAGTCTTAAGGCGTTCAAGCAGCTCATCGCTGAAATTATCGATCCTAAGAGAGGGCAGCGATAGGCTGACATTCTCCTTATCGGTATAATCAGCAAGCGTTTTTAGAAGCTCGGCTATTTTTGTATGGTCGCTAGTTGAAAGCGAGGATAGAGAGACCTCGTCATAGCCCGTTTGCTCACATAAGCACTTAGTCTCATTCCTGATCTTATCAACGCTCTTTTCACGGAACGGGCGATAGATAAAGCCCGCCTGACAGAAGCGGCAGCCCCTTATACAGCCACGCAGCACCTCAACCACAGAGCGGTCGTGGACAATGCTTGTGTACGGCACAACAAAATAATCGGGGAAATACACCTCGTCAAAATTAGCTATAACACGCTTTTTTACCTTTTCGGGCGCTTCGGGGATATTGGGGGTGACACCTGCGACCGTACCGTCAGAGTTATACTCAACATCGTAAAACTCGGGAACATAGATACCCTCGATACCTGCGGCAAGGCGCAAAAATTCCTGCTTGGTACCGCCACGCTTTTTGACCTCGGAATAGAGATCCATAAGCTCAAGGTTTACCTCCTCGCCCTCGCCGAGAATAAAAATATCGATAAAATCAACGAGCGGCTCGGGGTTACACACACAGGGGCCGCCTGCCACAACTATCGGGCTAAGTGAGAGCCTGTCCTTTTTAAGGACAGGTATATGTGCAAGGTCGAGCATTGAGAGAACGTTAGTATAGGAAAGCTCATATTGCAGCGTAAAGCCTATCATATCAAATTCGGTGAGCGGGTCAAGGCTTTCAAGGCAATAGAGAGGTATATCATTATCTATAAGCACCTGCTTATAATCATTCTCGGGCATAAAGCAGCGCTCACACCAAAACTCGGGGCGCTGATTTTTAAGTGCATAAAGTATCTTCATACCGAGGTGCGACATTCCGATATCATACACATCGGGAAAGCAAAAAGCAAATCTGACATCTACCTTTTGTTTATCCTTGATAACGCTGC
>JAFRYW010000031.1 GCA_017442845.1 Ruminococcus sp.
TATCGGGGGGCTTTGCGGTCGCCCCCCGTACCCCCTTCGCAGGTGCACACTCTACAATACTGCGATAAATCCCAATTTATCTGTTTATCCCACGGCGGGATATATACATTTTCCTGATTTACAAATATACAAAAATATGTTATAATAAATTATCAAAGATCAAGAAAGGCGCAGATCATGAGATTTAATTGTGAGCTTAAAAGGGTAGTTGATGACAGCTACGATATAGAGATAGGCAGGTCGCTTGAAGAAACGCTTGTAAGCGACCTTCAGGGCGGGCTTTGCGGCAGGGCTTCTCGCTTTGCGGTAGTTACTGATTCTAATGTTGAGGGGCTTTACGCCGATAAGATCCTTAGCCTGCTGACCGCAGCGGGGCTTAGAGCTGACCTTATCACTATCCCCGCAGGCGAGAAGAGCAAGACAAGAGAAATGAAGGCGTTTGTCGAGGATAAGATGCTCGCACTGGGGTGCAGGAGGGATTGCGCTGTTATCGCTGTAGGCGGCGGCGTTGTTACCGACCTTGCGGGCTTTGTTGCGGGAACGTTTGGCAGGGGCGTGCCGTTTGTGAACTACGCCACCACGCTACTCTCTGCAGCTGACGCATCTGTCGGCGGGAAAACTGCCGTTGATACACCGCTTGCGACCAACCTTATAGGAATGTTCAACCAGCCGAAAAAGGTGTATATCGACATAGACACCTGGAAAACGCTTCCACGGCGTGAGATAGCAAGCGGCCTTGCGGAAACGATAAAGCACGGTTGCCTTGGTGACTTAGAGCTTTTTGAGTATTTGGAAGAGAATATCGAAAGGGTGTTTGACTGCGACAAGGACGTGTGCGAGTATATCTCAGAGCATAACTGCGCTGTCAAGTATAATGTCGTAATGCAGGACGAGCGTGAGAGCGGGCTGCGTGAGATCCTAAACCTTGGGCACACCGTCGGCAGGGCTGTCGAGACAGTCTCCGATTACAGGCTGCTGCATGGCGAGGCGGTTGCGGTAGGGCTTATGGCTCAGGCAAGGCTCGGGCAAAGCCTTCAGCTTATGACAGCTGACGAGGTAGAAAGGGTCGAGGCGCTTTTAAAGCGTGCCGAGCTGCCCGTTAAAATACCCGAGTATATCGACAGAGAGGAGCTTTTAGACAAGCTCTATACAGATAAAAAGGTAAGAAACGGCAGGCTCAGGTTCGTGCTCGAGGACGGGATAGGAAAAATGAAATGCTTTTCAGACGGCAACTACGGCCTTGAGATCGAACGAGAGCAGATAGCTAAGATACTTGATAAAATGTGAGCTGATAAATAATGCCGAGAAAGAAAAGGGTAAAGCCTGATTGGCGCCCGACAGGTCAAGCGGTGCTTGCTTTTTGCACGGCGGCGCTGATAGTGCTTGCGCTTTTGCTGCTGGCGGGGGCTTATTATATGCTTGGGCAGTATAAAAGCATCGACCGCAGCGAGAAAGTGACGGCACACCTTACAGGCTACGCCATAAAGGAAAACAATAAATACCACCCTATCCGCAGCGGCAGGGAGACCTATGATGATGACGAGGTATATGCCGTGCTCGCAGTAGATACTGACGGAACATTTAGCAAGGACACGGTGTATACCGATGCCTTCGAGCTTGTCGAGGGCAAGGAGAGCGTTGATATTTTCTACGACCCCGATGACCCCGACAACTACGCCTTTGATAACGAGCTTGATGATATGCTTGCAGGCGGAGTGATCTGTACGGCGTTTGGTGCTGTCTGCTTAGGGCTTGGGGTATGGCTGATAATATTTATGATAAGGCGTCATAAAAAATTTAAGTCACAAAGCGAGATGAGGATATGAGTGCCTTTGGCGGGGCTTGTCGTCTTGCCCTCGGATAGCGGAGAATAATGAAAAAGAGAGTAAAAAATGGACATAAAAATAACCCCGAGGCTTCTTTCGGGAAGGGTGACGGCGCCGCCCTCAAAGAGCGTTGCACACAGGCTGCTTATCTGCGCAGCACTTGCAAAAGGGGAGAGCGTTATAAAAAGAATAAGCTCCTCGAAGGATATGCAGGCAACTATCGGCTGCCTGCGGGCGCTCGGGGCGCAGATAGAGCTTAAGGGCGATACCGCCTTTATAAAAGGAATAGAAGAGCCTGCGAGCGAGTGTGTGCTCGACTGCAGCGAGTCGGGCTCGACGCTCAGGTTTTTGATACCGTTAGCGTGTGCGCTCGGTGCAAGGGCAACATTTACAGGCCGGGGGCGGCTGCCGCAGCGGCCTATAACCCCGCTGCTCGAAACGCTGCCGAAAAACGGGGCGGTGTTTGAGTATGATAACACTATGCCCTTCACCGTGAGCGGGCAGCTCACCCCAGGCAGGTATGAGATAAGGGGAGATGTTTCCTCGCAGTTTATCACGGGGCTGCTGCTTTGCCTGCCCCTGCTTGAAGGCGATAGCGAGATCGTGCTGACCACAGCGCTCGAGTCAAGGCCTTATATAGATATAACGATAGGCGCCATGAAACAGTTTGGCGTTGAGGTAATGTGGAAAGAGGATACCTTTATTATAAAGGGCGGGCAGGAATACCGTCCCCGTGAGCTCACCGTCGAGGGTGACCACTCGCAGGCGGCGTTCTTCGAGGCGGCTGCTGCGCTGGGCGCTGATGTTGAGGTTTTGGGCGTAAATGTAAATTCTTATCAGGGCGACAAAAAAATTGTTGAAATTATAAAAGAAATAGTGTATAATAATAAGAAGGGGCTTTCGCCGTTTGATGAGGACGTGAGCGATATACCCGACCTTGTGCCCATTCTGTGCGTTTTGGGCAGCTTCTGTGAGGGAACATCCTACATAAGGAACGCCGCACGCTTAAGGATAAAGGAATGTGACAGGCTGCACGCTATGGCGGTGAGCCTTAACAGCTGCGGCGGCAGGGTCACGGAATATGAGGGATCGCTTAAGATCGAGGGCGTGGGAACGCTTTGCGGCGGCGAGGTGCCCGACTTTAACGACCACAGGATACCTATGGCTATGTCGATAGCCGCTATGAGGAGCAGCGCCCCGATAATAATAAGAGGCGCACAGGCGGTCGCAAAATCATACCCCGATTATTGGGAGGTATATAAAAGCCTCGGCGGAATGATCGAGGAGATATAGCTATAACAATGCACAATGCATAATGCACAATTGGCGGCTTCGCCGCTGATAAGCAAGTGTTATTAGTGAATTGCACAAAGCATTTTTTATATCAATACCTTATAGATCTGTCATTTGTCCGAGAGGCATAAGTGCTGAGGACGCATAATAATTGTGCATTGTGCATTGTACATTGTGCATTGAAAAAGAGGGAGGACGTAATAATGTCATCAACATGGAGTAATAATATCAGCTTTTCGGTCTTTGGCGAGAGCCACGGGCCTGCTATAGGCATATGTATGGATAATGTGCCGCCCGGCGAGAGCATTGATATGGACAAGCTAATGGCATTTATGGCGAGGCGTGCCCCTAAAAAGGACAAGACCTCGACACAGAGAAGAGAAAAGGATATGCCCCAGATCATGTCGGGCTTTTTGAACGGCAAGACTACGGGTACGCCACTCTGTGCCCTTATCCAGAATACAGACCAGCACTCGGGCGATTATTCTAACCTTTCACGCCTTGCAAGACCCGGCCACGCAGATTATACGGGCGCTTTGAGATACAGGGGCTTTAACGATGTAAGGGGCGGCGGCCACTTCTCGGGCAGGCTTACGGCACCGCTTTGCTTTGCGGGGGCTGTTGCGGCGCAGATCTTGGAGAAGAGGGGAATATATGTCGGCGCACATATCGCCGAGATACACGGTATCAAGGACAGAAGGCTCGACCCTATAAATACGACAAGACAGCAGATAATAGACCTTCACGAAAAGGAATTCCCGACCCTTGATGACGCAAAGGGCGCAGGTATGAGGGCTGACATTGAAAAGGCACGTATGACGCAGGACAGCGTCGGCGGTATCATAGAATGTATAGCGATAAATGTTCCCGCAGGTATAGGCTCGCCGATATTTGACGGGCTTGAGAACTCGATAGCGCAGCTGATTTTCGGCATACCCGCCGTTAAGGGGCTTGAGTTTGGCGCGGGCTTCAATGTGGCCGAGATGCTGGGCTCTGAGAATAATGATGAGTTTTACGTTGACGAGAGAGGGCACGTTGTAACAAGAACCAACAATCACGGCGGTATTCTGGGAGGTATATCCTCGGGAATGCCGATAACTCTAAGGGCGGCGTTCAAGCCGACACCCTCTATAGCAAGGCCGCAGGAGACTGTTGATTACTCAGCGCTCAAAAACGAAACGCTGACCATAAAGGGCAGGCACGACCCCTGCGTAGTTCCGAGAGCAGTACCGTGTGTTGAGGCGGCGGTGAATATAGCGCTGCTTAATCATATGCTTGAATACCCAAATTTTTGATAGAGCCCGAAAGTGAGGAGCATCAGGATGAATCATAAGTATGACAGATATATAGACCCCGGAATGTTTATGCTTGATGACGTCTATGAGGCTAAGATCCTCCTTGCATATTTTATGTTTCAGATGGACAGGCCGTTTACGCCTATGCAGCTTTATGAGATATGTGACGCTTCGGGCGTTATGGATTATTTTATCTATACAGCCGCTGTAACGGATATGATAAAGAGCGGGCTTATAGATGTCGTCATCGACGGCGGTATCGAGCAGTATGTGCTTTCCGAAAAGGGAAAGGCGGGCGCTGAGGATTTTAAGGAGGTAGTGCTGCCAAGCGTCAGAAAGAAGATCTACGCTACGGGGCTTATGTTCTTTGCACGCCTTAAAAATGAGCGTGACGTCACCTTTGATGTGAAGGAGCACGGCAAGGGGTATCTTGTAAGGTGCCGCTGCTGCGACGGGGATACGCCGCTTATGGATATATCTCTCTATGCCCCCGACCTCGACCAAGCAGAGTTTATAAAGGCAAAGATAAACGCTAACCCTTCGTTTTTCTATTCTAAGGTGATAGACTATATCATAGATAATCAGGAGTATATCCCAGATGTGAGGGAATAGCGCAGCGCCCGGGAGCGGGCGCTTTTTTATGCCTCAAACAGTATCGGTTTAGCAGGGTGAAAACTGTTTTACACATAAGAAGTCGGATATTTTATGTTATTTTGTGCAAAACATAGAACGTCAAAAAAAGGCTTGACAAGCGGGAGAAAAAGTGGTAAGATAAATAAGTCGCCTGACGGGGACAGCGAGAGAGTGAAAAAAGAAA
>JAFRYW010000032.1 GCA_017442845.1 Ruminococcus sp.
GCACAATGCACAATTGAGGTATCGCCTTCGGCGATGTTATGGCCATTCGGCCGTTTACCCTAACGATAATGCCTAGAATAAGCGAATTCGCTCCCCTAACAAGCCCGAACGGGCATCTGTGCGGCGAAGCCGCACACCTTCATTGTGCATTGTGCATTGTGCATTGGATCAAATTCTCATTTCCCCTAGGAACATTTTTGTAAAAAGGACTTTTTATATCGCCCTGCACCTTTGATTGACACTTAAGCAAAATTATAGTATAATAATACTTGACAGATTGGTACTCCTTACGGAAAATGAAGAGGTTGATGATTATGAAGAAAAAGAAGACAAGACTTCTTGTGCAGGTTATAGCGGTGCTAATACCTGTATTTGTTTTGATGATAGCAAGTATAATGTATCTTGTGTACAGCAGTACCATAAACGGCTTTCTTGAGGCACAGAATTCTCATATGGAGGAAACACTCAAGCATGTAAAAAGCTTTACCGGGTTCGGTATCGAGCAGCTTGACTGGTATCTTGATTATATGAACGATCACTTTGATGAGATAACAGAGGAGATCACCCCCGAGGAGTCGGCAGCGTTTGATGAGCACATGAATGAGGAGAATCTATGGATGCTCGAGTGGCTGCAGAGCACGGATAAGAATACGCAGAGCTATTGTGCAAAGACCTTTTATCAAACTATAACGAGCTGCGCTTCGCTGGCGCTGGAGGATGGCGATTATGAGAGCGTATTTATGGTAAGCCTTGATAAGCCTAACGACGGGCGAATGATATTCCAATTCAAGGACGCCGACCACCCCGAGGAAAGAAAGACGCTCGACCTTGATGCGCACCCGATCCTGAACGGTATGACAGATGCGGCGGCTGATGAGGTGCGCTTTGAAAGAACAAATAGATTTACTGAGGAGGGGAGCTATTATATAGGCTATATCCCATACTCAAACGGCGGTAAAACACGTGCTGTCATCGGTATCGTCTATAGCTGGGCTGACTTTGATGAGAGTATGTACGGCGTGCTCAAAAAGACCGTCCTGCTGGGGCTTGCAAGCATGGTGCTCCTGGCGGCAGTGCTGTTTGCGGTGCTGTATCAGAGGACGATAAAGCCTGTCGAGAGGATAAGCCAGAGCGTTACGGGCTATATCGAGAGCAAGGACAGTGCTGCTGTAACACAGCAGCTTAGCGAGATAAAGGCCGCAAACGAGATAGGCGAGCTGTCGCAAAATATCTCCGAAATGGTGAGCGAGATAAACAGCTATATGAACGAGAATATCAAGCTTGCAGGTGAGCGTGAAAGGGTAGCAGCAGAGCTTGATATGGCAGCGCAGATACAGGCGGGGCAGCTTCCGAGCGTTTTTCCCGCATTCCCCGAAAGGAATGAATTTGATATCTATGCTGCAATGACCCCCGCAAAGGAGGTCGGCGGGGATTTCTATGATTTCTTCCTTGTTGATGATGACCATTTGGGTATGGTGATAGCAGATGTCAGCGGAAAGGGCGTTCCTGCGGCGCTGTTTATGATGATGAGCAAGATGCTTATAAATAACTTTGCCGCTATGGGCTTGCCGCCGCACGAGGTGCTCGAGCGCACCAATGCCGCTATCTGCCAAAACAATGAGCGGCATATGTTCGTGACCGTTTGGCTGGGTATTTTGGAGATCTCGACAGGCAGGCTTACCGCTGCGAATGCGGGGCACGAATACCCTATCATCAGGCAGCCTGGCGGTGAGTTCGAGCTTATAAAGGATAAGCACGGCTTCGTTTGCGGTGGAATGAAGGGCTTAAGGTATAAGCAGTATGAGCTGACACTTCAAAGGGGCGCACAGCTTTTTGTCTACACCGACGGCGTGCCCGAGGCAACAAATGCAGGGCAGGAGCTCTACGGCTTGGAAAGGCTTCTTGCGGCACTTAACCGCACGCCCGATGCCTCCCCGGAGGAACTGCTTAAAAACGTTCATAACGATGTCAACAGCTTTGTAGGCTCTGCCCCGCAGTTTGACGACTTGACAATGCTGGGGCTGAGGTTTGGTTAACTCTATCAAAAGCAGGTGATCTGTAATGAGCAAAATATTCGTCGCAGAGGACGATGTATCAATAAGAAGCGAGCTTGCCGAGCTTTTAAAAAACTCGGGCTATGAGGTCGATGCGCCGGCAGAGTTTGATAATGTGCCGGGGAAGATCCTGACCTCGGGGGCAGACCTTGTGCTGCTTGATATCAATCTCCCCGGGGCAAACGGGCAGATGATCCTGAGTGAGCTTAGAAAAAAGACCGACACCCCGGTCATAATGGTGACGAGCCGCTCGGGTGAAACAGATGAGATGCTGTCAATGACAATGGGCGCTGATGATTTTATCACAAAGCCCTATAACCCTATGATCCTGCTGCTAAGGATCCAGGCTGTGCTAAAGCGCACGCAGGGCGGCAGGAATGAGACCGGCAGCTACCGTGGGCTGCCCGTTAATACCGCTAAGGGCAGTATAGGCGAGGGGGAGAATGAGCAGATCCTCACTAAAAATGAAATGATTATATTCTCACGGCTGCTGGCAAATAAGGGCAATATCGTCACCCGTGACGAGCTTATGACTGTGCTTTGGGATAACGAGGAGTATATAAATGATAACGCCCTCACCGTCAATATCAGCCGCCTTCGCTCAAAGCTCGCAGCGCTCGGGCTTGAGGACGCTCTTGAGACCAGAAAGAAGCAGGGGTATATATTGCTATGAGCCTGCTTAGATTTTTTAGAGATAAGCTGCCGCTTATCCTTGTGTTTTTTATTGGCTGGGTGGTAATGCTCTGCTTTTTTGCGGGCTTTCACGATTCGCTCGAGCAGGCGGTGATAATAAGCGTACTGTATTTTGCTTCGGTGATCTGTGCGCTGCTGCTTGAGTATTTTTTGAAGGCGGGCTTTTATAAAAACGCCCGTGCAAGCCTTGAAAGGCTTGATAAAAAATACCTCCTTCCCGAAATGCTCGACACCCCCTCCTTTGCAGAGGGCGAGATCTGCAGAGAGCTTTTGTGCGAGGCGGGCAAGAGTATGACCGAGCAGGTGTCAGATTATAAGCGGCAGTCTGATGATTTTCGTGAGTTTATCGAGCTGTGGGTGCACGAGGTAAAGCTGCCCGTAGCATCGCTCTCGCTTATGAGCCATAATGACGGCGAGGCGGGCGCAAAATACAGCGCACAGCTAAAACGCCTGGATGGGCTTATAGAAAACGTCCTCTACTATTCAAGAAGCGAGAATGCACAGAAGGATTATCTTATAACCGAAATCCCGCTCGGGGCGGCTTTCAAGGGCGCAGCGCTTTCTGCAAGGGAGAGCCTGCTTGAAAAAAACGTCACCCTCAAAACTCAAGGGCTTGATATCAAGGTCACGACAGATGCAAAGTGGCTTGAGTATATCTTCACTCAGCTTATCACAAACAGCCTCAAGTATTTTTCCCCCGAGCGTGAGCCGGTCATCGAGGTCAGCGCCTATGAGGACGATAGGGCTGTCAGACTTAGCTTTAAGGATAACGGCATAGGTATCCCCGATACCGACCTGCCCTATGTCTTTGAAAAGACCTTCACGGGCGAGAACGGCAGAATAGGCGCTAAAAGTACGGGTATGGGGCTTTATATCGTTAAGAGCCTTTGCAAAAAGCTCGGCACGGATATAACCGCCCGCTCCTTTCCGGGTGAGTGGACGGAGTTTGTTATCACCTTCGGAAAAAACGACCTGTTCAGGCTTTGATAACGCTAGTTTTTGTTGACAAATAACAAGAATGTGTGATATAATGTTTTAAATGCAATATTTAAACGGAAAGGAAATATTTTGAGTATGGAAAAAAGAGATGCGGAGATCCTTCTTAACTTTTTAAAGGATATAATGTATTCAAGACGCTATCAGAATCTGAACGTGACTATTCTTAGCCCCGATGCACAGGATCTCGGGGAGGGGCTCAACCTGCTCTCAAAGTATGTTCTTGAATGTAAGAGATATATCGACGAGCTTACCTCGGGTAAGGCCGATGCAAAGCCCGGCTCTGAGGATAACCCGCTTATAAAGCATATAGTTTCGCTTGTTGACAGCTTGGGTCAGGATAAGTAAGCAGCATTTGCGCTGCGATGTTTGGCGGTGAAATAATGGAAAACAAAAAACGGTATGTAATAGGTATGCTCGTTGCAAATATAACAGACCCCTTCTCAGACCAGGCGGCAAGGGGCGCTATGGCTGCGGCAGAGCAGCTTGACTGTAACCTTATCATAGTTCCCGGCAAGTATATCTGCGAGACCTCGTATTCCAACAGCGATACGGTATATGAGTACCAGTACAATAACCTGTTTAAATATGTCGGCGGGGTCAACCTTGATGCTGTGTGCGTTTGTACGGGAACTATTGCCTATGCTAACAGCTATGACGAGAAAAAGGCTTTTCTTGCGGGCTTTGGCAGCAATATCCCCGTGATCTCCGTTGCTGCTAAGATCGACGGGTTCGAGCACGTGGTGTTTGACAATACAGAAAGCGTCAGAAAGGCGGTAAGCTACCTTATCCGCAAAAAGGGCGCTAAAAAGATAGTCTGCCTTTCGGGGTATGACACTAACTCCGACTATATCGAAAGGGTCGAGGGCTACAGGCTCGCCCTTGCCGATAACGGGCTTGAGGGTGAGGAGCTTATCTGCTATGCAAACCCCTCACGTGCCTGCAAGGCAGAGGTCGAGCATATTTTGGACGAGCACCCCGATACAGATGCAGTTGTCTGCTCAAATGACGATATGTGTGTGGCCGTCTATGATGTCTGTTCCGACCGTGGAATGAGGGTCGGGAGCGATATTTATGTCATCGGCTTTGATGATATGGACTTTGCCGAGAAGCTAGAACCGCCGCTGTCATCTGTCAGGGCATCTGCCGAGGACTTGGGCTATAGGGCGGTGATGAACGCCTTTGAGCTGCTTGAGGGCAGAGAGGTGACAAAAAGAAATGTTCCCACACGCTTTATTCCCCGTGCTTCCTGCGGGTATGTGGGGCACAGGAGAACAGACCTTGATATGTTCCTCAATGCTTCCTATGAGGATAGGCTGGGAAGGCTCGTCTACTTTATGTATGACGGCACCGATACCTCTAAGGACGCATACATCATCAAGAATATGAAGCGTGTTGTTGACGTTATAGAGACTGTGGAGCAGGGCGGCGAGCTTAGCCGTGATATGGTCACAGATGTCTGCGATGCTGTCGAGAAGATGATGGACTACCACAAGAACTACTTTATGTTCCTGAAAAACCTCTACCTTGTGGCAGATGCTATATACGATAAGCTCAAAACTCTTGCTATGAGCGAGGAGAGCATACTAAACCTTGAAAACCTCTACCTTGAGATCTACCGCCTGCTTTCACGTGATGTCGGTGTGCAGATCTCCCGTGCGGGCGAGGCGTCTATAGATATGCTCAGGCGCTCGAATATCCTTGTGCGTGATACGCTGATGATCCGCCGCAGCGGTGATATGGCGTTTTCCGATATATTAAAGCGCCTTCCGCTTTTGGAGGTAAATTCCAGCTATATGTACCTGCTGCCCAAGCCTGTGACCTATAAGGCGGGCGGTAAGCTTTATGATATAAGCCGCTGGCGGTTCGTGGCATACTCGCAGTTTGAGAAAACGGGAGCAGTTCCCGCCTCAAAGCGTGACCTGCCGCTTGAAAAGCT
Source organism: Ruminococcus sp. (assembly GCA_017442845.1). Classification (GTDB taxonomy): domain Bacteria; phylum Bacillota; class Clostridia; order Oscillospirales; family Ruminococcaceae; genus NK3A76. The sequence goes on from JAFRYW010000032.1 coordinate 5,683, forward strand.
CTTTGATAATTTCGCTATGCCCAAGGATAGGCGCTTTACCCTTGTAATGGCAGACCTCTACTCGGGCGAGCAGCAGTACGGTATATTGCTGTGTGAGCTCAAAAAGCAGTTTTTTGAGTACCTTGAATTTATCACCTACCAGTTCGGTGCGGCGGTAAAGATCATCTCGCTAATCAATGAGCTTGAGCGCCATATGAATGAGCTTCACCACGATAATGAGGAGCTTGAGGGCATATCCCGTGCCGATGAGCTGACGGGGCTGCTTAACAGGCGGGGCTTCTACAGCGCCGCTAAGGAGCTTGTGAAAAGCAAAAGTGCGGCGAACAAAAACGCCGTTATCGTCTTTGCAGACCTTGACTACTTAAAATCAATAAACGACCGCTACGGCCATAACGAGGGCGATTTCGCCCTTAAGGCGAGTGCCGAGCTTTTAAAGAAGATCTTCCGCTCGAGCGATGTTATCGGCAGAACGGGCGGTGACGAGTTCAATATCCTGGCGTTAGTGGGGGAGGACCCCGATATCGAGGCAAAGATCATAGAGCGCAAAAAGCAGTTTGTATCGCAGCTCAACAGCGATAGCGGCAAGCCATATAGGATCGACCTTTCAATGGGTATCTGTAAGTTTAAGTGCAGCGAGATCACCGACCTGTCCTCCGTGATAGAGCAGGCAGACAGCAAGCTCTACGAGGTCAAGCGGCATAGGGAGTATAATGACCCGTATAAAGAATAGCTAATATCAACCGCCGGTTAAAAAAATCAACCGGCGGTTGATTTTTCATTTAAATGACAGTTGCTTTACATTTGAATAATACTGTGTTAGAATACAAATAGAGTAAAAAGCGCTTGACTCTTAAAAAATTATATTTGAAAGGAAATATGCAATATGAAAAAAGAATTTAAGGATATCATTAAGGAGTTAAGACTTGAAAAAGATTGGACACAGGCGGAACTCGGAGCAAAGCTTAATGTTACTGCACAGACTGTAAGTAAATGGGAAAAAGGCACAATGCCGGATATTAGTTTGATCAGGAATATTGCGAATATGTTTAGTTTTTCCACGGATTATCTTTTGGGAAGAGAAGAACAATGCAAGGAGTCGGTTGAAGCATATCTTGAAAGAGTAAAACCTTTGATCAAAGAGGGAAACTATATTGAAACGGTAGAGATACTTGAAAAAGCTGATGAACGCTTTCCCGGTAACTGTGATGTAAAACATAAGCTGGCATTTGCTCTTTTAGCCTCGGCAGAGCAATACGCAAAGCTGTATCAATTCTATGAGGATAAGCATTACAAGTGTATGACGGAAAGAGAGGTCAAGGAGTTTAACGAGGCGCAGCTCAGTGAGGGCGAAGAACCCCTGTCACCTGATGATTATGAACTGGTAAGTGAGGAGAAGAAGCGGGAAATTGACGATCTTATGTCTCAATATTATGAAAAGATAAGTAAGGATAATCTAAAAAAGATCTATGCCCGTGCTGCGGATCTGTTTGAATATCTTATCACAAATGCTGAGGGAAATGTTTATCAGTATATCAATGCTTATATTATGTGCTGTACTGAAACAGATCAGTCTGAGCGAGCTAAAAGGCTTGTTGAAGAAAAGGCAATACCGATTAGTCAGAGTCAGGAGATACTGATAGGGAGGTTTTCAAACGATCATAATGACCGGATGAAGGCGATGAAGGAATGTCTGAAAGGATTTTTTGAAATGTCCGACGGGCTGCGCATTTCGGGCAGCGAGAGCAAGGAGGAGCTTATAAGCCTCAAAGAAACAGATCTTGCATCTCTTGCGTTTCTTAACGCCCTTTCAGCGGGTGATAACAAGGGGCTGCTAAAGCATATCTGTCCGCTGCTTATCAGGCTGTTTTGCACCTGCGCTTATCTAAACGAAGAGGACGATGCAAAGGAATACTATGAGCAGCTTCAAAGGCTTAGAGAGACAGACAGCAAAGCCGTCCATGATGCCTTGCATAAGTCATTACAGCAGCTTATTTCTCTTTCCTACAAAAACGATCTAAGTAATGAGCTTAGTGAAATGAACGCCAGTCTGATGATAATAAATGATAACGAATAAATAAACGCCGCCTGTGAGGAGACCCCTCACGGGCGGCAAAGCTTTTATTTGCTTAAGTCTATATCCATTATCGGCTCGTTAACGTCAGCCCCGGCGGGTACCATGGGGAGAACGTTTATGTCCTTGTTGATGACTACATCTATCAGGCATGGCCTGCCGCAGCTGAGCGCCTTTTCAAGCCCTGCACGTATCTCTGATTTTTTAGTGATGCGAACGCCCTCGATGTCGAAAGCGTCTGCAAGCTTCATAAGGTCTGTGCCACGCTCAATGTCTGTCTGCGAGAAGCGCTTGCCGTAGAACAGCCTCTGCCACTGCCTTACCATTCCGAGCACGTCATTCTCAAATACAAGCTCGATAACGGGAATGTTATGCTTTGCAAGCGAGGAGAGCTCGTTTAGGTTCATAAAGAAGCTGCCGTCGCCCGCTACGTTTACTACCACCTCATCGGGGTTGCCGACCTTCGAGCCGATAGCTGCACCGAGGCCGTAGCCCATAGTTCCCAAGCCGCCCGACGAAGCAAAGTGGCGCTGCTTTTTGAAGTTGTAATACTGCGCTGCCCACATCTGGTGCTGGCCTACCTCTGTTGTGAGGATCGCCGAGCCGTCTGTCAGCCTGTCAAGCTCTTCGAGCACGTCCTGCGGGAGCACCTCGTCCTCGCTCTCGATAGGCACCATTTTGAGTGCGTACTGCTTCTTCCAGCCGAGCACCTCGTTCATCCATTCCTTGTGCTCGAGCTGCGGGAGCTTTTCGTTCATCTTTGCGAGAATGTACTCAATGTCGCCCGCTACGGAGTAGTTAACTACAATGTTCTTGTCGATCTCTGCTGGGTCGATCTCTATGTGTATGATCTTCGTGTCCTTAGCAAATGTGCCGGGGTTGCAGATAACTCTGTCAGAGAAGCGTGAGCCCAGAACTATCATAACATCGCACTTGTTGAGTGCCATAGCCGAAGCCTTTGTGCCGTGCATACCGAGCATACCGAGGTATTCCTCCCTCGTGTTGTCAAAGGCGCACTGCCCCATGAGCGAGAGGGAAACGGGGGCGTTTATCTTGGTAACAAACTCGTCCATTTCCTCAACTGCGTTGCAGGAAACAACGCCGCCGCCTGCGTATATATACGGGCGCTTTGCGCTCTTGATGACCTCGATAGCCTGATCGATCTGCTCGTTGATGTCATCGGGGTTGTGGTTGATTATTTTTTTGGGCGCCTTCGGCTCATACTCCGTCTTGCCGATAGTTATGTCCTTCGGAACGTCGATAAGAACAGGCCCCTTCCTGCCCGAATTTGCGATGTAGAAGGCCTCCCTTATAGTGTCGGCAAGCTTTGTTATGTCCTTGACTATGTAGTTGTGCTTTACTATCGGCATAGTTATGCCGCAGATGTCGACCTCCTGAAAGCTGTCAAGCCCCAGCAGGCTCGTGGGAACATTTCCCGTTATAGCCACAAGCGGTATCGAGTCCATATAAGCGGTAGCTATGCCCGTAACAAGATTTGTAGCACCGGGGCCCGAGGTCGCTATGACAACGCCCGTCCTGCCCGTAGTTCTCGAATAGCCGTCAGCGGCGTGGCAGGCGGCCTGCTCGTGTGCTGTAATAACGTGGCGGATCTTGTCCGAATACATATAAAGCGAATCATAAATATTGAGAACCGCCCCGCCCGGGTAGCCGAATACTGTATCAACACCCTGCTCAAGCAGACACTCGATGATTATATCAGAGCCTGTTTTTAACATTTGATTACCTCCAAAACACATAATATATCAATTTATTATTATACCATATTAAAGCGTGAATGTCAAGCCCGGCGTTTGACGAGGGCACGGCTGCTGCACAAAAAATAACGCCCTCCCCGTTTCTCAGGGAGGGCGATATTCATTTAATTGACCGTTTCTTGCGAAATGGTAATTATTACTGTAACAGCTGGAGTACAGACGAAGGAGCCTGGTTTGCCTGAGCAAGCATAGCCTGAGCAGCC
>JAFRYW010000033.1 GCA_017442845.1 Ruminococcus sp.
GCAAGCTGACCGATGAGGAATACGACGTTATCAAATCGCACCCCGTCAAGGGTATGCAGATACTCTCAAAGATCACAAGATTTCCCGACCTGACGATTGGGGCACACTACCACCACGAGCGGTATGACGGAAAGGGCTACCCCGAGGGCTTGAAGGGCGAGGAAATACCCGAGATAGCCAGGATAATCGCAGTGGCGGACGCTTACGATGCTATGAGTTCGAAGCGAAGCTACCGTGATGTGCTGCCGCAGGAGATCGTCAGAAACGAGATCGAAAACGGGCTCGGAACACAGTTTGACCCGAAATTCGGCAAAATAATGTTAGGTCTTATTGATGAGGATAAGGAATACAATATGCGGGAAATGTAAAAGTAAAACAAATTATTTGTTTATATTTAACAAAATAAATCAACAATTCAGTAATATCTTATGAGAAAACGCCAAAAATTGTCGATGTACCAAATCGGTAATTGCAAAAAAAACAAAACTATAGTATAATTATAGCATATGAGTAGGTCAGCTCAAGGTTTTTGCTATACTATATTATATTATAGAAAATATGGGCTTTGGGTAAGGCGAGCATTTCATAAAATGTTTATAAAAGCCTGCACCCAAATCCGGAACTCAAGGGTATTACTTATGAATGACGAAGAAATAGTAAGAAAGTACAGCGACATGATATTCGGCGTGGCCATGCGGTATGTCAGGAACAGAACAGATGCAGACGATGTTTATTCGGACGTATTCTATCGCTATTTCAGAAGAAAGAGAACATTTGACAGTGAGGAGCACCGCAAGGCGTGGCTTCTTAGAGTTACTGTCAACTGTGCGAAGGAATTTCTGATAAACCGTAAGTACGGCGATGAGATCAATGACGATATGTTCGGCAGCGAGACGCTTTACGGTACCAGCGAGGCAAGCGCTGAGGATATCATTGCTGTAAGAGATGCACTTAAAGATCTCGATGATGACTACAGAGAGATAATAGAGCTTTACTATTTCAGCGGACTGACGGTTTCTGAGATAGGGCAGATGCTGCAAAAATCTACCAACACGGTAAAGTCGCAGCTGCTCAGAGGAAGAAACAAGCTAAAGGAAATGCTGCAATAATACCCGAGGAGATGTGTCAAAATGAATGACAGGCAGATCGAGGCCGCCCTTGTGGGGCTTGGCAGGCAGATGCCCCGAGCACCTGCGCTGACGGTCGAGAATATGGTGAAGACCGTACAGATGCTTAACCGTGAAAGGTTCAAGCGAACAGGCATAGCGCCTGAGCCTCAGACGAGGCACAGAGAGTTAACGACCGGTGCGCCGGTTAAGAATAACAAGAAAGTTCTTTGATCATAGGAGGTCACTAAAATGAAAAATTCAATCAGAAGAAAACTAATGCTTACAACAGCTAAGGCAATGGGTGCAGTAGCAGCTGCACAGATGACAATGATAACAGCTTTTGCTACTAAGACAACAACAAATAAGGCTAACGACCCTGACGTTGACCTTGACAGCGTTACAGAGCCTATCATCGGCCTTGTAGAACGTGTGCTCAACGTACTTATCCCGCTGGTGGCAGCAGTCGGCGGTGTATATTGCGTAAGCCTTGGTCTTAAGTATGCAAAGGCAGAGGAGCCGCAGGAGAGAGAAAAGGCTAAGCAGCACCTTAAGAGCGCTATCATAGGCTTCTCACTCATCTTTATTCTCGTAGTTGTACTTAGAATAGCTTCTCCGCTGCTCACAGACTGGATGAATTCGGCTTCTAAGAACTCGTAACAGCTGATTTGACCTTTAGCTTGAAATAAGCTAAAACCAAAAAGGATCTTTATCTATGAAACACACATCTTTTCTCAGGAAAAAAAGAATAGAGATAATCACGCTTGCTGCCGCATTGGCTTTCACCTTTGCGGCGGATAGCCTTATTAGGCCATTTAACGCCTATGCCAGCACCGATGAAGAGGCTGATAGCGAAGAGAACGAGGACGTTGAGGCTGAGATCAAGTCTGACATTCTCGATGCCGTTCACGGCAGCGTAGAGTTCTGGCGGTGGGAAAGGGTAAACAAGGATAACTACCCCCGTGATGACCAGTGGCATTTGTCGCTGTTTATTTACGGCGATTATGACTACCCCTTTAAAATGGGCAGGCTGTTTTCGGCGACCGCCCCGGGCTCGATAGTTATCGGTAAAGAGGCTTCCCCTATATCGGGCGTTTCAAGAGTAATTGACGAAGGCGATTACGGAAAATACTTCGTTTCTACGGGCACAGGGGCATGGGGCGATTATATAAGAGAGCAGTATGCTCATTATGTCCAGCTTGACAAGACCTACAGCGAGCCTGCTAATTACAGAAAATACGGTGTAGATACCGGTAAGGACGTTTTCTTTACAACGGCGGATATGAACCCGGTCAGCGTCAAATATACCGGAGCAAATACCAATATTGATAAGCCGATGTATAAGATAAGGCTTAAAAGCAGCACGGATACCAATTATTATCTTACAGCTACGGACAAGAGCTCGGAATCGCTCCCGCAGATCGTCACAAGTGAAGATTCGGCTAAAAGCTGGACGTTCAGAATGTCAGGCTGGGGTAGCGGAGGTATTAATGGTATTAATAGTATTACCGATGAAGAAATAAACCAGTTACTCGAAACCTTAAAAAAAGACAAAGGGACTGCTTTCACGTTTCAACTTTTATATGGCATGATCCCGACAACTAAGGAGGAACTGCTTGAGCTGTTTTCACGAGCACTATCCGGCTATTTATTCCAGCCCGTTATATACGATAAGGGTAATGATGACGAGGTTCTTGTAACAAGAAACACCGGCTATGTCTTTACGGCCGATGATGAAGATGAAGGAAGATATTACGACAGGCCTATGTGGTATATCGGCGAAAAGTACCTTTTCTCGGCGCTTACGGGCACTACCACCGTTAAGGAAGGGCAGATCCTGAGCGTTACCGAGGCCGACTATATCGGCGGAGACGGCAAGGGCGATAAGCAAAACGGCGTTATCCTTAGAAACGGCGATAAGATCATCATCGAAAAGGGCGGTATCTTAAGTATCGAGGGCAACTTTATCAATAACGGCACTATAGAGAACCGTGGCGGAACTATCATAGTCAAAAAGGGCGGCGCTATATTCCCCTTCCAGCAGGGCACCAATGTTGCTAAAAACGGCTGCGGCTCGATCAAGTGCATAGGCGGCGATATTATTATCCAAAAGGGCGGCGCTATCTACGGCGGCCTTTCGGATACAAAGGGCTCACCCTGCCCCTTCTGGCTCGATGAGGGCTCGGTGCTTATGAATCAGGGCTTGCTCGTTTACGGCGGCCTTCGCCTCGGAAACGGCTCAAGAGTTGAGCTTTATGAGGACAGCGTTACCTACGGCTCCTACGGCTCACAGAAAGAGGCTACGGGCGGCGAATATCTGATAAAGCCTTCCTATAGCTCTAATAACGAATGGATGGTGTCTTACGTTTATGATGACGGCACCACGGGAACGAATCAATTGCTTTCTCAATATATGTATGGATTAAGGTATTCATGGGGCGAGGAGCTGTATAATGATTATTTGACCGAGTTTGGCTCTTATACCGACAGCGAAAAGCTGGCTTTTGCCGATAAGGTTGTCGAGGAAGCGAAAAAGAATGGTAGCAATATCGTGATAACTCACAGCGAAAACACATACGAGAACTCTTACGGTAATATTTATAGCAGCAAGGAAGAGGCTATAGAGTATACCGAGGGCATCGGCTATCAGTTCGTGGAAGAAGATAATGAAGGCACGCTGCACTTTACGCTCTATAACTTTGATGCAAACTATAACGATCTTCTGAGCAAGAACAATACAGCGTTTTTGAACGGCACACTTACAAAGCTTGAATTTATTCAGGAGTGTAAGGGTCTTCAGGGTATGTACTATCAGGGCAGCCCGGAAAAAATGCCCTATGTAAGCAAGGTCTCAAGTGCTAAGCTTACCGATATAAGCAAATCAAGTGGTATCAAGGTAACTGACTTGACGCTTTAAATGATGTAAAGGCGGGTGACTTTAATTGAAAGGACTTATCGAGTTTTTTAAGAGTATCCCAAAGGGGAAAGTTGCGAGAAATATCACTATAGCGTTCTTCATTCTTGTAGTGGGGGGCTTTGGTATCCGCACCCTTGGCGATTATATCATCGCATTCGGGACAAAGAACTTTAAGGTGCACCCGCATTACTTTATCGAGCCTAAAACATGGCTCATAGGCTTTGTGGCTGTTGTGGCAATAGGTATCATATGGCTCTTCTCGAGCAATAACCTCGATCTTATGCTCGGCACCGGAAAGGGGCTGCTGGGCAAGAAGGGGCAGATCGACGTAGTTCAGGGAAGCCTTGAAAACAGCCGCTTCCTTACCGAGAAGGAAAGGGATAAATACTTCCCCGAGTATAACTATAAGGATCTGAGCGAGTGCAAAAAGGACGGCATACCCGTCAGAGCCGTTGTCGATAAAAACGGCACTATGCACGTAAACTTCCTGTCGGGGGCGCACTCACTTATCATAGGTGCTACCGGTTCAGGTAAAACTACTACATTTATCAACCCCATGATCCAGCTGCTCGGCGCTACAGCCTGCGGCAGCTCGATGATCATGACAGACCCTAAGGGAGAGCTTTTCTCCCTTCATTCACAGTTTTTGAAGGAGAGAGGGTACAACGTGCTCCTCCTCGACCTTCGTGATACCTACTCATCAAGCCGCTGGAACCCCCTCGGCGATATATGGGATATGTATCAGGCTTATGTTGATGCGGGCAAGGGCATAGTTGCCCACCGTGACAGCATGGACGATTATTCAGACCTTACCCGCCCCGACGGCGATGCAGACCCGGGGGCTATATGGTTTGAGTGGAGAGGAAAGGCATATGCCGACCCCTCGCACTGCCAGGACGATGTTGCGGTAACAAGGCAGCAGATCTATGACGAGATGTATGAAGACCTTAACGACCTTGTTTCCGTTATCTGCCCTGTTGAAAACGAAAAAGACCCTGTTTGGGAAAAGGGCGCACGCTCTATCATAATGTCTACCTGCCTTGCTATGCTTGAAGACAGCGAGGATCCAAGGCTGGGTATGTCAAAGGAAAAATTCAACTTCTTTAATATCAACAAGGCGCTCACTAACTCGGAAAATGAGTTTGCGGCGCTTAAGGATTACTTTAACGGCAGAAGCAAGCTCTCGCAGGCATATACACTTTCACGTCAGGTGCTTTCCGCTGCGGATACTACGCTTTCATCCTATATGTCTATCACGTTCGATAAGCTCAATATGTTCAATGACCGCGGTCTTTGCGGCTTGACGAGCGCTACAGACGTTGATGCAGCTTCATTCGCAGAAAGGCCTACGGCACTGTTTATGAAGATACCTGATGAAAAGGATACCCGTCACGGGCTTGCGGCTGTGTTTATCCTGTGTATGTATAAGGCGCTCATCAAGGTTGCGTCTTCAAGAGAGGATCTTTCGCTTCCGAGAAATGTTTACTTTATACTCGATGAGTTCGGTAATATGCCGAAGATCGAGAAGTTCGATAAGATGATAACCGTTGGCCGTTCGAGAAAGATCTGGTTCAACATGGTCGTTCAGTCTTATTCACAGCTTTCTAACGTTTACGGCAACGAGGTCGCCGATATCGTTAAGTCTAACTGCGGTATGAAAATGTTCATCGGTTCCAACGATATAGGCACCTGTGAAGAGTTTTCAAAGCTCTGCGGCAATATGACGGTAAGAACAGCGAGCACCTCCTCCGCTATCGGCGGAAAAGAGGGCGATATAAACCTTTCCAGCCAGACGCAGGTAAGGCCGCTCATCTACCCGAGTGAGCTTCAGATGCTCAATAATAAGGAATCTACAGGTAACGCAATAATCGTTACCTTCGGTAATTTCCCTCTGAAAACAAAGTATACCCCGAGCTACCTGTGCCCTTACTACAAAATGGGTACCATGGATATGGGCGAGCTTAGGAGCCATATGTTCAAGGCAGACGAGGTCTACTACGATCTTGAGGAGAGAAATGATATAGTGCTTGGTAAAGCAGAGTAATTAAACGAAAGGAAAACGGGGAATGTTCATCTTCAAGCTGCTATCGCTGCCTCTGTCACTGCTCTTGTCGGTAAGCTCCGCAGGCGTGGATATGGATTATGAGGGTGAGATAGATCTTTTTACCGGGGAGCCTGTCGACACTACTCAGGAGGAGGAGGCCGACCAGTCATCAGACATTGTAAAGGTTTCTGACGGCGTAGTATACAGCTACGAGCAAAATCTATATACCTATACTGTTGCTGACAGCAGCGGGCTTACCGTTTCCTCAAACGTTGCAAACAGAATGATCACTACGGGCAGCGTCTATTTGAATGTAGACTCCGGCCTTACGAGCGAGCTGTATCTTGACGGCGAGATCTTGGAGGACGCTGATTACAGCGACCTTACGCTTACGGGCAATTATGCGCTCGTCATCAACGGCAACGATTCACAGACGCAGCTTCTCACATTTACGATAGTTCCCGAAAAGACGGGAATGATAAGCTCGTATCAGCTCCCCGACGGGTTTGAGCTGGTCGAGGTGGCCTTTGATGATGAGGAGCAGCAGTTTAATGACAAAAAAATAGCGAAGCTGAAAAAGGACGGCAGCTACCTTATTTCATATCGCTGCAACTCAACCGGCGTTGAGTATGCGCTGAAGGTCGAGATAGACCATACACCGCCCACAGTCGAGCTCGATGGCGTCGAGGACGGCAAGGCAAAGGGCGCAGTTACCGTTTCGGGCATAGAAGACGGCGATACCGTTGCCCTGATAAGAGACGGTTCTGAATATAAGCTGCCGACAGACGGCGTTTTGAAAATGCCGGGCAAGTATTCATTGAGTGTTACAGACGATGCGGGGAATACTGTCACAGATGACTTTGTGATAAAGTTCTACCTCGATAGGCAGGGCCTCTGGTTCGGGATCCTGGCAGCGGCTGTGATCATAAGTGCGATAACATATATGGTAATGGCAAGAAAGAAATTGAGAGTGAGATAACATTATGGGCAGTATCGTAGACGGCTTAATTGAAGCTATTGAAAATTTTATAGGCGAGATATTCTACGGTGTCGAAATACTGTTTTGTCTGATACTGTCGTGGCTTCAGTCGCTGTTTAACGTTTTTTCGGGCATCAGCGAGGCGGAATACAACGGCGAGTCCGAGTATCTGGTAAATGTGTTCTTTAATAACAAGACTGTTCAGAACATTTACTGGGGCATGGCGGCTATCGGCATAGTGCTGATATTCGTGTTTGCGATAATGGCTGTAGTTAAAAAGTCATTTGACCTTGATGATAAGGTGAAGCAGTCGTACGGGCAGATAATCAGGAACGTTCTCAGGAGTACCCTGATCATCATCAGCATGAACCTGATAGTTACTGTCAGCATAACATTTACCAACTATCTTATGGATTCTGTAAATGAGATATTTGATAATGCCGATACACTTGTGGGCGATGACCCGCACATTGAGTTTACCGACGAGCAGTTTGCGACGATGTCGAGAATTTTCAATACGGTAGGTAACTATTCCCTTAACCCTTCGTATAAGAACAGATATAATATCAATGCCTGCTTCAACGAGATAAGGGGCGACCTGGCTCTGCTCGAGAGCTCGGGGGTGTTCAACTACTACTATAATGATGTAGATGAGGACGGAAATAAAATAGACACATGGCAGTCGGTATTGCAGGAGATATACAATTCGGCGGATATAGATCAGGAGCTTGCTTCCGATACATACAATGACAGAGTTGCAAGAAGCCTTGACCACTGTATGACAGTGCTCAATACATCTAACTCCACGACCTTCAGACCGCATGAATCCTATGATAAGCAGAAATTCTATGTCGATCAGGACGTTCCTCTTGACAGGATACTCTTCCTTATAGGTACTATGGGTATGGGCAGCAGAACAGCGGCAAAGAACTCTGCTTATGACAAGAACCCAAGCCTGTTTGACAACCTTAGAGGCCCTTACTATTCGGGTAAGAAGGATATGTATGATATTGACACGGTCGAAGAGGATTTCAACCTGTGGATACTCAGAATGAATTATATAGTAGTTTACTTTGCGGCTATGCTGCTTGTAAAGAGTATGGCAATAATCGCTGTAAACTGTATAGTTCGTATATTCAACCTTCTGTTCCTGTACCTTGTAGCGCCGCCTATAATTGCGGCATCGCCTCTTGATGACGGCGGAAAATACAAGCAGTGGCTGACGGCGTTCATTATCCAGCTTTTCTCGGTGTTCGCAACGGTCATCTCTATGAGGGTTTTCCTTGTGTATGTACCGATAGTAATAAACCCTGATTTTAAGCTTGTATCGACAGGCTTCCTGCACGAGATCGTTGATATGGTCGGCAAGGTCATAATGATCTGGGCGGGTACAGAAGCGGTAGAAAAGGCTAACGGCCTTCTTACCGGTATCCTTGCAGATATGGCGGGTCACCAGTCACTTCTTGCGGGCGATATGTCGAATGCGGTCAAGGGCAGCGCACTCGGCCAGGCAGCGGCTGCTGCAAAGAACAAGTTCGAGGGCGCAGTTACATCTGCGGCACTTACGCCTGTTAAGGCGGGCTTGGCTGTTGCTAAAACAGCAGGAAGAGTTGCGGCGCTGCCGTTCAGACCCCTTACAGGTGCTGTTTCCAATGCGGGCAAGTGGATAGACCACGGCATCAGCTCGGCAGAGAGCTTTATGGATAACTCTATCCTCAGCTCGCCCGATAAGCACGCTAAGGATAATCAGGCTCAGCAGGACGCTTACAATAAGGCGCACCCCAATGGTGAAAAACCCATGCAGGATCTTAAGGCGCCCGAGATACCAATGGGCGGCATGAACCCGGGCGGCGGCAATAACGGCAACCTGCCCGATATGAACAACGCACTCGGCGATAACGGCAATCTGCCGGAAATGCCCGACAATCAGGGCGGCCCGAATAATGCGGGTGAGGCTATTCAGGATGCGTTTGGCCTCGGCGGCAATAACAACAATAATAATACAACAACAATAACAATAACAACGGCGACAACGGGCAGATGCCTGACAACCAAAATAACCTTGGCAATATGCAGCAAGACCTTGGCGGCGGTGGCGGCGATAATAACAATGGCGGCGGAGACGATAACAATAACCCGCCCGATATGCCCGATAACCAGAACGGCCTTGGCAATATGCAGCAAGATTTCGGCGGCGGTGGCGGCGACAACGGGCAGATGCCTGACAACCAAAATAACCTCGGCGATATGCAGCAAGGCCTTGGCGGCGGTGGCGGCGATAACAACAATGGCGGCGGAGACGATAATAACAACCCGCCCGATATGCCCCAAAACCAAAATGACATTGGCAATATGCAGCAAGACCCGCAGGGCGGCGGAGGCCCGCAGGGCGGCGGAGACCCGCAGGGCGGAGACGGTAATAACCAGATGCCCGGCAACCAGGGAAATATCGGCAACGATCAGCAGATGCCCGGCGGCTTAGGAAACAATAACAACAATAATATGCCCGGCGGCAATAATTTCGGCGGCGGAAATAATAATAATAACCTTGGCGGCGGAGGAATGCAGGGCAATAACAACAACCCTGCAAACCGCAACAATAACCAGCGGCCGCTCAGGCAGCCGCCTCCGCAGAGAAATCAGAATGAGCAGAACCGAAATCTGTTTGGTGTGAATATGAATAATGCCCAGATACAGCAGTATCAGCAAAACTTAGGTATGCGCAACGGGCAGCGGATTAATAATAACAATTTGCCGAACAATAATAATATGCGTGGCAATAACAACAACAATGTCAATCGACCGATGAATGGCAATAACAACAATGTCAATCGACCGATGAACGCCAACAACAATAACAACTTCAATCAGCCGATGAACAATAATAATATGAATGCCAATCGACCGATGAACAATAATAATATGAATGCCAATCGGCAGATGAACAATAACAATATGAATGCCAATCGACCGATGAATAATAATATGAATGCCAATCAGCCGATGAACAATAATAATATGAATGCCAATCGGCAGATGAATAACAACAATATGAATTTCAATCGGCCGATGAACAACAATAACAATAATAACCCGCCGCCGAACCAAATGGGAAATTTCTACGGCAACAACGATCATTAGTAAAGCATTTTTCCAGCAGAAAGGATAACAGGTAAATGAGACTTATACCCGGAAAAACTAAGGTCAAAATTGAATTATTCCGTGGAGTAACTATCGGAGATGTCATAGTCGGCGTTATCACACTGACTCTGATAGGGCTTGTTATCCTCTCTACTCTTCCCGGAAGATTTTATATCGCTGTGGGTGTAATAGCGATAGGCGGCACGCTTTTGATCAGGATAGACGGGGTACCGAATTTCAAGTCGGTGCTCAATATCCTGAAATATCTCGCTCTTCCGAAGCGCTTTTGGCGAACGTTCTCGGATAAGCACCTGCTCTCTAAAAATCAGGAGAGCAGAAGGGGCGAGAAGTGGAACGAGTTCTTTTCGGATAAGTTTGAGCCAGATGATGAGGTCTCGCTTCGAGAGAGCATCGAAAGTGCGATGGCCGAAAAGAAAAAGCGCAAGGAGGAGGATGCACTTTTAGACAGCGACACACTCTCAGATGAAGAGAAAAACGCTATCTGGAAGGAAAGACGGGAGAAGGAAAGCAAGAAGCAAAAGAAAAAGATAGAAAACAAGGATTCGTACCACAGCGAGAAGGAGGTAGAGGAGGTAATACCCTTTACCGGCATCGCTGACGGATTTGTAGAGTATAACGGAAAATACTACGGGACGGTCATCGAGATCGATCCCGTTGAGTTCCGTTTTTTCAGCATTTTTAGACGAAATGCGTCTATAGAGGGCTGTCTCGGTAAGATCATGCGCTCGCTCAGGATCGAGTATGCGGCAAATATCGTAAAGATCGACCGCCCTATTATGTACACACAGTACCTTGACCGTGAGTATGATAAGCTCGATGCACTCAAAAACTCCTACGAGAAGGGCTTCCTTACCGAGGAGGAGCTTCAGGCAAGGGTCGAGATACAGTATGAGCGTATCAACGAGATGCGCAGCCTTTGTGAGGAAAACAAGGTCATACAGCCCTTTTACTATATCGTGCTTTTCAATATAGATAAAAGGCAGCTTACTATAGATACGAACTCCGCACTGAACACCTTGACTCAGGGCGAGCTTGTTGTACGCAGACTGTCATCTGACAGAGACCTTGCGATATTCCTAAAGTACACAAATACTCTTGATTTTGAAGAGAGCGAGGTCGATGAGCTCGACCCTGAGGATTATATCAAGTGGGCTATGCCCGAGAGCGTGACCTTCAATTCAAAGAGGGCGCTTATAAACGAGATCTATACGCATCACCTGAGAGTAGTGGGCTACCCCTCCGAGGTGGGCGATGCTTGGCTTGCGGGCGTAATGTCGGTTCCCGCAACAAAGGTTGTAGTAAAGGTCACACCTATGGAGAGGACTAAGTCTATCAAGGCGATAGACAGGTCTCTTCAGGAGCTGCGTGGCCAGCTAAGCTCTACAGGTATAGACTCTAAGATACTTGAATTGCAGGGGCATATCGAAACGCTCAGCTCTTTGCTCGTGACCCTGCAGCAGGATAACGAGACCCTGCTTACCGTTAACATCTATATCACGATGTATGATGTGGTAAAGACAAGCGAGTGGGGCAACCCCGAGAGAGTCAAGAACTCCTTCCTGCCCGTTATCGCAGATATGAAAAAGACCGTAAGGCGTGTATGGCAGGAGACCGGTATGAGACTTAACGGCCTCGATTTTGCGCAGATCGAGGGCTTTATAGGCTCGCAGGTGTCGGGCTATGACCCGTTCCTTAAGGACGGGCGTGGTATGCCTTCAAATACCGTTGCGGGAATGTACCCGTGGATCTATGCGAGAGTTTCCGATGTCGGCGGTATCAGGCTCGGCACACATGACGGCGTGCCTGTCATAATCGACTTCTTCCGCAGAGATGCAGAGAGAGTAAACTCCAATATGGTAATTATAGGTAAGTCGGGCTCAGGTAAATCCTACGGCACAAAGAGCCTGCTTACAAATATGGCGTCTGAGGACGCTAAGATATTCATTCTCGACCCCGAGAACGAGTATACCGAGCTTGCACACACGCTGCACGGCAAGATCATAAATGTCGGCAACGCTACCTCGGGAAGGCTCAACCCCTTCCATATCATCACTACACTTGACGATGATGAGAGCGAGGACAGCTTGGGAACAGGCTATTCGGCGCATCTGCAATTCTTGGAGGAGTTCTTTAAGCAGATACTCCCCGATGTTGATAAGGAAGCGCTTGAATACCTAAACTCACTTGTTGAGAGGCTTTACACAAACTTCGGGATAACTATGGAGACAGACCTCGCCAAGCTCACCCCCTCCGATTACCCGATATTTGACGACCTTTACGACCTCGTGCTGGAGGATTTCCAGCGCACGAGCAACGACTACCTAAGGTCTATGCTGCAAACGCTTATGAACTACGTTTCAAAGTTTGCAACGGGCGGGCGTAATTCAAATATCTGGAACGGCTACTCGTCTATCACAACGGACGAGAACTTCTCGGTATTCAACTTCCAGTCGCTGCTGTCAAACCGCAACTCGACTATTGCGAATGCACAGATGCTGCTGGTTCTTAAATACATCGACAATGAGATAATCAAAAACCGTGATTATAACCGTAAGTATGGGCTAAACAGAAAGATCATCGTTGTTATCGACGAGGCACACGTGTTTATCGACACGAAATTCCCTGTAGCGCTCGACTTTATGTTCCAGCTTGCTAAGCGTATCAGAAAATATAACGGTATGCAGATAGTTATCACGCAGAATATCAAGGATTTCGTTGGCTCTGAGGAGATAGCGAGAAAATCGACGGCTATCATCAACGCCTGCCAGTACAGCTTTATCTTCGGGCTTGCGCCTAATGATATGGACGACCTTTGCAAGCTCTACGAAAAGGCAGGCGGCATCAACGAGGTCGAGCAGGACCAGATTGTTACAGCGCCACGTGGTATGGCATTTACTGTTATGAGCCCGACGAGCAGGTCTTCGTTCAAGATCGAGGTCCCGCAAACAATGGTGGATATGTTCGAGCAGCCTGATTACCAGACCGTTTACTTCGGCGGCGAACAGGGGCAGAGAACGTGGGAAAGCTTTATCGCTGACAGCAGACAGCTTCACGATGCTTACCTTACCGACAGAATGCAGAATTCCAACTACTATTATAGTGATGACGAAAACGGCTACGGCGATACAGGCTTTACCTTTACCGAGATCTCGGCAGAGGAGGCTGATGAGCTTGAGAGCACCGGCAGCGACAAGGGCGGCGTAACATTTGAAGAAACTTCCGTGCACCCAAATGAGGAGCCGCAGGGTATTACTAATAGAAACGAGGAAAATAACAATACATTTAATAACAGTAATAACGGCTTTAATATGAACCTCGCACCGAATGTTCAGCCTATGATGGTGCAGCCTGTTCTGATGCCGGACGGAACTACTGTTATGCAGCCGATAATCCCGCAGTTCGTAGCGCCTGCGCCCGCACCTGCGCCCGCAGCACCTGCTATGGATATGGAGGCTATAATCTCGGCTATCCGTGAAGAGGTCAAGAGGGAAATGGCACAGCAGCTTGGCGACCGGCCTGTACAGCCTGCGCCAGCAGCACCTGCTGCATATCAGCCCGAGCCTGAATATGAGGATAGATACGAGCCCGACCTTGAGGAGGACGAGGACAGCTTCGTGCCCGAGCTTGATGACGAGGAGGAAATTGACGAGACAGAGCGTATCCTTCCCGAAATGCCCGACCTTTCAGATCAGGATCTCCTGTTCGACGAGGACGAGGAGGAAGAGCAGCCTGCCGGAACAGCGGCACCTGCACCTGCCTTTGAGGATGAGGACAGCTTTGAGGAGGGCGAAGAGCCCGAAGGCACCGACGATGAAGACTAGGACGGCGATTTTACACCGAAGTTCGATATCATGGCACTTCTCGACGAGCAGCTTGACAGCTACGGTGAGATGACGCTTGAGGAGCGAATGGAAGAGATCGACGTAAATACTATGGAAATATCGCTTGACGAGCTTATGGCTCATGTTAAAGATTTGAGAAAGAGAAGGTAACGAAATGGACATTAAGCTTGTAAACCGAGGAGAAGAGGGGGAACTCATTCTCTCGGGAAGGTTGGATACAAAGAATGCCGATGAGGTCACAAATGTATTCTTGCAGGTGGCCGATAGGTTTAAAAACGTAACGCTCAATATGCAGGATCTTAAGTATATTTCGAGCGCAGGCTTAAGAAGCCTAAAGAAGCTATATATGAAGGTAAGGGGAAATGGCGGAGAGCTTGCCGCAAAGAACATTGCCCCGTATGTTTCAGAGGTCCTTGAGATGACCGGTTTTTCGGAGATGTTGAATATAAAATGAAAACCTTGAATGCTCTTTTGACAAATACAGCAAAAAGAATAATTGCCGGCGTAATGGCTATAGCTATGATGCCGGGTGTGCTGTCATATGAGCTGATCTATGCTGCATCGACACCTACGGACATCACCGATGAGGTTATGGGCGACCAGCAGCCCACCGAGGACGAGCTTGAGGGCATTACTGTCTGGAAGGACGGTAAAATGCAGAAGCTTGAAGCCAAAACAGGTGAGGAGTGGACGGATAACGACGTAAGCGGCGGCGACTCAGCTACCGTTAATGCGCTTTCTGTTGATGAATACACTGCCGACCAGGTCGCTATTGACGTTAAGGAATCAGAAAACCTTTATTCGCTGACTGCGGCTACGGGCATAAGCCCCGGCACAAGTGTTGAGTATTTTGCTATACGCTATACGGTAGGCACCGGCGATAATGCAGTCCAGCAGACGAAGTATATATTCCCGAAGATACATACGCTAAGTGCTACAGATGAGTATATCAAGCAGCAAAAAGCCACCGTTACGAGCAAGGTGTGGACACATACGACCTTTTCCGGCTACTACTCACCGGGTGCAAGACTTATGGTAACGCAGAAAACGGGTACCTATGCCACATCGAATGAGGAAGAGCTCGAGGAGGCAAGAAAGGCATTTTATGCAAATCTTACATCTAACGGAAAATATACCGGTCAGATAACCAAAGAGGAAAGGAAGTATAAGGAGGTCACAACTGAGGTATCGCTTGCGGCTGACAGTACTGTTACACAAAGGCATAACTACCTTGCCGAGATGAACTATAAGATCAATGAGAACACCCTAACAAATAATGCACTTTCGGCCTGGGGCGTTGACGAGTTCCTCTTTAAGACAGATGCACCTATCACCAGCGTAACAGGCGTTGAGGTGTTTATGTCAAACGGTAAGTGGACAGTTCAGGGGCTGTCTGTAAGTAAGGTAAAGAAGATAGGCGGCTACGCAGAGTACGGCTACTATTCGGGCAAGTATTTCCTTTCTCTTGAAAAGGAGATAATCTGTGAGCTTGCAAAGAAGAAAAAGGGTACGCTTACCCTCAGTGCCAACGGCGATACACTTATAAATGTCGGCGGCGATGATTCGATCTATTTTGCACTTAATACCCCTACTGAAAAGACAACTACATCAACGGGCTTTAAGGATCTCTATACCTTTAGAATGGACTTTGCCGATACGCTCGACGGCGGGCTTGAGTCGCTGCTTAGGAACGACTCAACTATTAGTGCGCCCGATGCCGGCTCGATAGTTGAGGATCTCGCTATCGAGATAGAGTATAAGGATATCAACGGCTGGACGAGAAATGTTACTATGCCTGTCCTTACCTCAGTATTGGGGCAGTATAAGGAGAGAGGCACAGCCGTGCGTACTATAGGCCTGGCACAGCGAGGGGATACCCTTGCATTTACGGCGTGCCTGCCTGATTTTGCTTCGATAGTATCAACTAAGCTCTATGTCGCACAGGCCGCAAGAGATGTTTTGAAGACCAACTGCGGGCTTGACTATATAAACGAGAGCAAGCTTGATAATTCTCTTGTTGCAGCACTTGATAAGGATAGGATCTCGCTTTCGGGACTCAGCATATATAAGGGCACCTGCCGTATGTCAAATACGCAGGACGGCAAAATGGGTGATACTACCCTTAAGAGCTATAACTACGCCTTTTCATTCTCATCGAGCGAGCCGAGCTTCTATTACACAACTACGCAATCGACAGGCTATATCGTCAATGCGAAGACATCTGACAGCTTTAGCCTTTCAAAGTATAAGTCCGGCTCTGAAGACCCGATCGTGGCCTCGGGCTATGCGGGGAACTTCCTTATACGCTTAAAGACGAGCAATATAAAGGGCTCTGAAACAACAGGTACTGTAAGGGCTAAGATCCATTATCAGGACACAAGCGGTAACGTTAAGACCTCGGCTGAATACAATGTCAAGAAAGAGGTCGAGAATTTCCTCGGGTATTGGCCGAGCAAGTTCAAAACAGCAGATAACTTTGGGTACACCTACGGGCTTAGTCTCGGTAATGTGCTTGAATTCCCTGTAAACCTGCCGAATGCGGCTGCTGTAACAAGCGTTGAGGTGTCACTTGACGACTTTACGGACGAGTGGCAGCTCGCATCGATCTCGGTATCGGTGCTCGACGGCATAGGCAAGAGAAGAGCGTATGCACAGGAGCTCAAGGCGGGCACGGATTCGTCACCCTATAGGTTTGTAAGACCTATGATCAAGACAACTATCCCGCCGTTCCCGATAGATGTTCAGCTTCTTTTCACCCCCGGCGAGAAGTATGCTATCAACACCGGCACAGGTACGGTTGTAACATCTGAAGAGCTTGACTATAACGCTGTTCGTTACAAAATGACATATGAACAAACAGCGCTCAACTATGGCTTTGTTAAGAACAGAAAGACCTTTGACATCGATGTCAAGGTGGCTGATGACCCCGATGCAAGCAGCATAAACGGTGACTCGGGCTCGACAAACCAGTTCTATTTCCAGCTGATGTTCAAAAACGGCCGAAGCGGGTTTGTGCTTGCAAACCAGCAGCTCTCTGCCGACGGCTTCAGAGCAGGTCAGCATGAGATGTTCCATATATCAGTAAACCGTGATTACGGCGACCTCCAGAGCATAAGGATAATCCCCGAGGATATATCTGAGGACAGCGATGTATTCGATAAGCTCAATGTCGAGGAGATAACCGTTACCGAGCAGACCGGCGGCGCTGCGGGTATGGAATATGTTATAAGCAACGTAGGCTGGATAGATATCGACTACCACGACAGCAGTGAGGAAAAATCTGTCCTCGGGCGTGAGGGAAGAAGCATTGGCTCACTTGCCAAGAAGTACCCGGTAACAAAGAAGAGAAGCGTTATCTACCTTCTCTGCGAGATAACTGCCGACCCGTGGGCTGTAAACCACTATGACTTTGAGGCGAGCGTTTCCTGTACGATAGATTATATCGACACGAATAACCAGCCGCAGTCCAAGAGCTTTGACGTTGCACAGAAAATATATGAATATATGAAAAAGACCCCGAGGGTTTACAGTGCCGGCTACAGCGGCGATTCCTATGCCGCCGCATATACGAGTATGGGTACTGTAACTGATGCTAGCTGGATGCTAAGGCCCTGCCATACAGACAGGTTCATGCTTCCCGCACTTGCTGATGTAAAGACACTTACAAGCATGACCTTCAATGTCGTAAACCGCACAAAGGGTACGGCTTACTGGGTGATAAGCGGCGTTTCCATTTCAAGGATCAATTCCGACAGCGGAACGGTAACGCTTACCTCAGACGGGGAATTTGTAAGGAATATGGAGGTCGAGTCGCACTGCACAATGGCTGCGCAGGAGCCGATAACTATGACTCTTCCTACAGGCACTCTTCAAAAGCAGAAGATCAAGCTCACCCAGAAGGATATAACCTGGAATGAGAACAAGACATGGATATCTGCGGTAGAGAGAAGCCCCTCGACAACTGACGATACGCTAAATGTTTACGTATACCCGACAGAGAACTCGAGGAATATCGATGACTACCCGCTCGGAATAGCTGTTCAGTACACAGTTCCCGGTGCAAGAGTTATGCAGGTAAAGCAGAACGCTATGAAGACCTACGGAAGCGGCACGGAAGAGGCTATGTACTACTATACAGGGCTTTCGGTAGCCGAGATGCAAAACCTCAATTCACTGTGGCTGAGCTGTCGAAGTACAAAGACTGTGTTTGAATATGCGATAGTCGAGCAGGTGAGAGATGATGTTGTGGTGAGCAGGTATGTCGTTAATTTCGGCGGCGCATCGGCAATGCTGGGCTTAAAGGCAGCACCAAGCTCATCAAATAATATGTTCAATAACCACAAGCAGATACTGTCGCTGTCGTTCGGCGAGCTGACAAAGGAATCAAACCTTATCCCGCTCAATGACGAAAACTCAAATGTCAACGATATCGCAGTAGCGATACAATACCGCTCGAGCCTTGACCACGGCGAGAATGTGTATACATCTAATTACGTATATCTCGGAGATACTAAGCTTAAAAAGCTTTCGCCGGGCTTGGTAGTTGATGTTCCCTTCAATGTTCCGTATGTAAGCGAGATAACCGGCTACAAGATAGGTATGTTCGGCGATATCAAGGCAGAGGTAAGAGGTGCGGTAGCATATAACTACGTATACTCCGACAGGATCTATAATGAGGATACGGAGGAGTATGAGACTGCCGGCGACCAGCTTGAAGGCACCTACAGTATCGACCAGAGATTTGAGGTCGCCGAAGGCATTGATTCCAAGAAGGTAACTAAGAAGGGTATGCTGGGTGAAGGCGCAGTTGCACCGCTTGAGCTCAATATCAAGACTGCTGAAGCAGAGGGCGATCAGGAGAGCGGCAACAACAGCACGATAGCAGCTACGATCTACTACAAGAACCATAATGGCTCTGAGGTCGGCTACGAGATCACAGACCTTCGCAACTATATCCAGGCGGACAGCGAGAATAAGAAGTTCGTGACCGGGCAGACGGCACAGCTCAAGCTTATGCTGCCTGACTGTGAGGAGATAACCGCAATAGAGATCAAGCCCTCCGAGGGAAGCTGGAGGATCGAGAGGATTGACGGCTGGCTGTTTGGTGATAAGGAGATCAACAGAGTAGTAAACGAGGAGTTTACGACCGATGGCTTGAGGCTCTCGCTCAAGACAGTGGTGCTCAAGACCTATATCTACTATGGCGATAAGTATAAGGGCTTGGTAACAAAGCACTTAATGTCAGGCGTTGTTGACGGCGGTATCCAGATCAAGGGCCAGGTTCAGGTAGACGGCGGATACGACCTTAGCGTCAAGATGTATGTCAGCGAGGATAACCAGCCCGATATGCCTGAGGACAGCTATGCGATCAATAACAACAAGTTCATTTTCAACGTTCCCAAAGTAGGTGACGCTACAGTTCCGCAGACGTATATCATTACGGTAACGGCTAAGGAAAATGTAAATACACAGGATGTTATTATGGTGACTGTTCCTGTACCTGAAAAGAAGCAGGAGGAGGAAGCACCGGCAGATACTCAGAACACCGAGCAAACGGGCGATGAGACCGCAAGCGAGGATAACACCGGGCAGCAGACCGATGATACAAGCAGCACCGATGACAGCGGGGCAGCGGCAACAGATGAAAGCAGCGAAGGCTCTGACACAGAGTCTTCCGCCGCTGATGATCCATCACAGAACGATGAAAAGCAGACTACAAATGATGAAAGCACGCAGGATACCTCTCCTATGAGCTGACCTGTGGGTGAGAAAAGGTATGAGTAATTTAATCAACAACATCAAAAAACATAAAATAGCGGCATTGGTAAGCCTCACAGTTCTTGTGGGGCTTATAGCCGTTGTAATACTTGTTATGAAAAAGGGCAGATCGGACACTAAGCCGCTGACGCCGAGTGAGTCGGCAGCGGGGCAGCAGCAGGCGACCGATGCAGAGTATTTTGAGCGGAGCAATTATCCCGTAAAGATAACCACATCGTCAAAGGGCGATATGAGGATCGAGCTTGACGGCGCAAAATCGCCCGATTCAAGCTGGAGTGTCGTATGTGATGATACTGAGGGCTCTGTATTAACGTATGAGACAGACGGCGAGGAAAAGGAAGGCAAGCTCGCTTTAGCGCTTTCGCCCGTTTCTGTCGGCTATGCGACGTTTGAGTTTACAAGAAGCGGCGAGATAGCAGGGTATAAGTACGATGCTGTAGACATAATTGCCGATGTATATGTGTATTCCGATGATGATGACAAGCTGCGGCTAAAGGTCGCAGAAATGAACCAAAAAACAGCAAACGCAGGCGCACTCGATACCGACACGCCGTATATTTTGAGCGACAGCAGAGTTTTGCTGCCGGGCGGAGGCGACTGGTATCTTGCACCTAAATCAAGCGAAGATGCAGCTGTAAGTGTTTTCGGTATATATGAGGGCGTAGAGGACGACGGAACGAAGTATTTCTCCGTCGAAAGAGACCTTACGGCAGTTGCAGGCCTTGACGGTGAAGAGGCGTTCAAGGCACTTACAAACGGCAGACTGCTGCTTGTAAGCGAGAGCCTTGGTATAGAGCAGGAGCTTGCGTTTTATTTGTCAAGCGATAAGACGTGGGAGCTTTCTATCTACAACGAGCCCGAGATGCCGCAGGCGGCTGATGAGTCTGCTGACAGCGGCGAGAGCGAGGCTGATGACGAAGCTTCATCGGCTGAAAGTGAAGCAGAGGTGCAGTCCCGATCATGAGTGAAGAGACAAAGAACGTGCAGCCTGTGGAGGGCGGCGAGCAGCTTAGCCTAAAGGAGCAAAAGCAGCTAGAAAAGCAAGCCCACAAGGCCCGCAAAAGCGAGATAAAGCATATACTTCTCGGAAACTTTACGCTTAACTCAAACGGGCTGCTCGGCGCAGGCAGCGGCAGGCTGATAACGCCCTTCGGTATGGGCGACGGCGCAGGTAATGCGATCGTTTACGGCATAGCCGAGAAGGTGTTTAGGTACAAGACGAAGCTGAGCGCTAAGCAGGCGATATACCGTGCGTCAAAGGCTATGGCTGATATAGGAAGAGGGCTTGTGCTTGAAAATGTGCCTAATGCGGCCGTTTGCTATGTTAAGAGCTATCTGTTCAGACCCGTAGTGCTCGTGTTTGAAGAGGACGAGAAGAATAAGGACACAGGCTCTATGCTGCTGACAGCCTACTCTGCAAGGTCGTTTTTGACGGTCATAGGTATACATAGGGCAGTAACACGCTTTGAGAATGTTATCCCCGAGGAGATCGAGAGAAAC